>JAKOVL010000042.1 GCA_029782095.1 Bacillota bacterium | reverse complement strand
CTAGCGCTCATATTTTCATAGGATTCAACCACTAGCCGGCGGTCAAGAAGGGCGGTGTAGTCGTCGCAGTCTACATTCCAAACCTTGATTGATTTGTCGGGGAAGGTGCGGGCAAGTTCGACTTTGACGATG
Source organism: Bacillota bacterium (assembly GCA_029782095.1). Taxonomy (GTDB): domain Bacteria; phylum Bacillota; class Dethiobacteria; order DTU022; family DTU022; genus JAKPEE01. The sequence goes on along the minus strand of JAKOVL010000042.1, from coordinate 2,469 downwards.
AGGCCGGCAAAAAGCCGACCGAGCACGTCATCTTCAATAATTACTTCCTCACCCTCGACCGGAGGGTCGCCCTTGATGCTGAAAGAACAGGTATCTATTTGATAAGTAAGAGCCTGCTCAATTCGCAGGCTCCCACGTTCTAAATCAGCTATCCTGTCAACCCCCGCTATATAAAGATGCCTGCTCACGGTATCCTCACCCCTAACCTGTGCAAGGTGCGAAGTAGATCCTCCCCGTCTTGGACAGTGATATTGATAACCCTGTTATCACTGGTGTTGTAATAATTAGATACTGTATTACCCCCGGCTAAAGCTGACGCCGGGACACTCGCAAGACTACGCATGGCAGCTTCAAGCTGCGGCATGCTCTTTTTGATACCTTCGCTCAAGCTGCCAACCAGTGCAGGGCCCCACTCGCCGATTCTTTTCAACGGCCCGCGCTTCGCCGGGCTGTGCGGCATGTAACTATCTATCATGGCGGCAATAGATTCCAGTTTACTTATCAGCGCAGGCATCTGGCTGTCGATGCCATCCATAAAGTTTTCCATAAGCGCTACGCCGTAGCTTGTAGATTTACCGACTAAATCATTAAATCTGCTGTGGATGTCCTGAATATTCTTTTCGGTGTTCTTCCGAATCTCTTCGTTTTTCTTTTCCCATTCCAGGCGATATTTTTCAAGCTCTTCCTTCGCCTTGGCCTGCATCTCGGCCAGCTTCTGCGCTACTTCCCGGCGCTGCTGCTCCATCTGGTTTGCTGTATCTGCCCGGATTTCTTCTAGCTGACGGTTCATTTCGTCGCGCTGCTGTGCAAGCTGCGCCGTGGCCTCTTTTCGGGCTTGCTCTTGTTTCTGCTTCCAGAGTGCGGCGTACTGGGTAAGTTGCTCATCCGTGAGGGTGTTTAGTGCGGCGATTTCCGGCGCGGCTTTCGGCCCCATCTCCCGGAGCTCGTCCAGCAGGCCTTTGTCGATGCCGCGCTCGGCAAGTTTCTGTATATTTTCCTGCCAGTCCTCAAAAGCGCTGACCTGCCCCTCGAGATTACGGAGAAGCGCTTCCCCGGAGACTTCGCGGCTGGTTACTTCGTCAAACAGCCCCACGAAGTTCATCAGCGCCCGGGTGCGGTTCTCCAGTTCACGCTGGAACTGCTCTGTAACCTGACGCTCGCGTTCTGCACCACGGGCGGCGATGTCGTCCAGCTTGGCGGCAAGGTCGCGCTGCAGGACCTCGGTTTCGCGCTTAAGTTCGTCGTTTGTTTTTTTGACGTTTTCCTGGTAGTCTTCTAATGCTTTGGCCAGATCTGTATAATATGCGTCGGCCACGTCCTTAAGCTCCTGGGCTAAATCTTTGGCACTTTTACCCTGGGCTTTGATGGCTTCGTTGGTGTCGTAAACCTGCTTTTCCAGTTGAGCCTGTGCTTTTTCTTCATCGGCCAGTTTTTTATTCAGCTCATCAATGCGCTTGGCAAGATCCTCTGTGGTCTCGCCTTCCTTCACCCCGGCAGCTGTGGCTTCCTCCAATTCTTTGCGGGTGGCGGCAACTACGGCTTTTTGAGCTTCGAGCTCTTCAGATAATTGTTTATGCTTCAGGCGTAGAATCTCAACTTTGTCGCCTTCCATCTCGGCATAGGTCATTTCTGTTTCGTGGCGAGTGCGGAGTAGAGACAGGGCTGATTTTATAGCTTCGGTGGTACCTATCCAGGCGGTTTTAATTTTTTCGGCGGCCTCTTTTGTTTTGCTGCTGGCGCCTGAAGCGGCATTACCCAACTCATCAAAGTCGGGAACGATATCGTCCAGTGCACCGGAAATATCCCCGGCGGCGCCCCTTACTCCTTTGGCGGCGGCCTGGGATTCTTGCTCTATTTCTCGAAAACCTTTAGCAACGTCTGCACCGCTTTTCGCCGTGCCGGGTTTTACTCTTGCGCTCAAAATATCCTGCTCGGCCTCAATGGCAGCCCGGACCTTCGCATGAGCCTCCCGGATTTTGTCGCCCAAAATCGGCACCCAGCCAAGAAGTTTTTCGTAAGCCCCTGCGATAGCGTCTATGGCTTTGAGTACGCCGACTTTGAGGTAGCCCCAGGCTTGTAAGCCGTAGTATTTCACGGTATCCCAGTTTTTGTAGACTAAAACGCCTGCAGCAATTAGAGCGCCGATAGCGGTTATCACGAGGCCGATAGGGTTGGCGGCAAGCCATGCCATGGCAGCGCCGACAGCTTTGATGGCGATTGGTAATTTACCCAAAAGCATAGTAACCGTTCCAAAGCTTGTGATTATTTTGCCTATAACAACAAGCAAAGGACCGATTGCTGCAGCAAGTCCAGCTATTGTTATGATGTTTTTTTGCGTTTCAGGAGACATTTCCTTAAAACGCTGGGCTAAATCCTTAATCAAATCTCGCAATTTCGCAAGGGCAGGCGTAACCACGGGGAGAAGATTTTGCCCGATCTCGGTAGTGATATTTTTCAGTTCGGTTGTAA
>JAKOVL010000026.1 GCA_029782095.1 Bacillota bacterium | reverse complement strand
CTGGCCAGGCGCCCGATTAGGCGGGCCGCCTCTTCCTGGTCAGGCGGATTTTTTACTGCTACAGTCAGGGCCAGGGGGGGACGGGCCGGCAGGTAAATCAGGGCCATATCTCCTACAATGCCAGTAACAGTGCCGACCTTGTTGGCCACTTTAATAGCACCGCCGTCAAGGTAGCGGCCGATTCGCCCTTTATCGATGGTTTCCAGCATCATTCTGATGCCCATTTCACTGAAGCTATCACCGACGAATTGCCTTTCCTCCAGGGCCACCAGCAGACGGGTCAAGTCGTGAACAGTGGAAACGTTGGAAGGGAGCGGCGATTCCATTTCGTACATTTTGCGGGTAAAGGCGGTTTGCCGCAAGCCCAGTTTTCTGGCTGTCTCTGCCACGGCAGGAGCGCCAACCCGGTCATAGACAATGTTAGTCGCGATGTTGTCGCTAAAACTGACCATCAGCGAAAGCAGCTCTTGAAAGGTGTAGGCGCTGCCGTTTTCGGCATACTGCAGTATGCCTGATCCTGCTACCCGCGTGCCACCGGCATAGCGGTCCTGTTCGCAAAGATAATGCAGCTCCTGCAGCGAAAGGCGCCCTTCTTCCAGACCGTGCAGCGCGGCCAGCAGCAGCAGCGTTTTAATCATGCTGGCCGGATAGAGCGGGTCAAACCCGTTGATTTCCAGCTCTGTTTTTGTGGAAAAATCGTAAAGGCTTAAGGCTGCCTCCATGGCGGCGGCAGCTATTTCCTGGTCCAGTTGATCGGCCAGCTCGCGCATACTGCCCGGTTCAATTTGCGGAAAGGTGCGGCCCGGCGGCAGCAAGCCGCCTGCTGCAGCCCCGGCTTCAGCTGCCGGGCCATGGGCGCTGCGGCAGCCCTTCCAGGCCGGCGAGTTTTGCTCTGGCCGGTCTCCTTTCTCTGCCGGATTACCGCCTGATAGCGTCCTGCCGTCTCCTCTCAGGTTGCTGTCGCCCACCGGATCATCTCTTTCTGTATATTGCCGCCTTTACCTCACCCCGGCGGACTGACGGAGTCATTTCTCCCCAAAAAATCATTAAGCATTGCCAGGCCTGGGGCGGCCGGCAAAGAATGCGGCACGATTAAATTATATGCATGGGGCATGGGCAGTTTTCCTGGTGGACAAAGCAAAAAACTTAAGTGCCAGGGCAGCTATTCCAGGATGAGCACTGTTCCTGCTTCCGCCTGGACCGGTTGAGTTGCTGTAACCGGCCCGGTGAACCATACTTCCAGGACGCTGCCGTCCTGGATATCTTTGTAGCGGGCCTGCTCTAAGCGCCCTTCCCTGAGGATGTATATTTCAGTGAGGCTGGTGACAGTGACCAGGGCCTGGCTATAGGGTGTTTCCTGGTCTGCGGTGCCGGTGATGAAAATAAACCCGGTGATATCCAGGTTGTTTTCCGAGAGGGTCAGCCCTTCAACTTTTCCCCTAATCTGGGGCTGCTGTTCCGGCAAGGTCGGTGCAGGCTTGCAGGAAATAACCAGGGCAGCAGCGGCAGAAAGCAGCAGCAGGATGCAAATCGTCGGCAAACGCTTCATTGGCACTCCTCCTGTTTATAGGAGTATTTTTACCATGTTTCCCTCATCCCAGCAGGCCATTACGATCAGCAACACTTCTTTAGATTATACCAGGAATCGCCGCCGCGTTGAACAGCGGCTTTCATCCGGCTCCGGCAATTCCTTGGTGGGGCCGAGCCGCCCCCGAAACAAGAGGCAGCCTGGCTGGCAGGAATTAACGCCTCTTTGCAGGATCGATGAAGATGAAAGCCGAAATACCCTGTAACCATGTTGAGATTCGGAAATAGAGGTGCGCAGCCTTGCTGCCTGGCAGGGCCGGGCGCCTGGAGCGGCCTTGCTGACGGCGGATTAGGCGTTGCTTATTAAACTTGCCTCTGTTTCCTGAGCAGACGATTATGCTGAGGATGAGGCTGCATGAGCCGGGAATTATTGGCAGAAGAGGTTGAACAAATACTGAACCATGGCGAAGTGGGGCGGTTGGGGCTTTGCCGCGACGCCAGGCCGTATGTCGTACCGTTGTGCTACTATTACGACGGCAAGGCCGTTTATTTTCACGGCGCCCCGCGGGGGAGAAAAATTGATTGCATTAAAGATGGCGGGCGCGCCTGCTTCCTGGTAGATCATTTATTGGAAGTGCAGAAGTCGGAACACCCCTGCAAGTTCAATGTGGCCTTTAAGAGCGTCATGGTTGAAGGGGCTATAACCCTGGTTGAAGATGAAGAGGAAAAAATGGCGGCCTTGCAGGGACTTGTCGCCCGGTATGGAGGGGCTGAAGCCGCCTCCAGGCTTGCAATTGGCGACGCCAGGGGAACGGCAGTCTTTAAACTGTTGATTGAGCGAAAATCAGGCCGCGCCAATCCTTAGCCACAGTGTTCCTTTGGGTTGTGGTGGGCGAAAAGTTGCGCAGACCTCTTTGGACAGGATATAATTGTTAAGGTGTATTTATAGGATCAATAAGCCAGTGGTGCCAGGATATAGCTTTTTTCCCTGTCTCCTGTGAACTGGCTGCTGGGTGCCAGCGGGGTGTTTTTTTGAGCGACTTTCGGACATACTTGCGTGAACTGCCGGCGGTGGACCGGCTGCTGCGGGAGCCGGTGCTGCAGGAGCTGGCGGAGATCATGCCCCGGCGGATCATTGTGGCGGCAGCGCAGAAAACCGTGGAGAGCTACCGTTTAAGTCTTCAACAGGCCGCCGCAGAGGGAGGCCTGCCGGGAAGCATCGATCTATCCCCGAGCCGCCTGGCCAGTGAAGCGGCACAGGAGGCCCAAAAACGGGCCAGGCCCAGCCTCGGCCCGGTCATTAATGCTTCCGGCACAGTCCTGCACACCAACTTGGGGCGGGCGCCCCTGGCCGCGGAGGCGGCAGAGGCGATCCGCTCCGTCAGCGAAGGTTACAGCAACCTGGAATATGACCTGGAAAGCGGACAGCGCGGCTCACGCCAGGCCCATCTGGAAGAGCTCCTCTGCGAGCTTTCCGGGGCTGAAGCGGCAGTGGTGGTCAATAATAACGCCGCTGCCGTATTTCTGGTTTTAAATACCATCGCCGCCGGCAAAGAAGTGGTGGTGTCCCGCGGCGAACTGGTGGAAATCGGCGGCTCCTTTCGTATTCCTGAAGTGATGTCCGCCTCCGGCGCCCGCCTGGTGGAGGTGGGCACTACCAATAAGACCTATCTTCGCGATTACGAAGCAGCGTTGAACGAACAGACCGCGGCTTTGCTCAAAGTGCATACCAGCAATTACCACATCATCGGCTTTACCGCCGCCGTCGAGGCGGGGGAACTGGCATCCTTAGGACACTCCGCAAACATCCCGGTCATCGCAGACCTGGGCAGCGGTGTCTTCCTGGATCTGTCTCGCTATAACCTGCCGCCGGAGCCCAGGGTACAGGATGCCGTGGCTGCAGGGATGGATCTGGTAACCTTTAGCGGTGATAAACTATTGGGCGGTCCCCAGGCCGGCATTATAGTGGGCAGGCGAGAACTGGTGGGGCGGATCCGCCGCAACCAGCTTGCCCGGGCCCTGCGGGTGGATAAATTTACGGTGGCCTCCCTGGAAGCGACACTGCGCCTCTACCTGGACGAGGATACGGCCGTTCAGCGCATCCCGGTCTGGCGCATGCTTACAGCCGGCGGAGAAGAGCTGCAGCGGCGTGCCTCTGCCCTGGCCGACCGCCTGAAACAGGTGTGCGGATCTGCAGGGATCGATGTCATACCCGGCAGCTCCCGGGTCGGCGGCGGGGCCTTGCCCACGGCAGAGCTGCCCACTTTCCTGGTAGCCCTGGACCCGCCCCTAATCAGCCCGCCCGCGCTGGCGCAGCGGCTGCGCCAAGGCCGCCCTCCCGTAATCGTGCGGCTGCATCAAGAGCGCCTTCTCATAGATCCGCGCACCATTCTCCCGGAGCAGGAAGAGCAGCTCATCGAAGCACTGGCCCGGGCTGTACGCGGTTAAGGAGGTTTGAACCGGCTTGGAACATCTGATCATCGGCACGGCCGGGCATGTGGATCACGGCAAAACCGTGCTTATTAAAGCCCTCACCGGGGTAGATACCGATCGCCTGCGCGAAGAAAAAGAGCGCGGCATCTCCATCGATCTCGGGTTTGCCCCCTTTAAGCTGCCCGGCGGCCGCCTTGCCGGGGTAGTGGATGTCCCCGGCCATGAACGCTTTATCCACAATATGCTTGCCGGGGCGGCGGGGATGGACCTGGTGCTGCTGGTGGTGGACGCCAATGAAGGGGTGATGCCCCAGACCAGGGAGCACCTGAACATACTTGAGCTGTTGGGGTTGCAAAAAGGGATTGTGGTGATCACCAAAATTGACCTGGTGGACGAAGAGTGGCGCGAACTGGTGGAAGAAGAAATCCGCGAAGAGCTAAAGGGCACTTTTCTGGAAAACGCCCCGGTGCAGCCTGTCTCCGCCCTGACCGGGCTGGGGATCGAGGAGCTCAAGGCCCTTATCGATGCCATGACCAGAGAGGTGACGCCGCGCAACGCCGCCGGGCCGCTGCGGCTGCCCCTGGATCGCGCCTTTGTTGTGCCCGGTTTCGGCACGGTGATCACCGGGACGCTTTTTTCGGGAACAGTGCGCACCGGCGATACGGTGGCGGTAATCCCGCCCGGAGTGGAAGCAAGGGTGCGCAACATCCAGGTGCACGAGCGTGACGTTCAGGAAGCGAAGGCCGGCCAGAGGGTGGCCTTAAATTTGTCCGGCCTGGAAAAAGAGCAGCTTTCCCGGGGCGCCGTGGTGGGCACTCCCGGTTATTACCGCCCCACAACCTTAATCGATGTTAAGTTGACTTTACTGCCAGGGGCGCCGCGGCTGCTGAAAAATCTGGATCCGGTCCACTTTTTCCTCGGCACCGCCCGTACCGTGGCCCGCCTGCTGCTGCTGGACCGGGAAGAGCTGCGGCCGGGGGAAGCGGCCCTGGTGCAGTGCCGGCTGGAGCGCCCCCTGGTGGCCGAGCGGGGAGACCCTTTCATCATCCGCTCCTATTCGCCCATGACCACCATTGGGGGCGGCAGGGTCCTCGATCCGTCGCCGGCGCGGCACCGCCGCTTTCGCCAGTCTGTACTAGCGCATCTCTCCGAGCTGGAGCAGGATTTGGAAACAGGTGGCGATGAAGCTTTTGTCCGCCAGAAGCTGGAAGAGCTAACAGTGGCCGACCTGCCCAAGCTGGCCCAAGCCACCCGCCTGCCCGCGGAGCGCCTGACGGAAATCATGGAAGCGCTGCGGCAGAAAAATGTGATCGAATCCCTGGGAGAAAGCTTTGCCACCAGGGCAAGCCTGCAGGAGTGGGAAGCGAAAATTTTGAGCCGTCTGGAGCAGTTTCACCGGCAATTCCCCCTCGCACCCGGGATATCCCGGGCCCAGCTGCGCGGCGTCTTGCCCCGGGCTTTCAGCCTGCGCGAATATGATGCCCTGCTGGGGCGGCTTGCCGCAGATAAGATAACCGTGCGGGGTGACCTGGTCAGCTTGCACGGCTATATCCCCACTCCTTCGCCGGAAGAGGCAGAGGTGCTGGGACGGTTGGTCCGCATTTACGAACAGGGCGGGCTGCAGCCTCCCTCCGCACGCGAGGCGGCGAAGTCCGCCGGCGCAGACAGCCGTCGCCAGGAGGAGCTGTTCGCCTATCTGGTCTCCCAGGGGACCCTGGTTAAAGTTGCGGAGGATCTCTATTTTCACAGCGAAGCCTACCGGGGAGCGGTGGAGCTGCTGCGGCGTCACTTCGCTTCCAGCGAGACGCTCACCCTGGCCCAGTTCCGTGATTTAAGCGGCAGTTCCCGCAAATATATCCAGGCTTTGCTGGAGCATTTCGATCAAATTAGGCTGACGCGCCGCGTCGGCGATCACCGCGTATTAAGGGCCCGGCAAGAGCAGGAACCAGGTGATCGGATACAGTAGACAGAAGCCAGGATACAGGAGAAACGGGGAAGCAGATTTTGGGCACTCTAAGAGCAAAGAGAACCCAGACTCAGAAGCCAGACGTCAGAATAAATGATTAAAGCTGTGGTTTTAAACTCCCTCCCCCCTTGTGGGGGAGGGTCGGGGAGGGGGGGCGTACAAGGTTACCCTCCCCCCCCATGAATAGCAATTTGGCAGGGGAGCGCCAGGTTTTGTTCCCTACTTAATGTCGTGAACGGCAATTAGCCCGGCAGCATGTTTTTGGGTGGCGAGGAGCTATTTTCCCCCTCTCCCTAGCCCTCTCCCACCGGGGGAGAGGGAACAGCCGGACCCCGGCGCCGACTGGTAAGCGGGTATTCCCCCTCCCCCCTCGTGGGGGAGGGTCGGGGAGGGGGGCGTACAGGTTACCCTCCCCGCCCATGAATAGCAATCCGGTATCTAATTTCTTGAACAGGAGGTGGCGGGTAATGGAGGAGAAAAAAGTAAGGTTGACGACAATGGCCACCGCCGCCGGGTGAGCGGCAAAAATCGGGCCAAGAGCCCTGGCACAGGTTCTGTGCCGCTTGCCCGCCGTGGAAGATCCGCGCTATCTCAACCGGGAGCAGCATTTTGCTGATGCCGGAGTATACCGGTTGGACAATGACCTGGCCCTGGTGCAGACCGTAGATTTTTTTACCCCGGTGGTGGACGATCCCTATATGTTCGGCCAAATTGCCGCAGCCAACTCTTTAAGCGACGTCTACGCCATGGGCGGGAAACCCCTTACCGCCCTTAACTTGATCTGTTTCCCCAGCAGCTGCCAGCCCCTCGAGATTATGGAGCGAATTCTGTTGGGGGGATTCGATAAAATTCAGGAAGCCGGGGCCACGCTCATCGGCGGTCACAGTGTGGAGGACCCTGAACCCAAATACGGCTTGGCCGTAACCGGCGTAGTGGACCCGCACCAAATGATTACCACCGCCGGTGCCCGTCCGGGAGACCGGCTGGTTCTGACCAAGCCGCTGGGCACCGGAATAATTACCACCGCCTTGAAAGGCGAGATTTTCACCGAGCGCGAAGTGCAGGAAGCCATCCGGGGCATGGCTGCCTTAAATGCCGCCGCAAGCCGGGCTGCAGTTGAACAGGGGGCGTCCGCCTGCACCGATATCACTGGGTTCGGACTGCTGGGGCACCTCCATGAGCTGCTCCTTTCCAGCGGAATCGGCGCCCGCCTGGAGAGCGCCGCTATTCCCTTCTACCCGGGCGCGCGGGAAGCGGCTGACCAGGGATTAATCCCGGGAGGCGCCTACCGCAACCTCGAATACTACCAAAACTACGTCCAGTGGCTAGGCGACGCAGCGTTAAGGGATGATACCCTGATCTTGCTGGCCGACCCGCAAACTTCCGGCGGTTTGCTCATCACCGTTCCGCCTGCCAGGCTGGAAGCTATGCTGGCGTCGCTGGCGCAATCCGGTGTAACAGGCTGGACCATCGGCACCATTGAAGAAGCCCCCGCTGGCACCATGATTATTGTTTAGCGTTAGGCCTGCCGGCTGTAAAAAAACTACGGGCGCAGCACGCTGCGCCCGTACATGCTAAAATTGCCCATTACTTGTTACCTGGACCCGCCCCGCTATTCATCTCTTATCAATTCTAAGTTCTGCTTGCCGGTTCCTGCACCCTGTCTCCTGGATCCTGTCTCTTCCGGCTGTCATACCCTTTTTCTTGCATGGCGATTAAGATCAACCTGTCCAGCTCGATGCTAAGCCTCATTGCTTCTTTGCTAGCAATGTTTTTTTGCTCATTTAACCTGTTGCGAAGCAGCTCAATTTCTTCATCCAGATTTATTCGACTGTATTCGAGTTTGTTCATAGCGCCCTAACCCCGTTGCATTTTGGTTTGTAGCTACTATTCGACACAATTTTCTAAATACCTTTTTTTCCAAGGAAAAAATTTTATAATACTACAAAGTTCCTCCATTATTGGCATGGCTGAAAGGGGATATAATTATTTATAAGTTTACGAAATATGTTGATCTGACTTTCAGCTTAAGAAATTGACGATCTGTCAGAGACAAAGTAGACATAGAATGGGAGTTAACTTAGCTGCAGCATATTGTCAACTCCCAACTCATACAAGTTTTTACAGTTGTCATTTTCCGGACCGATTTAAAGCAATGAGGTAAACTTCCCTGTCTGGATCGGTTTCCAGGCCCATGCGCTGATTAATGGCGCTTTCCGCTTCTTTTAAGATTTGTAAAGCTTCTTCACTGAGTGGTGCCGGGTTAAGTTTGCTCCCTTCCATGTTTATCACCTCCCGGATTTTTAGGTCTAGGTATAGACCTGCTGCCTCCCGCCAATGCTTCTTCTTTCTAGTGCCCACTGCATGCTGTCTACTGCCTACACCTATTATCCCCGATTCTTGTCTCCAGTATTATGCCCCAGCCTCATGCTCCCCACCTGGGGAAGGGAATACCTCCATTACCCGACGAGCGTATAAAACTGGGCTATCCCTCTCCCCCGGTGGGAGAGGGATAGGGAGAGAGGGAAGGGATCCTGGCAACCTGGCCTTGGTCGAGAAAAGTTACGCCCCCCCACCCCGGCCTCCCCCACCAGGGGGGAGGGAGAATATCCTGTTAGCCAGCCAGTTCCGGAATCCATCAGTCCCCTTTTCCCTGGCGGGAGAGGGTTAGGGAGAGGGGGCATTCTACCCTAACCCATCTTTCCGATTCACTTTCCTAGGCAAATAATTGCCTAGGGAAAATATTTAAGACTGAAAAAATTTTTTGCAGGATTTATCTTCAGAGGTGTCGAAATTCTAGGCTTAGTTTGAACATGTCAGCAAATTTTCTCACATTTAACTTAGGGAGGTGAGCAATTACAGGCCATTTATTGTTTTACGATTTCCTCCATTGCCCCGGAAGTATAAAAAACGGTGAGGGGGGCTCGAGGAAAAATAAACTTTTTGATGCGGGGTATGAAGATGAGTACCGAAAACCAGACATTTACCGAAAAGTTTGACCTGCTTGGCTGCATCCAGTGCGGACGTTGCACCGGCGGGTGCCCGGTTACGGTGCGGACCAACCTGAATGTACGCCGCTTTGTTTACGATGCTTATCATGAAGAGAAGTTGGAAGAGTTGGCAAAGCTGGCGGAGATTTGGGATTGTACCGCCTGCCATACCTGCGCGGTGCGCTGCCCCAAGGGATTAAAACCGCTGGAGGTGCTGCTCGGCCTTCGGTCTATGCTGGTGGATAGCGGAAAAGTTCAGGCGACTGTACGCAACGCCCTGGAGAGTGTTTACCTGGAAGGCAACCCCTGGGAGAAGCCAAAAGCCACCCGCTACGATTGGATGGAAGGTCTGGATGTCAAGATCGCCGAACCCGATACGCCCGTGGAAAACCTGTTCTTTGTCTGCTGCACCATCGCCTACGATCCCCGTGTCCAGGTTATCGCCAAGAACCTGGTGCGCCTGCTGAACCAGGCCGGCGTTGATTATGGCTTCATAGCGGAAGGGGAATCCTGCTGCGGCAGCGAAGTATTTACCTTGGGCGAAGAGCTCCTTTTTGAGGAGATCGTGGAAAGCAACACCGAATTCTTAAATGAATTCAAGGCCGGGCGTATCGTCGCTCTATCGCCCCACTGTTACACCACCTATAAAGACCGCTACCCCGACCTGAATAAGCCGGTAATCCACTACACCCAGCTTTTGGCGGAACTGCTGGAGCAGGGTAAATTGAGCTGGAAAGACGGGCTGCAAAAGAAAATCGTCTTTCATGATCCCTGCTACCTGGGCAAGCAGAGCGGTGTTTTCGACGAACCGCGCCGCCTGCTCAGAAGCATCGACGGGGCGGAGCTGGTGGAGTTCGATCGGAGCCGTGAGCGCAGCCTCTGCTGTGAAGGCGGCGGAGGAAAGATGTGGGTCGAAAGCGAGTCTAAAAAAGAGCGTCTGGCGGAAACCCGGATTAAAGACGCCCACGACCTGGGAGCTCAAATAGTGGCCGTGGCCTGCCCTTTCTGCGTGCTCACCCTGGAAGATGCCATGAAATCTTTGGGCTACGAGGAAGAAATGCGGGTTGCGGAAATGATGGAGCTGCTGGGAGAACTGGTTTAATTAGAGATTTGCCAATACCGGGAGGTGGATCTACTGATGAAAACTTTTGTGTGCATCAAGTATGTGCCTGACACTTCTGAAGCGGAAGTAAAAGTAAATGCCGACGGAATCTCGGTGGACAGCAGCCGCTTCTCTTTCGACATCAATGATGCCGACAATTACGCTGTGGAAGAGGCTGTCCAGATCCAGGAGAAGCACGGAGGCGCCGTAACTGTTTTGTCTATCGGGCCCAAGGAATCGGAAGTAATGATTCGTATGGCCATGGCCAAAGGCTGTGATAACGCCATCCGTGTTGAAGACGAGCGCATCGCTGCTTTTGACCCCCTCATGGTGGCCAAAGTGCTGGCTGCGGCGATCAAGGGGCAGGAATTCGACCTGGTGCTGACCGGCTGCATGGCCGCCGACGACGGGCAGATGGCTACCGGTGTGGCCCTGGCCGAAGAGCTGGGTGTGCCCCACGCGGCCATGGTCAAGAAGGTGGAAATTTTAGACGGCAAAGTCAGGGCTCATCGCGAGCTGGAAGGCGGGCTGATGGAAGTGGTGGAATTGACTCTACCCGCCGTGCTCACCATCCAGACAGGGATTAACGAGCCCCGCTATGCTCCCATCCGCGGTATTCGCGCAGCGCAGAAGAAAGAGCTGAAAGTGGTTAATTTAGATGATCTGGGGCTGCCCGCGGGAGAGGTGGACGCAGGCGCCTCCAAGATTGTTTTGGAAAAGCTGTACATTCCTGAAGTCGTTTCCTCCGCGGAATTCATCGAAGGCGAACCCGAGGAGAAAGCGGAGAAACTGGCGTCCATCCTGGTTAAAGGAGGCTTGGTCTAATGGGTAACGTTCTTGTATTGGCGGAGCACCGCCAGGGAGCTTTAAGGGATATTACCTTTGAAATGCTGGCCATAGCCCCGGCTATAGCTAAAGATTTGGGCGGCGAAGTAAATGTGCTGCTATTAGGCAGCGGCGTTGACGCCATGGCTGAAAAGATTGCCAGCTACGGGGTTAAGGTCCTGGTGGTGGATGATCCCCTCTTTGAACATTTCAACGCCGACAAGTATCAGCGAGTTTTATCAAGCCTGATCGATGCTTACAAGCCTTCCCTGGTCATGATCGGGCAGACCGCCCAGGGCGTAGATGTGGCGCCGGCCCTGGCCGTGGAGAAAGATTTGCCCTTCGTGGCCGATGTTATCGGCCTGGCTGTGGAAGGGGGCACGCTGAAAGCCACCCGCCAGCTTTATTCGGGCAAGGTTAATGCCCAAATCGCTTTCAAGCCGGCCGACACCTACCTGGTGACGGTGCGCGAGTCCGCTTTTGAAGCACCGGAGCCCTCCGCTGCGGGCAGCGTGGAGAAGATCGAATCTCCTTTAAAGGAAGATCTGGATTACCGCAAGTTTGTAGAATATATCGAGGCGGAAGTGGGCGATGTGGATATCACCCAGTCCGAAATTCTGGTCGGCATCGGCCGCGGCCTCAAGGAAGATAAAAACCTGCCGGTGATCGAAGAGCTGGCCGAAGTGATCAAGGCCGATTTATGCGGCTCCCGGGCTGCCGTGGACGCGGGCTGGCTGCCCCATGACCGCCAGGTCGGCACCTCCGGGAAGTCGGTTAAACCGAAGCTGTACATTGCCCTGGGCATCTCCGGCGCCTTCCAGCATGTGGCCGGAATTAAGGGGGCCAAAACAATAGTTGCTGTGAACAAGGACCCCGAGGCGCCCATTTTCACCGTGGCCGACTATGCCATCGTGGACGATATGTTCAAGATTGTGCCCAAGCTGGCGGAAAAGCTGAAGGAGCTGAAAGGCTAAGCCCATACCTGAGGGGGCTGTTAAACGTGGCCCAATCTCTGCGGGAGGATGAAAAATTAGATGACGGAAAAACCGAAAATAGGCGTGTACGTCTGTCACTGCGGCATCAATATTAGCGCAACCGTAGACGTAGAAGCCGTCACCGAGTTTGCCAAAGGTTTGCCCAACGTGAAAGTGGCACGCAACTATGCTTACATGTGCTCTGACCCCGGGCAGCTCCTGATCAAGAACGACATCCAAGAAGAGGGGCTGAACCGGGTAGTCGTGGCCTCCTGTTCGCCGCGGATGCATGAGCCGACTTTTCGGAAAGCGATCCAGTCGGTGGGCTTAAACCCATACTTCCTGGAGATGGCCAACATCCGCGAGCAGTGCTCCTGGGTGCACGAAAACCGGGAGGAAGCCACTGACAAGGCGAAGAAGCTGGTAGCGGCCGCAGTGGCCAAGGTGCGGCTGCTGGAAGCCCTGGAAGAGAGGGAGGTGGAGGCCGAGCGGGCGGCCCTGGTCATCGGCGCCGGCATCGCCGGCATCCAGGCGGCCCTGGACATTGCCGATGCAGGGTTTAAGGTTTACCTGGTGGAAAAAAGTCCCTCGGTGGGAGGACGCATGGCCCAGCTGGATAAAACATTCCCCACCCTGGACTGCTCTGCCTGTATCCTCACCCCCAAGATGGTGGACAGCGCCGGTCACCCCAATATTGAGCTGATGACTTACGCTGAAGTAGAGGAAGTAAGCGGCTATATTGGCAATTTTGATGTGAAGGTCCGTAAAAAGGCCCGTTATGTCGATTTCGACAAGTGTACCGGCTGCGGAGAGTGTGCCGCCGCCTGCCGGGTGGCCGGCCGCATCCCCAGCGAATTCGACGAAGGGATGGGCAAGCGATCGGCCATTTACCTGCCTTTCCCCCAGGCTGTTCCGGCCAAGTATACCATTGACCCGGAAAGGTGCCTCTACCTGACCCGGGGCAAATGCGGCAAAGGGCCCAAGTGCGCCGAGGTCTGCGGTGCTGGGGCGATTAACTTCGAGCAGCAGGACGAGATTGTCGAATTCAAGGTGGGAGCTATTGTCGTAGCCACAGGATTCGATGTTTTCGACGCCACGCGCAAGCCCGAGTACGGCTACGGGCAGTACCCCAACGTGATTACCGGCCTGGAGATGGAGCGGCTCGTTTCGGCCTCAGGGCCCACGGGCGGTAAGATTGTGATCAACAACGGGGAAGAGGAAATTGTCCCCAAGGAGATCGCTTTCATCCAGTGCGTCGGCTCAAGGGATCAGAGCGTGGGCGTGGAGCACTGCTCCCGGGTCTGCTGCATGTATACGGCCAAGCAGGCTCACCTTGTTATCGACAAACTCCCCGAAGCCAATGTGCGCGTCTACTACATGGATGTGCGCGCTTTCGGCAAGGGCTTCGAGGAGTTTTACGACCGGGTCCGCCGCGAGGGTGTGCGCTATATCCGCGGCAACCCCTCCGAGATATTCAAGCGGGGCAACAAGCTGGTGATCAAGGTGGAAGATACCCTTACCGCCACGCCCATGGAAGACGAGGTGGACATGGTCGTCCTGGCGGTGGGGCTGCAGCCGCGCAGCGATTACCGCAAGATCATGGAGCTTTTACGCTTATCCCAGTCGCCTGACCAGTTCTTCCTGGAAGCTCACCCCAAGCTCAGGCCCGTGGATACCGCCACTGACGGCGTTTTCCTGGCCGGATGCTGCCAGGGGCCCAAGGATATCCCCGATACGGTGGCCCAGGCCAAGGGTGCCGCTTCCTCGGCCATGATCCCCCTGGCCAAGGGCAAGGTCAAAATTGGAGCCCAGGTGGCTACGGTCAACGAAGCCACCTGCCGGGGCTGCGGCTTCTGCGTGGAGATCTGTCCCTACACGGCCATTGAGCTGGTCACCGTGAACCGCATGGGCCACATGGTCGAGGTGGCCCGGGTGAACGAGGCCCTGTGCAAGGGCTGCGGTTCGTGTTCGGCCGGCTGCCTCTCTGACTCGATTCAGCCCAAGTCGTTCCGGGATCGCCAGATTTTACCGCAAATCGCGGCATTGGGGGTCATGAAATGAGCCAGCAATTTGAACCGAATATTGTCGCTTTTCTATGCAACTGGTGCTCTTACGCCGGGGCCGACCTGGCCGGAACCAGCCGGGTGCAGTACCCCTCCAACCTGCATGTGATCCGGGTGATGTGCTCGGGCCGGGTCAACCCCCTTTACGTGATGAATGCGCTCCAGCAGGGGGCCGACGGGGTGCTGGTCTCGGGGTGCCATCCCGGGGACTGCCACTACATGGAGGGCAACTTCTACGCCCGCCGCCGGCTGGGGCTCTTAAAGGAACTGCTGGAGTTTGTTGGTGTGGACCCGCGCCGTTTCAACATGAGTTGGGTTTCGGCCTCGGAAGGCCACAAGTGGAAAGAGGTCGTGGAGAAAACAGTGGAAGATGCCCGCGCAGCCGGGCCCTTTGAAGGGTTCAGGCGCCGGCAGATCGACTGGTAAGGGAGGGGATGAAAGATGGATCTGGAACAATTGCGAAAGACAGCGGCAGAAGTTGTCGCCCGAGATGACGTCAAGTACCTGATCGGCTGGCGCCCCGGCAGCTACGGCTACCGGATCGCCCCCTGCTTTGTAGAGGACGCCGCCGGCGCCGCAGCGCTGACCTTTTCGCCCCTCTGCAACACCAACTTGGCAACTTACCTGACCCTGGTCGAAAAGCTGCCGGTCCCCCGGGGAGAGACACCGGATCAGCGCAAAGTAGCCCTCATGGTTAAGGGCTGCGATAGCCGGGCCGTGGTCCAGCTGCTGGTGGAAAAAGGGATCACGCGTGAGCAAATCGTGGTGCTGGGCTGCCCCTGCCCCGGCATGGCGGACGTGGCGCTCCTGGCTGAAAAATATCCTGAGACGGACGGTCCGGCGGAGCTTAAGTGGAGGGGCGGCGATTTTGTCCTGGTGCGCAACGGAGAGGAAATTTTGATCCCGCGCGAGGAAATATTGGCGGAAAAGTGCCGCCTCTGCCGGTACCCCAACCCGGTGATCAGCGATATTACCCTGGGTGAACCGGTGGCAGAGTGGGAACGGCCCGAAGACGAAGGTGTGGCCGCGGTGGAAAAGATGGAAGTAAACGCCCGGTGGGACTACTGGGAAGAGCAGTTTTCCCGGTGCATACGCTGCTACGCCTGCCGCAATTCCTGCCCGCTGTGCTACTGCGAGGATTGCATTCTCGACCGGCTTAACCCGACCTGGGTGAACCGGGCCGTTAATTTTAGTGAAAATACCGCCTTTCATATTGCCCGGGCTTTTCACCTGGCCGGACGCTGCATCGAATGCGGCGAGTGCGAGCGGGTTTGCCCGGCAAACATTCCTCTGGGTAAATTAAACCGCAAGCTGGCCAAAGAGGTGCGGGAGAAGTACGGCTTTGAGCCGGGCATTGATCCCGAGGGCAAGCCCTTCCAGGCCAGCTATAAGCCGGATGACCCGGAAGAATTCATTCTGTAGAGGTGGGTGATATGTCAGCGATGCTGTTAAATAAGGAAAAATGGACTGAATTTACCGGGAAACTGTCCGGGAAAAAGGTCATGGCACCGGTGCGCCAGGGCGACCGGGTTCGCCTTGCCGTCATACCGGAAGGCGAGGCCCCTTCCCTTGATTTTGACAATACCCTGGTCCCACCCAAAGCCGTGGTTTTCCCCCAGACGGAAACACTGTACCGCTACCGGCTCGGACAGATGGAGATTGAAACGCCGCAGCTGGACGAAGAAGTGGTTCTGCTGGGAGTGCGCCCCTGTGATGCCCGGGCGATGAACCTGGTGGAGCGCCTGTTCCGCTGGGATGTGGATGATCCGTACTACCTCAAGCGCCGCGAGCTGACTACCGTGGTCGGCCTGGCCTGCAACGAGCCGGGCTTGAACTGCTTCTGTCCCTCTGTGGGCGGCGGCCCCGCCTCTACCGAAGGGCTGGATCTGCTCATGGTCGATTTGGGTGAGAGCTACTACCTGGAAGCGCTTACAGATAAGGGCAAGGCCTTGTTGGACGGAGCGCAGGATTTGCTCGAAGAAGCCGGCGAGGCGGCCCGCGAGCAAAGAGAGCAAGTGGTGAAGGAAGCGGAGGGGAAAATTAAACGCTCCGTTGAAACCGCAGGTATTCCTGAGGGACTGCCGGGACTTTGGGAGCATCCCCTCTGGCAGCAGACAGCCGCCCCCTGCCTGGGCTGCGGCACCTGCACTTACCTGTGTCCGACCTGCCACTGCTTTGATATTCAAGACGAAGTGGAAGGGTTCGAAGCGCGCCGCTGCCGCATGTGGGATTCCTGCATGTTTGAAGAGTATACGCGGCATACTTCCGGCCATAACCCCCGCCCGACCAGGCGGGAGCGGACGCGCAACCGCATCAACCATAAGTATAACTACTTTGTGCAAAAATTTAATGTGATCGCCTGCGTCGGCTGCGGGCGGTGTATCAACTACTGCCCGGTTAACATCGACCTGATCGACATCTTAAGGCAGGTGAAGGAGGCGCTATGAAAACCGTCGAGAATCCGTTTGTGCCTTACACCGCGACCATAAAGGATACCTGGTACGAAACCACAGGTGACCGCTGCGTTAAGACCTTCATAGTGACCCTGGATGACGAGCAGGCACGGCAAAAATGGAGCCACCGCCCGGGGCAGTGCGCCATGGTCGGACTGTTGGGGGTCGGCGAGAGCATGTTCTGCATATCCTGCTCGCCTACGGAAGGTGATTTTTTACGGTTCTCCGTCATGCGCGCCGGCAAGGTGACCCAGGCGCTGCACCAGCAGGAAGCCGGAGATAAGATCACCGTGCGCGGCCCCTACGGCAACAGCTTCCCCCTGGAAGAGTGGAAGGGAAAGAAGATCCTGACCATCGGCGGCGGCATCGGCCAGGCACCCCTGCGCCCCATCGTGGAGTATGTCAAGGCCAATATGCAGGATTACGCCGGGCTGACCATGATCTACGGCGCCAGGACTTCAAACGATCTCTGCTTTAAAGACGAATTTAAAGAGATGTCTCGCTGTGAAGACCTCTCCTGCCACCTGACCATCGACCTGGAGGAAGAGGGCTGGGAATACAATGTGGGCTTTGTCCCCTCCTTGCTGATGGACTTGAGCCCCTCGCCGGAGAATACCATTGCCATTACCTGCGGGCCGCCGATCATGATCCGTTTCGTCCTGGAAAACTTAAAGAAGCTCGGTTTTGCCGACGATCAGATCTATACTACCCTGGAAAACCGGATGAAATGCGGCTTCGGCAAATGCGGCCGCTGCAATGCCGGTCCGCTTTATGTCTGCAAAGACGGACCCGTGTTCAGCTACGCCACCTTAAAAGAAGTGCCTGAAGCTTTCGCCTGAGTTTTCATTTAGCTGTAGAGGCAAGAGGGGGCTGCCCTAAAAAAATAGCTGGGGCAGCCCTTTTCCATCTTCATGCCACTTCATACCACGCACAGGGGCTGCTGCGCCATAAACGTGCAGGTAATATTTACGCCGCCGGCCGGGTGATCTGGGCTGCTGCCCCATTAAGCAAAGGATGGAGAGTGTTTTGACCACAACCCTTACCCGGTGTTCCTGGTGCCGGAACCATCCCTGGGAAATCTTTGTCAGTACTAATACCGGGCCCGGTGTGGGAAGCGGCTGAAGCGGCAGCCGGCAGCCGGCGAGCGGAGACGGTAAAGCTGCCGCGCTTCCATTTGGCCATGGGCCGCGGGAAAAATACCTGTAGATTATAGGGGGGATGGTAATGCAGCGGTATTTAACTACGGTTGCCGCAGGATTGCTGTTCATGGCGATGGCAAGCCTGCTGCTGGTAGGGGGATGCGCTATGTTTGAACCGAAAGAAACGCTGGCTGCGCCGGTTATGGAGCTGGATGGGCGCCTGGTGGAATCCATCAGCGGCTTTGGCTTCAACCTGCTGCACCAGCTCAGGTTGGAAAAACCCCAGGAAAATATACTTATTTCACCGGCCAGTGTGGCCACAGCCCTGGCCATGACCTATAACGGGGCGGGTGGCGATACCGCCCGGGCCATGGCCGAGGCGCTGCTATTGCAGGGGATGAGACCGGAAGAGGTGAATAAAGCTTTTGCCGACCTGCAAACAATTTTGCAAAACCCGGACCCGCAGGTAGAA
The DNA here is from genome assembly GCA_029782095.1 of Bacillota bacterium. GTDB lineage: Bacteria > Bacillota > Dethiobacteria > DTU022 > DTU022 > JAKPEE01. Next base: position 7,917 of record JAKOVL010000026.1, on the reverse strand, counting down.
TTGAGCATGGCGAACTCTTTGTGGGCGCGGGAGGGAGTGCCGTTTAACGAAGACTTTTTGCAGCGCAGCCGCGACTACTTTGACGCCGAAATAACACAGCTGGATTTCAATTTGCCCGGCGCCGCCGGCGCCATTAATGACTGGGTTAAAGAGAAAACCAAAGGCAAGATTGATCAGATGGTGCAGGCGCCCATTGATCCGTTAACGGTCCTTTTCCTGCTCAACGCCATCCATTTTAAGGGCCACTGGTCTGTGCCTTTTGACGAGCAGAAAACCCGTGACATGCCCTTTACCCTGGAGGAGGGCACGGTCATAGAACACCCGGTCATGTTTAGCGAGGGGGATTACCGGATTCTGCAGACGGATAGTTTCCAAGCGGCCGCTCTCCCCTACGGCAAGAACGGGCGGGTGAACATGTATCTCTTTTTGCCTGCTTTAGACAGCTCCCTGGCCGGATTTTACGCGGAGCTGAACCGGGAAAACTGGGACAGCTGGATGAAATCTTTCCGGGAGCAGCAAGCTGAAATCGGGCTGCCCCGCTTTAAATTTGGCTTTGAAGCAACGCTTAACGACGCCCTTAAAGCCCTGGGCATGGGGCCGGCCTTCGACCCTGGGACCGCTGACTTTAGCGGCATGCGCTCCCAAGCGGATCTTTATATCAGCGAAGTTAAGCATAAAACCTTTATCGAGGTGAATGAGGAAGGTGCCGAGGCCGCTGCAGCCACCTCTGTGGAGATGAGGCTTACGGCCATGCCCGAGGTGTTTACCCTGATCATCGATCGTCCCTACTTTTTCGCCATCGTTGACGACCAGACCGGGGCCATCCTGTTCATGGGCTCGGTGTCCGATCCTTCGGCCGGATAAGCGGTGGTGGCCACTGCGTCTGGCGGCAGCGCCGCTGTGTTGGCCAAACGGGCTGGGGCCGGGTGCTCCCGCCCGTTTGGCTGTTGCTGTGGTGATACAGGGCTGCTGTGCGCTTAGGTTGCATTGACAACCAATGGGCAGCGGGGTATAATTTTTCCGTAATCCATTTGCAAAAGATGGAAGCGGGGTGCGGCGGTGCTGGAAAGATCCCTGGGCAGATGGATCTCAGTAATCTATCGCTACGGGCAAATATATATCACCCGGGAGCTGAAACCTTACGCCATCGGTAAAGGTCAGTTCCTCTTCCTCATGGCCCTGTACCATAGGGACGGCATGCGCCAGGAGGAGCTGGCCCACTTGCTGAATATGGACAAAGGCACCACTGCCCGGGCCATTGGCAAGCTGGAGAAGGCGGGCTTTGTGCGCCGGGAAGCATCCCGGGAAGACCACCGCGCCAACCGTGTTTTTTTAACTCCGCTGGCCCTTGAGTTTCAGACGAAGCTGGCGGCAATCCTGCAGCGCTGGTCGGAGATTATCAGTGCAGGCCTGAGCGAAGAGGAGCTGGATCAGGCTTACGGCTTGCTGTCGCGGATGGCCCAAAATGCGGTAGCATATGTGCAGAAAAACCGCGGCTTTAAAGCCAAATCATAAATAAATTTTAAAGTAGATCGGGTTATACTAGGCAAAAGCATGTTTAAAGGGGATGGTACCTCTGGAACGGGTCGGCATAGTCATAGCAACGGAAGGTGACACTGCGGTGGTGAAAATGCAGCGCCACCTTTCCTGTGAAAACTGCGGCCGCTGCGGCGGCATCCTGGGCAAAGAAGATCGGCGGGATCACATAGTAAAAGTGTCAAACACGCTCAAGGCGGAGGTGGGTCAGCGGGTCTTTATTGAAACAGATGACCGCCAGGGCATTTTTGTCGCCTTTATGCTCTACATGGTGCCCCTTTTTGCCCTTATAGCCGGTATTTTCGGCTGGCTGTACCTGGCGGCGCCTTTGCTCGGCCTGCAGGGCAGCCAGGAGCTGCCCGCCATCGGCGCCGGCTTTTTGCTGCTGGTTTTGGTGTACTTAGGCATACGCCGCTGGGATCGCCGGGTTCGGGAAAGCGGCCGCTATCGCCCCACCATCACCGGCCTGGTGCAGGAGGAATCCGTCAAACAGGAGTAACACCTGTACTCACTGTTGTTTTCTTGCCAGAAGAAGACACCCTATATATTCTCGTGGAGACCGATGAATGACCGCCATGTCTGTTCCCCATGCGGCTCTCGACTTGTACCCCGCTGCAGGCTAAGGAAACAGTACCGGTAATATTGTTTATGAATAAATATTCATGTTATAATTAATTCATGAATAAATATTGGTGGTGATCGCAGTGAGTAAGGTTCCACTGCAGATTCATCTTGATCGATCCTTAAGAGAGCGGCTTAAAGCGGTAGCGCATAAGCAAAATCTTTCCATGTCAGCCCTGGTGCGTAAATACCTCTATCAGGGGTTGGAAAGGGAGCTTGGACCAGATGATCCCGCACTGGATATTATCGGCATCGGCTCGGGGACAAAAACGGATCTGGCGGAGCAACATGACCGTTACCTCGTGCTAAATGAAAAGGGCATTGACGAATGAAAACTTTGTTTATTGATACCTCCGGCTGGGTAGCAGTTGTCAACCGTCGCGATCAGCATTATGAAATGGCCAAAGATTTTTATCGTCAGGCTTTCAAGAATTACGCCGTTTTTCTGACAACAAACCTTGTCGTTGCTGAAACTTATATCTTACTCAGAACTGATTGCGGGTGGGCCACAGCTTCGGCCTGGTGGGAAAAAATTACTGCTTCAGACAAAGTAAAAATAGTATATGCAGACCCTAATGCAACATTTGATGCTTTTACCCTACTTCAAAAATACAGCGACCATCCGTTTTCATTAACTGATGCAGTTTCTTTTGTTCTAATGGGACAGTTAAAAATTCAAGATGCCTTTGCCTTTGACAACCATTTCACCATTGCCGGGTTCCAAAGGTTCCCTATGGCAGGGCTATAATTATAACAATTGCGAAATATATAGTTGTGTACAATTTTCCCTTGCCTGTTGATGGCTTTCATGTTAAAATACTTAAAATTTAAGATTTGACCTCATCTGCATAACGAGGTAGAGGCGCGGTGAACATCAGTATCCACCGGGAGGGCGAGGGGCCCTGAAGAACGGTGGTGAAAGGGGACGCCGCCGAAGCTTCCCGGCCTTTCCCCGGGCCCGGAAGCTGGGCCGGCAGTGAATAACTGCCGGACTGTCACTGCAGCAAACCCGGCTGTGGTGGAGCGCTATCTCACGGCAAGCAGGTAATACTGTTTGATTGTGTGATCCGGATAGTGGCTAACTTTAAAGGGGTTAGCTTTTTTCTTTTTCGGGACAGCAGTAGGATGAAGCCGGGACAGCCGGTGGCAGCAGCGGCACGAGCGAATAGAGTATAGGGAGGGAAACCGGGGTGTATTTACCGGAAACAGTAAAAGTTAATAATCAGAATCATCTCACCATGGCCGGAGTGGACCTGGTGCAACTGGCCCGTACTTACGGGACGCCGCTCTATGTTTATGACGAGGATTTAATCCGGCACAACTGCCGCAGTTATCGCGACCTTCTGGCCAAGAGCTATCCGGACAGCCGCATTGCCTATGCCGGGAAAGCCTTTTTAACCATGGCCATGTGCCGGCTGCTGCAGCAGGAAGGACTTTCACTGGACGTGGTTTCCGGGGGAGAGCTGTACCTGGCCTACAAGGCCGGTTTTCCCATGGAAAAAATATATTTCCACGGAAATAACAAAAGTGCATCAGAGCTGAAAATGGCGCTGGAGCTAGGTGTGGGCCGGATCGTGGTGGATAACCGGGCCGAGCTGGCCCAGCTGGCCCGGGAAGCGGAAAAACAGGGGCGCAGCGCCGCGATCCTGCTCAGGGTCAGGCCCGGTGTTAGCGCCCAGACGCATCATTATATTCAAACCGGCCAGGAAGATTCCAAGTTTGGACTGGGGCTTTCCGACGGCCAGCTCATGGCCGCGGTGAAAGAAGCGTTGAAGAGCCCGCGTATAACATTGTGCGGCCTGCACTGCCACATTGGCTCACAGATCCTGGAGGCCAGACCCTTTTTCCTGGCGGCGCAGGTGATGGTGGCGGCGCTGCAGGAAATCCACAATAAAACCGGGGTTGCTCTGCCCGAGTTGAACTTGGGCGGCGGGCTTGGCATTCGCTACACCAGGGAGGATCGCCCTTACAGCCGCAGCGATTTTCTGCAAATGCTGGCCCGGGCGGTGCGGGAGAAGGCCGAAGAGCTAAATTATCCGCTGCCGCAGCTAACCCTGGAGCCCGGGCGCTCCATCGTCGGCGAGGCGGGCCTTACCCTTTATACCGTGGGCCACGTGAAAGAGCTGCCGGGCCTGCGCACCTATGTTCCGGTGGATGGCGGTATGACGGACAATTTGCGCACTGCCCTTTACGAAGCCCGCTACGAGGCGGCCCTGGCCAACCGGGTTGTGGGGGAACCGCTGCAAAAAGTGACGATAGCCGGCAAGGCGTGTGAATCTTCGGATATTATGATCCGGGATATTGAACTGCCCGCACCGCAGAGCGGAGATATACTGGCTGTGTTCAGCACCGGCGCTTATCATCACTCCATGTTCAGCCACTACAACCGGCATCTCCGCCCGGCGGTAGTTTTCTTAAGCCGGGGCCAGGCGGCGCTGGTAGCCGAACGTGAGACGTACGAGGAACTGGCCAGGCTGGAGCGTATTCCGGCGCATCTGCAGCTGGAACAGGATGCCCGGGAAGAGGCGAGTGGGCAGTAGGGAAAAATTGACAGGAGATAGAGACAGGAGAACCGGGAAAGCGGCTTTAGACGGGTCAAGGGGATTCAGAAGCCAGGATAAAAGCCGGGGCTTAATACTCCCTCCCCCCTCGTGGGGGAGGGCCGGGGTGGGGGGGACCGGGAATCCTTGAATAATATCTGTTCATTGAAAGGAAGCGTGGACCATTGAAATTCACCAAGATGCACGGCCTGGGTAATGATTTTATCATTATTGACGGGGAAGCGGCGCAGCTGCAAAACCCGGCCGAAACAGCCCGCCGACTCTGTCAACGCCGATTCTCTGTCGGCGCCGACGGCCTGGTACTGCTTTTCCCTTCAGCTGAAGCAGATGTTGAGATGCGAATTTTCAACGCTGACGGCTCCGAAGCGGAGATGTGCGGCAACGCCCTGCGCTGCGTAGCCCGCTACCTGGCGGAAAAGCAGGCCCACCGCGGGGAGGTGGTTACCGTCTCCACCGCCGCCGGCCTTAAAGAGGCGCACCTTTTGCCCGGAGGGTTGGTCCGGGTGAACATGGGGCATCCTGTTTTGGAAAGTGAGCGAGTTCCGGTATCCGGCCCGCCGCGCCGTGTCATTGCGGAAGAGATTGAGGCGGGCAAAGAAAAATTTTATTATACCGCAGTTAGCATGGGCAACCCCCACTGCGTAATCTTCCTGAAGGAGGGTCAGGCCGCTTCGGCCAGTTCTCACGGCCCGCTCCTGGAGAAGCACGCCTTCTTCCCCCAGGGAGCGAATGTGGAGTTCTGCCGGGTGAACAGCCCCTCGGAGGTAGTTGTTTCGGTGTGGGAGCGTGGCGCCGGCGAAACCCTTGCCTGCGGCACTGGAGCCTGCGCTGTAGTTGTTGCCGGAGTGCTGCAGGGCCTCCTCGAGCGCCAGGCCGCGGTGCACCTGCCCGGCGGGACCCTGCAGATCGAGTGGTCCACCAACGGTCAGGTCTACATGGAAGGCCCCGCCACCTTTGTCTATGAGGGGACAGTAGACGGGATACAATAGGCAGGAGAGAGAATACAGGAGACAGTAGAGCTGGAGAAGCAGGCCTTTAGCAGCTTTAGGGAATTCAGAACTCAGAAGTCAGAAGCCGGAAGAAAAGATTTAAGCCGGGGCTTAATACTCCCTCCCCCCTCGTGGGGGAGGGCCGGGGAGGGGGGGCGTAACTTTTTCCGGCCCCTGCCGGGTCATCAGATTTCTTTCCCCCTCTCCCTAACCCTCTCCCACCGGGGGAGAGGGAGCTGCCGCCGCCGCACTGGGCTCCGTGAATACGGGAAATTGGCAGGTTTACCGGCCCCCTCCCCCCTCGTGGGGGAGGGCCGGGGTGAGTGGGGACCGGTGCTAAAGAGTGCCAATTAAACTTAAACTACAAGTGCACTAAATTTTTCCTCCTGCCTTCTAGAGATAACCAGTATACTATAAAACACGTTTTCGAGGTGATTCTTATGATTGAACCCGCCCAGCGTATCAAAGAACTTCCCCGCTACCTGTTTGCGGAGATCGACCGAAAAATTCGGGAGAAGGTGGAGCAGGGGGTGGATGTAATTCGCCTGGGTATCGGTGATCCTGACCAGCCCACCCCTGACTTTATCATAGAGCGCATGGCCGCTGAAATCAGGCAGTCCGCCAATCACAACTACCCGCCCGATGAGGGACTGCCGGAATTCAAAGAGGCAGTGGCGCGCTATTACCGCGAGCGCTACGGCGTGGAGCTGGACCCGCAGCGGGAAGTGCTGCCGCTGATCGGCTCCAAGGAAGGGATCGCCAACATCTCTTTGTCTTTTGTCAACCCCGGAGATTTGAACCTGGTCCCAGACCCGGGCTATCCTGTTTACGGTATCGGCACTGGTTTCGCCGGCGGCACTGTATACCGCATGCCCCTGCTGGCTGAAAACGGCTTTCTGCCCCGTTTTGATCTCATTCCCAAAGAGGTGGCCCGGCGGGCTAAATTGATGTTTTTAAACTATCCGAACAACCCCACCGGAGCCGTGGCCGGGCTGCAGTTTTTTGAAGAAGCGGTGCAGTTTGCCCGGGAAAATAACATATTAATCTGCCACGACGCTGCCTACACTGAAATTATTTTTGACGAAGGTCCCCCGCAAAGTGCGTTGCAGGCCCGAGGGGCAAAAGACACGGTGGTGGAATTCAACTCTTTATCCAAGCCCTTCAATATGACCGGGTGGCGCATCGGCTTTGCCGTGGGCTGCGCCGAGGCGCTGGAGGTGCTGGCCCGTTTTAAAACCAATGTGGATTCAGGGTTGTTTAAAGCGATTCAGTACAGTGGAGTGGAAGCGCTGACCAGCCCCCGGCGTGACGCTTTTATCGCGGCCATGCGGTCCTGCTATCGCCAGCGGCGCGACATAGTGGTGCAGGCGTTAAAACAAATGGGCTGGCCTATTACTGCACCCCGGGGTTCTTTTTATGTCTGGGCCCCGGTGCCGCCAGGCCACAATTCCCAATCTTTTGCCACGGCAATCCTGGATCAAACGGGGGTGGTGGTAACCCCGGGCCGCGGTTTCGGCGAGCACGGCGAAGGCTATTTCCGCATCGCCCTGACCGTGGATGCGGAACGCCTGCGCGAGGCCATGGACCGCATCAGCAAGGTGGTGCAGTATTAGGAAGGAGAAAGAAAAAGGATTTAGGATTAAGTATTCAGTATTCAGTAGTTAAGGAGAAAGAAAAAGGAGACAGAATACAGGATACAGTAGAGCTGGAGAAGCAGGCTTTTAGCAGCTTTAGGGAATTCAGAACTCAGAAGTCAGAAGCCAGGAGAATAGATAAATGCCGGGGGCTTAAACCCCCTCCCCCCTCGTGGGGGAGGGCCGGGGTGGTGCGCTCGACATGTGCGTGTAGCTATAAGGTGAAAGTCATGAACGGGGGTTGGTAGCACCTACCGTAGCTGAAGGCAAGGGTGTCCATCGCGAGGTGGAATCCGAAGGAAGCTGGAGGCAAACTCTTGACCCGAGGGACACGAACCCCATCTGAGGCCTGTATCATCCCGGACGAGTCCGCCACCCAGGACGAAGTTCCGAAGCTACCAAAGGATGGTATGGTACATGGGGCGGGTATGAGAGGAAAGTTACCGCACTTACTCGAGGAGGCCTGCCGGTTGGCCGGGATAGCCCTGGTAACCTGTGCTGAGAGGTGCAGCTGGGCCGGCAGGAGTCAGCAGAAGCCATAGTACCTGCATACAAGCAGGGAAGGGCTGAACGATT
>JAKOVL010000018.1 GCA_029782095.1 Bacillota bacterium | reverse complement strand
TGCGCAGTTTCCCCGGGCTCTGCTAGCGGTGTATGCCAGCCTGGCGCCGCCTTTCCTCAAAATCCTGGGGGCACCGAATTTCGCGGTTGACTGGGCTTATGGGACATCGACCGGGAAAACAACGGTGCTCCGGGTGGCGGCCAGCTGCTGGGGTAACCCAGATGAGCGCAGCCAAAACAGCAATTTGTATAGCTGGGATGCGACGCGGGTATGGATCCAGCGGGCCTGCTACATAGGTTCGGGGCTGCCGATAATACTAGATGATACCAAGAGGGCTAAAAGGCCCAGCGAGGTGGCGCATATCCTGTATGACGTCATCAATGGCCGGGGACGCGGCCGGGGAAGTGTCAAGGGCATGCGGCGGACTGAAAGCTGGAACACGGTACTGCTGTCCAGCGGTGAGGCCAGCGCCGTGTCTTTTACCCAGGACGGCGGGACCAGGGCCAGGGTGCTCACCCTCTGGGGGGCGCCTTTTGACCGGGCTGACGACGAAACGGGCCGGATTGTGCAGCAGATAGATGCCGGCATAAAAGCCAACTACGGCCAGGCCGGCAAAGAATTGGTCTTGTGGTTGCTCCGCAATCGGGATATATGGCCGAAGCTCCGGGCAGGCTATCAAGCGGCTCAAAAGGACTACCTGGACCGAAATAGCGGAAACTCGATTGCCGGCCGCCTGGCAGCGTATTTTGCGGTGTTGTTGGTTGTGGCTGATATCGCTCATGAGGCGCTGAAGCTCCCCTGGGACTTCCGGGATCCAGTGGAGGAGGTCTGGGAGGCACTAATCCGAGAGGCGGAGGAAGGAGACAGAGCCGGCGCAGCCTTGGCCATGGTCTACAGCTGGGCACAAGCCAATGAAAAATTCTTCCTGGGCCGGGAGCCTGGCGGCGGCCTGTATGGCGGCGGCGGCAATGTCGCATACGCTGGCCGGTGGGATAGTGGAGATGATTGGGAATGGATTGGGTTTTACCCCCATAAACTTAAGGAGATACTGGAGGGGCAGGGGTTTGAGAGTGACCCGATTTTGCGGGTGTGGAGAGAACGGGGCTGGATCGATGCCGAGAGTGACAGGAGGATGACTAAAAAAGTGCATTATGGGGGCAAGAGTGCTCGGATGGTGGTACTGAGGAGGTCGGCCCTGGAGGGAGAGGATAAGGATGAAGATATAAAAACAGACCTGCTGTAGTGCAGGTCTGTTTTTGGTTTTAATTCAGTCACTCAGTATTTGATTAAGCCTGTCAACCGCTTCGTCCTTTACCGGCTGGGATACTTCCCAGCCACGGATTTCTGCCGTGACCAGTTCCCGGACAATTTCCCGGGAACCGGTGGCGAAGGACGCCGGGTACCCATCTCGCCAGCAGTAGGCCGCGGCTTGTGGACCGTCGCCGTCGCTGGCGATGACAGCCAGCAGGTAGCCCTGGCCTTTGTAAACAACTTGGTCGTCACTCAGGCCGTTCTCGACGGCCAGAGCTACCTCGTCGGGCAACTCCTGCCAATGCTGTTGGCCCCTAAGGTACTGTGCAACAGCCATTTCAATGAACTGTTGCACAGTTTGGCCCGAGATGGCCAATCTGGCCTTCAGCTCCCGGTGAACTGATTCCGGGATGAAACCGTAAACCGACTTTTTGTTCATGCTTATCCCTCCTAATCATCATTATTAAAGAGACCAAAGTGGGAATATGCTTTACGACACTTAGGACAACCCGGCAGCTTTTGCACCTGAGGCTTAGTGTTGGGACAACGATAATGGATTTCGCGGAAAGTT
>JAKOVL010000017.1 GCA_029782095.1 Bacillota bacterium | reverse complement strand
AACTTTCCGGCAGGCCTGGTTCTTTACTGGATTACGAATAACCTTTTTTCTATGGCACAGCATTATTTAGTCACGCGTATGGGAAAAATGAAAGAAGAGCAGGAAGCCGGCTTGGTAAAAGAAAAAGTTACCGCCAAAAGTACTGCTAAAGGTTCCGGAAAAAGCAGAGGCAAGGGGGGAAAATAAAGTTCATGAGAGTTGTGGAGGAATCAGGGAAGACTGTAGATGAAGCCATCATGAAAGCCCTCTCTACTCTGGGAATAAAACGTGAAAATGCAATAATAGAAGTTTTAAGTGAACCGGCCCAGGGTATTCTTAGTTTTATTAGCAATAAGAATGCACGGGTTTCTGTCCGGGTGCGGTTGGAGCCGGCCCAATACATGGAAGAGTTTTTTAATAAAATCATGGAGTATATGCATATTAGTGGCAGCGCCACGGTCACTGAAGATGAAGAAAAACTCAGCATTGACATTAAAGGAAAAAAAAGTGCTCTCCTGATTGGCCGCCGCGGCAAAACACTGAATGAGTTGCAATACCTGGCCAGTGCAGTATTGAGACGCCAATTTGCAGGATGGAATAAAATGGTTATTGTTGATGTTGAAGGTTATCGCCAGCGCCGGGAAAAGACCTTGAAGCAACTGGCCGCAAGCATTGCCAGAAAAGTATCACAGGCTGGGCGGGAACAGGCCCTGGAACCAATGACCCCGCAGGAGCGGCGCATTATTCATATTGCCTTGCAGGACCATGAAGATGTAGTCACATATAGCAAGGGAGAAGAGCCATTTCGTAAAGTAGTTATAAGCCCGCGATAAGCTTTGCCGGCCGCTCCCGCAAGGGAGCGGTTTTTTGTTGAGGAGGGTTTTTCATGCCAGAAGAAGATACTATCGCAGCCATAAGCACCCCGGCAGGAGAAGGTGGAATCGGCATCGTTCGTGTTAGCGGGACTAAAGCGTTTGACCTGGTTGACCAAATTTTTATACCTCATCGGGGAAAAAAGAAGGAATATCCCCTTTCCCACCACCTCTATCACGGCCACATTGTCAACGAGAAAGGTGAGGTCATCGATGAGGTGCTCGTTTCATTTATGCGATCCCCGCATACTTATACCTGTGAAGATACCGTTGAAGTAAATTGCCATAGCGGTATTGTTACATTACGCCTCATTTTACGCCTGATTTTAAAAAAAGGTGCCCGCCTGGCCGAACCTGGAGAATTTACTAGGCGCGCATTTTTAAACGGGCGCATTGATCTTAGCCAGGCAGAAAGTGTCTTGAGATTAATTCAGGCTCGTTCTGAAGAGGGAGTAAAACTTGCCGCACTAAATGTAAAAGGTTACCTGGCCAACGAAATTGTTTCTTTGAGAAACTCGATTATGGACAACCTGGCCCAGGTAGAAACGTCCCTTGATTTCCCCGAAGATCTGGAAGACGACAGCATTATGGAAGCACAGCTTAAATCTAACCTGGAAAAAATTATTAATCAACTTAAAGATTTATTGGAGGGAGCAGATAGAGGAAGGGCATACCAGGAGGGGATTAAAACAGCAATTATAGGGAAACCGAATGTTGGAAAATCATCCCTTTTAAATGCCTTGTTGAAGCAGCAGCGCGCCATAGTTCACGAAATGCCAGGCACTACAAGGGACTTGCTGGAAGGCTATATTCATCTCGGCGGATATCCCATTCGCATCATTGATACAGCCGGTATTCGCCAGACAGTGGACCCCGTTGAACAGGAAGGGATCAACCGCTCGAAAAATGCGGCAGAGGAGGCCCAGTTGCTCCTCATAGTGTTGGATGGTTCAACCCCATGGGAAGCCGAAGACGAAGCCATTACGCGCCTCATCCGAGAAGACCAGGCAGTATTGATGGTGCTGAATAAAACTGATTTACCTCCGCGAACCACGTTAAATGAAGTACAGGAGCGTCTTCCGGGTATTCCGGTTGTCAGTACTGCCATAGTCAAAAATGAGGGCATCAGGCAGCTTGAAGAAGAGATGATTAAACTGCTTGACCTTAAATTGGGCCATGGGGGAGAGAATACAGCTCTGCTGTCCCTACGGCAGGAAGAGGCCATCAAGGGGGCACTGCACCACCTGGAAAAAGCTGTAGAACAACTTGATACTTATCCACTCGAGCTGGCGAGCCTGGAGCTGCATAATGCATGGAAAAAACTAGGGGAAATTACGGGAGATACTGTTTCAGACGAACTGCTGGATCGTATTTTCAGCCAGTTTTGTATCGGCAAGTAAGAGAGGATTAAAAGTAAAAAGGCGATGAGAACAGAAGAACAGCGGCTAAAAGAGGTCATGGCTCAACTGGCCCTGCCGATCGAGCCGGAACAGGAGCAGCTACTCTTAAAGTATATCCACATGGTTGTGGAAGGTACATCCCGGCAGCGCCTGGTTGGTCCGCGGGACAGCGGAGAAATAATTTACAAACACATTTTCGATTCTCTCTACCCGGTTACCTTAAATATTTTTTCTTCCGGGGAGTTGTTGGACTTGGGTACCGGTGCGGGCTTACCGGGAATACCTTTGAAAATAGTTCTGTCCGGACAAAAAGTATTTTTAATGGATGCTAATCGCCGTAAAATCATTTTTTTAAAAAAAGTATGCCGGGAACTGCAGCTAGATCAGATGAATTTTCTTGCCGGCCGTGCTGAAGAATGGGCCCGGCATCCTGAATATAGGGAGCGCTTCCAAACGGTTGTCTGCAGAGCAGTGGCTGATACAGCTATTTTGGCAGAGTTAGCTTTACCCCTGGTTAAATTGGGAGGGGAAGTATTTTTATATAAAGGGCCCCGTGGAGTAAATGAAGCTGCTGCGGCTAAACACGCGCTGCGCTTATGTGGAGGCGAAGTCAATCGAATCTATCATTATCAACTTCCCACCGGAGAAAAACGGACGCTGGTATGCCTGAGTAAAATAGAAAACACGCCTGACATTTACCCCAGAAAGCCCGGAAAGCCCGCAAAAAAGCCTCTGAGCTAAAAAATTTAAAGCTATGTTGAAGGATTGTCCCTGCCGCTGTCAAATATGAATTGGAAGAGTATTGCCAATAGGGCGGTGAATTGGAATGAAGGAACAGTGGGGCGGATACCCTTATCCTGAAACTATAGCCGGCAAAGAAAAAGTAACTACGATTAGAATTGATGAAATTGAACCCAATCCCTTTCAGCCTAGACGGACTTTCCCTCCGGATAAACTGCAAGAGCTAAAGCAGTCTATCAAAACTTACGGATTATTGCAGCCAATAATGGTCAGACGCAGCGGCCGCGGATACCAGTTGGTTGTGGGCGAGCGGAGATTAATGGCCTGCAAAAGCCTGGGCTGGGAAACAATTACTGCCACGGTTAAAGAGTTAAGCGACAGCGCCATGGCCACAATTGCTTTAATTGAAAATCTACAACGGGAAGATCTAAATTTTATTGAAGAGGCAGAAGGCTATGCTCGCTTAATGAATCGCTTTAATTTAACACAGGAAGTATTGGCCCAACGCCTGGGCAAGAGTCAATCGACCATAGCCAATAAATTACGACTACTGAGATTACCTGATTCCGTTAAGAAAAGCCTGATCCAAAATAATTTAACGGAACGGCACGCTCGCGCCCTTTTAAAGCTGGATTCGGAAGAAATGCAGCAAAAGGTGATCAAGGAGATTTTAGAAAAAGGACTTACGGTCAGCCAGACCGAGGCGCGAATCGAGAAAATAAGAGGAGCTAAAAACGGCGGCCCGGCGCCTAAAAAACTGCCCCGGGCGGTGGTAAGAGACTTTCGCATTTTTTTAAACACGATTCGCGAGGCCGTTAAAATCATCGAAGACTCTGGGCTCAAACCGGAAGTAAATGAAAAAATGGAAGAAGAATACGTTGAGGTGACAATCCGTTTATTTAAAAAGCAGCGATCCTGATCATTACTTAAAAGGAGAACAAGACATGTCTCGAATTATCGCTATTGCCAACCAGAAAGGCGGAGTGGGAAAAACAACAACCGCAGTCAACTTAAGCGCAGCCCTGGCCAGCCTAGGGGAAAAGGTGTTGTTGCTGGATGTAGATCCACAGGGTAATGCCACCAGCGGAATTGGCGTTCAAAAAAAAGATGTCAAAGCCTGCATCTATGATGCCCTAATTAACGGATTACCTTTAGATATGGTTGTTTTACCTTCTCGCTGGGACAATCTAGACGTAGTTCCTGCAACCATACAGCTGGCCGGAGCAGAGATCGAGCTGGTTCCCACTGTTTCCAGGGAAGTAAAACTGAAGCAGGCGCTAAGTCCGATTAAAGAAAGATATACCCGTATTATCATCGACTGTCCTCCCTCTTTGGGTCTCCTGACTTTAAATGCCCTTACCGCTGCAGACGGCATATTGATCCCCATTCAGTGTGAATATTATGCCCTGGAAGGCCTGGGGCAGTTAATGAATACGATCTCTTTAGTTCGAAAACATCTTAATGAAAGTTTGAAAATTGAAGGCGTACTCCTGACAATGTATGATTCGCGGACAAACCTATCCGAACAGGTTGTGGAAGAGGTCAAAGAGTACTTTAAAGAGTTGGTCTTTAACACGATCATACCACGTAATGTCCGGCTAAGTGAAGCACCTAGTCATGGCCTGCATATTCTGGAATACGACCCGCGCAGCAAAGGTGCCGAACTTTATCTGGCATTGGCACGGGAGGTCTTGCAAAAATGAGCGGAAAAAGACGTCTGGGACGCGGTCTGGGCGCCTTAATACCTGAAGCTCTCCCTGAAAATGAAAAAGAGAGCGATATAAAAGAAATTGACATACACCGGATTAAACCAAATCCCTATCAGCCCCGTACAAATTTTGACGAAAACAAGCTGCGTGAACTGGCTGAATCCATTGAACAGCACGGCATCGTCCAGGCCATTGTTGTTGCTCCGGAAAAAGATCAGTTTATCCTTGTTGCTGGAGAGAGGCGCTACCGGGCTGCCAGAATGGTAGGATTAAAGACCATACCCGCAATCGTAAGGGAATTCAGCAAAAGCGCCATGCTAGAAATTGCTTTAATCGAGAATTTGCAAAGGGAAGACCTCAACCCCATTGAAGAGGCAGAGGCATATCGCAAGCTGATGGAAGAATTCAATATGACTCAGGATGAGCTGGCCCGCAGGGTGGGGAAAAGCCGTTCTGCGATTGCCAATACGGTGCGATTGCTCTCCCTTCCACAGGCGGTGAAAGAGGCGCTGGCCCGGGGAGATATCTTGCCCGGCCAGGCAAGACCGCTGCTGGCCCTTCCCGATCAGGAAACTCAAAGCAAAATGGCTCAGCAGATTATAGCCAAAGGGCTGACTGCCCGGGAAGTGGAAAAGATGGTAAGCAGGGCGGGAAAAGAAAGGGAAAGAAGAACACCTTCCCGGCAAGAGATCATGCCTAAAGAACCTCAACTGGCAGAGGTTATTGAGCAGCTGCAGCGACATCTGGGCACAAAAGTAAGGCTGGTCAAAGGCAAGCAGGGCGGGACCCTGGAAATCTCCTACTACAGCGAAGAAGACCTGGAAAGGCTTATAACACTGCTTCTTCCAGACAATATAACGTAAATTTGCCCCATTTTCACAAACTCCATGTTTCACGTGAATCATCATTGCAGAAGCGGGAGCATTTGACATGTTTCACGTGAAACAACAATTTTCTCTACGAAAAAAGGAAATTATTATTTTAAAGCGAATTAATATCTATTAATTTTTCTTAACTTAAAATGAACTTTTGGCAAAAAAGAGGATGGTGTTGGCGGGGATAATGATTTGGAACCAGGTGGTGCTATGGTTGGGATTGTACACGGTAGAAATTCTTCTGGTCCTGGGGGCAATGTGCCTGGGGCTGGTTTTCTTTTGCCTATATTTATTGACAGCCATACGCTCTTTGAAAAAGCGCTACCTTTTATTGATGCAGGGCCATGGCGATGTAAATATTGAAGAGCTTTTAAATCACTATGGCGGCATGATTTCCGGATGCTTGGAGAAACAAAAAGCTTTTGAGCTAAGACTGGCAGAAATTGAACGGCAGTTGGCGCTCTCCATAACAGGAGTGGGGCTGGTCCGTTTCAACGCTTTCCAGGAAACCGGCGGCGACCTCAGCTTTTCCCTGGCGCTGCTGGATAGTCATGAAAATGGTGTGGTTTTAACCAGCATTTTTGGCCGGGAAGACAGCCGCTTTTATGGCAAGCCGGTCAGGGAAGGGCAATCAACTTATCTCTTAAGTGAAGAGGAAAAACAGGCCCTGGCTGAAGCGAGGCAAAGGATGGCCCTTTAATTGCCGGAAGACAGGGGGTTCTAGGCATGAAAAAGCGAAAACGCTATTTTACAATAATGATAGTGCCCCACACGGAGGAGTCTACATATAGTATACGGTTGCCTTTGTTTGTCGTGCAATTGCTGGTGGCCTTTTCAGCCCTGTGTCTGGCGGGCCTGTTAATTCTCGTTTATTCCTACCGAAATGCCCTTAACGATGCCAAAGAAGTGCAGGCTTTGCGGCAAATCAATCAGGCGCAGCAGGATGAGATAAATGCCTTTGCTTATGAGACGCAAAAGCTCATTGAGCAAATGGGGCAGATCGAGATGTTGGCTGAACTGGTTGCGGAAAAGCTTGGTATCAGTTTGGATGAAGAAGAAGTTGAAGAAGATAAAGATGCCTCATCAATGGGCAAGGGGGGAGGAGAGCTGCGATTGTATGCCAGCCGCTCCAGTGAAGCTCGAGTGCTGGACCGGGCTGTGGCAAACATTGAAATGCTGCAGAATTTGATCCCCGAAAAGGCTGAATCAATGGAGCTGTTGGAAGTAGAAGTGGACAAGTTTGTGCGCCGTTTAGCGGCAACTCCATCGATTTGGCCTACCAGCGGCGGCAGGCTAACCTCAGGTTTTGGCATGCGCCGCTCTCCTTTCAATCGGGCGATCACGCAGTTTCATAGCGGCATTGATATTGCCGGAGCCCATGGTTCACCAATTTATGCCACCGCCGATGGTACTGTGAGCTTTGCCGGCTACCGGGGAGGTTACGGCAATATGGTGCTCATCAATCACGGTTACGGGTTTGAAACATGCTATGCCCACCTCTCCAGGTTTGCTGTTTCCAGCGGCCAGTGGGTGAAGAGGGGCCAGGTGATCGGCTATATGGGGCGGACCGGCCGGGCTACCGGGACTCATTTGCATTATGAAGTGCGAGTTAACGGAGTAGCGGTGAACCCCATGAATTATATTAGATAAAAAACTAGACAGGGAGGAAGTAAAATGTTTAAAAAGGAACAACTTGAAACCCCGCCGGATAAAGTCAATACAGTGATTGGGAAAGATACTTCTTTTAAGGGGACTATTCGGGCAAAGGGCCTGATCCGGATTGATGGCGACATGGAGGGTGAGGTCATTACGCCTGGCGACGTTGTCATCGGCGAAAGCGGGCGGGTTGCCGCAGAAATAAAAGGACGCAATGTGGCCGTGGCCGGACGTTTTGAAGGTAATCTTGACGTTGAAGGAAAGCTTGAAATACGCAGTACCGGTATTGTTATAGGCGAAGTTAAAACTAACGGTCTTTTGGTTGATGACGGTGCCATTTTTTCCGGCGATGTGGAGATGAAGCGTAAAGATCAGGCGATTAAGCCCATCTTAAAAACTGATGCTTTGGCGGGCAAGGGAATGAAAGAAGGAGAAGCCAAGGATTCCGTCAAGTAAGGGCCAGTCAGAGTGCTTCAACGCTGATGCTGCAGGGGGGCTGTTTTAAAAGGCAGTTCCCCCTTTTAAACATTTTGCTCTGCGGGGCTAAATTGCTAACAGTGCTATTTTTAAGCCTTGGGCCATGACCTGGGCCATTTCCATGACATGGTAAAGGCGGGTGCTCTGCAACACCATTTGCTCCATAAAACCTCCCAGGTTGACTATGCCGCTCAGGTGGTAATGGCCTACCGGCGGCAGCTGTTTGCTTACCCCAGCTCCAGGTTTGATGGGGCCTTCAGCTATCTCAATTAAGCCGATACTGTCCGATTTGCCCAAAGAAGCGTCAACCGCGATGATCAGCAGAGGTTCTGAGTAATCCTGTATTCTCTGGATATAGCTATGCAGGTTTAACGCATGGACCGGATGAGCCAGAGTTCCCCACACCAGGGTTCGCGGCAGCTCCAATTTTGACAGGAATGTTCCAACCAGCGGGCCCAAGGCGTCTCCGGTTGAACGATCAGACCCTATGCATAAAATTGCCCGGGTCCGCTGCTGACTAGAATTAGAACGCTGAAGGATCATGCAGATAAGGGCGGAGGCAATTTTGTCCGGAGCACGGGGATCGCTGCCATTAACCCGGACCCTCATTCTCGAGCGGTAGTCATGCCTGGAAGTTGGTGCCTGGCTTAGACTCATCTGCGCACTCCTCAACAGTGGTAATTTAGTTATATTAAAAGCTTTGCAGAAATATGTATAGAGAAAAGCTTAAGGTGAGTTGCCTATGCTCTGGTTGGACATGGGGTTATGCAGCGTCTGCCTCTGGGGTGGTGTATCCGGCTATTTGGCTGGATGGAGAAAAATTTTTCGACGGTTGGCCTTGCTGGTTGCCGCCGCTGCAACGGCGGCCATTTTTCAGAGCGATATGAGGCTGTTTATAACGCTACATTATCCTGTAGATTTTGCTATTAGAACCTTAATCATCAATCGAAGCGCTATTCCAGTCGGAAGCACGGTTGCATATCCTGAAGCAGTTTTAAATTCTTTGGAAGTTCCAGCCTGGATGCACCCGTTTCTGGTTGAAAAAGCCGCAGCGGTCGCTGCAGTATCTGCGACGGGGGTAATCGATGTCTTGACCATGGTCACGGTAAATGCGTTGTCCTTTGCCGCAGGTTTTGCTCTCTGGGGGGGAGCGTTTCATCTAGCCGTTTTTTTTAAGCAAAACCATAGCAACGTCCTGCCAAGTTACTGGGAGCAATGGGTGGGGGCAATAATTGGGATAATATTCTATTTATGGATTTATATTCTTGTGGCCGGGGCCACCGCTCCCCTTTTCTGGCTAGTTCCCATTTCCAGGGATCTTTTTAATCCAGAACAGGCTTATTTGTTCAACAAGGTGCTGCAACTGTTCAACTATACCGGGATCTGGTGGCACTGAGGGCTAGCTTTTTGCATACTTTAGCAGGAATTAAGATGGAAAAGAAGAACAGTATATGCTTATGAACCCTTAATTGTCCCAAAAAGTGAGGGAGAAAAATGCTGATAATGTTGCTAGGACCCCCGGGAGCAGGAAAGGGAACACAGGCTGAATTTCTGGTGAAAAAGTACAATTTGGCCTATATTTCAACCGGGGAAATTTTAAGGAGTGCAGTAAAAAAAGGCACCCCCCTCGGCTTGAAGGCTAAGCAGTATATGGAGGAGGGGCAGCTGGTGCCGGATGATGTGGTGGTGGGGATAGTCAAGGAAAGGCTTGCCGACCAAGATTGCAGGCAGGGCGCACTGTTGGATGGCTTCCCCCGGACTGTGGCACAGGCCCAATCGCTGGACCAGGTGCTCAACGATTTAGGCTGCAAGCTGGATGCAGTAATTCACTTGGCCGTTGAAGAAGAAGAATTAATCGCCAGACTGACCGGGAGACGGGTGTGTCGGGATTGCGGGGCAACATTCCATATTAAATTTAACCCTCCGAAGGTGCGCAATGTCTGTGATCAGTGTGGCGGGGAACTGTCTCAGAGGGAAGATGATTCACTGGCCACGGTAACGGAGAGGCTCGAGGTTTACAAGAAACAAACAGAGCCACTAATAGAGTATTACCGCCAGCAGGATCTGCTTCATACCATTGACGGCAACCAGGACATTGATGCAATTTCTGCGCAAATTAGTGCAGTGCTGGACAAATACGATCAGTGAAATAAAGAAGCCGGTGGTAGTTATGGCTCATTATCATATCGGCCAGATTGTACAACTGAAGAAACCCCACCCTTGCGGCTCCGATAGGTGGCAGATTATCAGGGTGGGCATGGATTTCCGGATCAAGTGCATGAACTGCGGGCGCAGCGTCCTCATACCGCGCACCCGTTTTGAGCGGCGGGTTAAGCAGATTATAGCCGGCGAGGTCTAAGACAGAGCCGGGGTTCACATGTTCACCCCCAATATTTCGCTAATTGGCGGTGGTTCTTCACACCGGGGCTGTCCTAAAAGGGCAGCCCCTTTACCATATTTTGCTTCACACAAATAATTGGCAATATGAGAATTGGAGTACAACAGAGAAAGTCAATTATTGCAGCAGCCCCGATAGCGAGCATGGCTAAAGGCGCCCCGGGCTTATGATAAAGATGCTTTCAATTACCGCGTGCATTTGCTTGCTGCTCCTGGCGAAATATGTTATCATCTATTATGCATGTCCCTGCTCCAATACGGGGCCATTTAGTCCATAGGGAGGTGAAAGATTTGACCACCAATTATGAGCTAATGTTTATTCTCCATCCCGAAATGGAAGCTGAAGCCGAGGAAGCAATTTTGAACGAGCTTCAGGCAACCATTCAAAAGTTGGGTGGAGAAGTGAGCAAGGTTGATGATTGGGGTAAGCGGAAGCTGGCATACGAAATCAAAAAAGTAAATGAAGGACACTACTACCTGGTTTACTTCACCGGCACACATGATATTATCCCAGAGCTGGAACATTTCTTCCGCGTAAATGACGAGGTCATCCGCTTTCTCATTGTAAAAGAAGGCGAATAATGCGCCAAATCTATCTAAAGGCGGGTGTCAAGGATGTTCAACCAGATTGTCCTGATCGGTCGCCTGACTCGCGACCCGGAGCTGCGCTATACGCCTGGAAACGGGATACCGGTAGCAACCTTTACCCTGGCAGTAGACCGTCCTTTTACCAACCAGCAGGGAACCCGTGAAACGGATTTTATTCCCATTGTTACCTGGAGAAAACTGGCTGAAACATGCTCCAATTACTTGCAAAAAGGCCGACTGGTCGCGGTCAGCGGCAGGCTGCAGATTCGTTCTTATGATGACAGCGAAGGGAACCGGCGTAAAGTTGCCGAAGTGGTGGCAGATCAGGTAAAGTTCCTGGAGTGGTCCAAGGGTAATGAACAGGAATCATACCAGGGAGAAGTACCCGGAGAAGAGATGCAGATAGGAGAAGATGATATTCCCTTTTAAACTTTGAAGGAGGGTTGATCTTTGAGACGAGATAGAGGCCGCAAATCTAAAAAAAAGGTATGTTCATTCTGCGTGGAAAAAATTGATACCGTAGATTATAAGCAATATGAAAAACTGAAGCGCTTTATTACCGAAAGGGCAAAAATTCTGCCTCGGAGGATATCAGGCAATTGTGCCAACCACCAGCGTCAGCTAACCAGGGCCATTAAACGTGCCAGAATTATGGCTTTACTACCCTTTACCTCTGATTAAAGAAAGAACTGAAGCTTATAATAACGGTGCTGGAGGCAATTGCCCCCGGCACCGTTTTTTAGCTGCAAAAAAATGCAGGAGAGAGCGACGGCGGACACGAAGTAATCCGGACCAGAATCATGGAGGGTCGCATCTTTCCATTGTGCAGCACCCGTATCGGCCATGAGCTAGCAGGGAAGGAGTGTACTGCAATGAAAGTCATATTGAAGCAGGATCTGCCGAAATTAGGCAAAAAAGGTGAAGTTAAAGAAGTAGCGGAAGGTTATGCCCGGAACATGCTTATACCCAGGGGGCTGGCAGAAGAGGCAACCCCTCAGCGTTTAAAAGAACTTAAACACCGCGCAGCGGCGGAGCAAAAAAAGTTGCAGCGCCAGGAAGCGGAGAACAGGAGCCGGGCCGCCCAACTGGATCAACAGGAGTTCACCTTTAAAATGCCCGCCGGAGAAGGAGGACGCCTTTTTGGATCAGTTACCGCCGCCGATATTGCCGCCAGATTGCAAAAAGAGGGCTATCCCCTAGACAAAAAAAAGGTTATGCTGGATGAGCCGATTAAAAATCTTGGGCGGCACCAGGTCACCGTTAAATTGAGCCAGGGCATCAAAGCAGTAATTATTGTTAACGTGGAGCAGGATAGTTAGGAGGATTCGCATGACCCCGGAACAGAAAAAAAATTACAGCCGGCAGCTCAATGCTTTGCTTGAACTGGTTAACGATATTTATGGCACAGAAAAAATGGTCCTTAAGGCCGGAAAACTTGAGGCGCTATCGTTAATCCGATCTCACAAACCGGAGCTCCAACTGCTGGGTTTGCAGCGATTGATTTATGAAAACCCCACGATCAAAGAAATCCCTTCAGAGCAGCAGATTCCGGGGCTTATTGAAGAGCTGGAAGACGTTCTGGCGGAAATACTGGCGCGCCGTTCCCTGGAAGAATCGATTGAACATAAAATTAAGACAAGAATTGAAGAGCGCCACGAAGAGTATATGCAGGAAATAAAACGGCAGGTCATCAAGGAAGTAGGCGGAGTAGAAAATTCATACACATTAAAGAAGTATGCCCAGATGGAGATTATGTACGCCCAAAACCTGTCCCGCTCTGCCCTGGAATTGCTCAGGCCCGCTTCGCTGGAAGAGATTGTAGGGCAGGAAAAAGCGGTAAAAGCTTTAATCTCAAAACTGGCCTCTCCCCATCCGCCCCATGTTATCTTATACGGTCCGCCGGGGGTGGGTAAGACAACCGCAGCTCGCCTGGCGCTGAGAGAAGTTAAAAAAATCAAACATTCTCCTTTTGCTGCTGATGCTCCCTTTGTGGAAGTAGACGGCTCCACCCTGCGCTGGGATCCGCGGGAAATAGCCAATCCGCTAATCGGTTCGGTGCATGACCCGATTTACCAAGGAGCCAGAAGAGATCTGGTTGAAGGAGGCGTTCCGGAACCGAAACTGGGACTGGTGTCCGAAGCCCATGGTGGAATACTTTTTATTGATGAAATCGGCGAAATGGATTTGAGTTTGCAAAGCAAGCTTCTAAAAGTTTTGGAAGATAAAAAAGTATTTTTTGATTCAGCCTACTACGACGCTGCGGATACCCAGGTGCCCAAGTATATCAAGATGCTGTTTGAAAAAGGGGCGCCGGCCGATTTTATCCTTATCGCTGCCACGACCCGCCCGCCGGATTCTATTTCACCGGCGCTTCGTTCCCGGTGTTCTGCAGTTTACTTTGAGCCTTTGACTCCTCCTGAAATTGAAAATATTGTTACTGCTGCGGCGAAAAAATTAAAGATTAAGCTCGACCCGGCGGCAGCCCAGCTGGTGAGCCGCTATACCAACGAAGGGCGGCAGGCGGTCAACCTGCTCGTTGACGCTTACGGCAGAGCTCTTTATGAGAACCATAAAAAAGGGAAAAGCAAGGCTTCTTTATGCATTTCGGCGAAACTAATGCAAGAAGTTTTGCAAAGCAACCGTCTTTTTCCCCTGGCTCAGACGAAAATACACTACAAAACTGAGCCGGGCAAAGTGATCGCTTTGGGTGTCCAGGGATTCACGGGAACGGTGATCGAAATAGAGGCGATTGCTTTCCCCTCTTCCAACGGCAAGGGAACAATGCGTTTTAATGAAACAGCCGGTTCCATGGCCCGGGATTCCGTGTTTGTAGCTGCTTCCGTATTACGCTGGCTTACCGGGACAGATTTACAAGGTTATGATCTTCATTTAAATGTGATTGGAGGCGGCAATATTGACGGACCGTCGGCAGGTGCAGCCATATTCTTGGCTATTCTCAGTGCCATCCGGGAATTACCCGTTCGCCAGGATTGCGCCATCACTGGAGAACTTTCCTTGCGCGGCCAGTTAAAGCCGGTGGGCGGCCTCACTGAAAAAATTTATGGAGCCCGCCTGGCCGGCATTAAAAAGGTAGTTGTTCCGTCAGAGAACAAGGATGATATTGAGCATCGCTTTCCTGACATGAAAATTGTGCCGGCCAACGACGTGTTTGACCTGCTGCCACACTTTTTCCACGGTAATGCTTTGCATGGTTTACTAAAAAAGGAGGCGACTCTTCGTGTTAGCAACCGGTGAGAGAGTCCCACCCCAGGCCCTGGAGGCGGAGCAGTCTGTCCTGGGCTCTATGATTATTGACAAAGAAGCTATTTATGTTGCCGTGGAACTGCTGCAGAGCGCCGACTTTTACCGTACCGCCCATCAAAAAATATTTGACGCCATTGTCGGTTTGAGTGAAAAAGGTGAACCGGTAGACCTGGTAACCCTGGCTGACGAATTGAAGAGAGGCAACAAATTGGAAGATGTCGGCGGGATGTCCTACCTGGTTGCCCTGGCCAATGCGGTGCCTACCGCAGCCAATGTCAAGTATTATGCCAACATTGTCAAAGAAAAATCAATCCTGCGTTCATTAATCACTGCCGCCACTAAAATCGTGGCCGGCTGCTATGAATCGCCCGCCAACGTAGAAGAATTTTTGGATGAGGCTGAACAACAGATTTTTAATATAGGGCGCCAGGGAAGGCAGCAGGGATTTGCGCCTTTGAAAGAGGCCCTTATGGAAGCCTTTGACCGTATCGAGCGGTTGTTTGACGAAAAGAAAGGTGTAACCGGGCTTTCTACCGGTTTTACCGATCTGGATCGCCTCTGCTCAGGCCTGCAGGAATCGGATCTGATCGTCATCGCCGCCCGGCCCAGCATGGGCAAAACCACCCTGGCCTTGAATATGGCTCATCATATTGCTGTGAGAGAAAAAAAGGCTGCAGCCTTTTTCAGCATGGAGATGTCCAAGGAACAATTGGCCCAGAGGATGCTCTGCGCCGAAGGCGGCGTCGATGCACAGAAATTGCGTCGTGGATTCCTATCGCAGGAAGAGTGGCGTAAGTTGATCAGGGCCATGGGACCTTTAAGCGAAGCCCCGCTATACATAGATGATTCCGCTTCGCTCTCTGTTATGGAACTGCGGGCTAAAGCCAGGCGCCTCAAGGCCGAAAAAGGCCTGGACATCATATTTGTGGACTACTTGCAGCTAATGCGCGGACCTAGCCGTTCAGAAAGCCGCCAACAGGAGCTATCGGAAATTTCCCGTTCGCTAAAGGGACTGGCCAAAGAGCTGCGCGTGCCTGTAGTTTCTTTGTCCCAGTTGAGCCGGGCGGTAGAGAGAAGGCCGGATCGCCGGCCCATCCTGAGTGACTTGATGGAATCGGGCGGCATAGAAGCCAACGCTGATGTGGTTATGTTTATTTATCGGGATTCATACTATAATCGGGATTCGGAAAAAGGGAATGTGGCGGAAATTATTGTGGCCAAGCAGCGTAACGGCCCGGTAGGGGTAGTAGAGCTTTACTTCCTGGACAAATTAAATAAATTTGCCAACATTGCGTCGGAAAGTACAAAAGAAGTGGGGTAGATGGGTATGGCCAAGGAAAAATATGATGTCATTATCATCGGTGCCGGCCCTGCCGGCATCTTTGCTGCTCTGGAGCTAAGCCGCTGCCGGAATATCAGTATTTTACTGGTGGAGAAGGGCTCGCCGCTGGAGAAGCGGAAATGTGCCACCCAGGGAGCCTATGGTCGTTGTGCACGCTGCAGCCCCTGTGATATAACTTGCGGCTGGGGCGGTGCAGGCGCCTTTAGTGACGGTAAACTAACCCTTACTCCAGAATTCGGCGGGATCCTCAATGAATATCTGGATCGTCAATCCCTGCAGGCTTTGATCCAGGAAGTTGACGAAGTTTACCTTTCGTTTGGCGCCACACCGACACTTTTTGGCACAGATGAAGAGGTAGTTAAAAAAATGCAGCGCAAGGCAGCTTCCGCAGGTTTAAGCTTGATTCCCGCCCGGATCAGGCACCTGGGCACTGAAAACTGCTATCGCGTCCTGGAGAATATGCATAGTGTTCTTTCTGATAAGGTGGATATCCTCACCGGCGTTGCCGTAGAAGAAATTGTAACCGCAGCGGGTAGAGTAGAGGGGGTTAAACTGGATTCAGGGCAAATCATCCATGCCGATTTCGTTGTCTGCGGTCCCGGGCGGGCCGGGGCTGAATGGATGCACCGGGAATCGGTTCGCCTGGGTATAGGCGGGGTCAATAATGCAGTGGATATCGGTGTCCGGGTTGAAGTGCCGGCGGTTTTAATGGAGCACTTGACCAGCCAGATTTATGAATCCAAGCTAATCTATTTTACCCGCTCTTTTGATGACCGCATTCGCACTTTTTGTATGAACCCTTATGGTGTTGTGGTGACGGAAAATAACGACGGCCTGGTTACTGTAAACGGGCACAGCTATGCCGGGACCCGCACGGAGAATACCAATTTCGCTCTACTGGTAAGCAAAACATTTACCGAACCTTTCAATGAGCCCATTCGCTATGGCAAGTATATTGCCAGCCTGGCCAATATGTTGGGTGACGGGGTTATTATCCAGCGGCTGGGCGATTTGCTGATGGGGCGGCGATCTACGGCAGAGCGGATCAGGCGGGGCCTGGTTCAGCCAACTTTAAAGGAAGCAACGCCGGGCGATTTAAGCCTGGTATTGCCATACCGCCATCTGGTGGCTATCATTGAAATGCTGGAGGCACTGGATCGTATGGCTCCAGGGGTAAACTCACAGCATACTTTGCTCTACGGGGTGGAGGTTAAATTTTATTCTTACCGGCTGCAGTTGAGCCGGAATTTGGAAACTTCAAT
Organism: Bacillota bacterium; assembly: GCA_029782095.1. Lineage (GTDB taxonomy): Bacteria > Bacillota > Dethiobacteria > DTU022 > DTU022 > JAKPEE01. Next base: position 17,166 of record JAKOVL010000017.1, on the reverse strand, counting down.
TGGCAACCTTTTTGCCGTAGGGGATGGCGCGGGGATAACGAGAGGACTTATCCAGGCGTCTGCCTCCGGGCTCATTGCAGCCAGAGAAATCTGCAGAAGAATATAAGACTTAAAAAATATGTATAATATGTCAATAAAACCCTGCAAATGCCACGACAGAGCTGCCCCGGATTTTTGCCGGGAAGCAAGAAATTTTGCAGGATTTTTTTTAACCAAAGAGAATAAGCTTAAACTAATTTAAATTTTTGTTAAGGAAATATTAAAATCCTTAACGTTTCAGCAAGAGACCGGGCTGTTGAAAGGGGGTTTCCGATGAAGGCCTGGACACAATGGCTGCAATTGCGGCGCCAGTTAATGATGGTGCGCCTAAAACGCGCTTACCGCCACAGTGAGCTCCGCAAATTGCAGTTATGGCTAAAGGGCAAATCGTTCCACTGGTCCCTGTATCTGGCCCTTACCTCTTTGCTAGTCGGCGGAGGCCTTGGCTTGCACAACTATCTGTACAGCCATTTCTATGTGGTCTTTATGGAAGGGCGGGAAATCGGCTATGTGCGTGATGCTGCTGAAATTGAAGCATTTATTGATGGTTTGACGGAGCAATGCAGCGCCCTTTACGGCATGGCCGTTCATCCCCGGGAAGAAATATCCCTGCAGTGGGCATACCGACCCGGCCGTGAAGCTGATGCCGGTGCCGCAAAAGAAGCTATACGCCGGCAGATTACCCTGGAAACCGATGCGGTGCTGGTTGTAGTAGAAGAGGTGCCGGTGTTGCCGGTGGCTTCTGAAAGTGACGTGGACACGATCATTGAGCTGTTGAGCAACGCTTACGTTAGAGAAGCTGAAAATGTTGTGCTGCTGGAGACCACTATACGCGAAGAGATCAAAGGGGAACCCTGCAGCGTTTCACCGGAAGAGGTCTGCTGCCCGGAAGAGGTTGTCGAGATGCTGCTGGCCGGTACTGAACCTGCCAGCCGGGGGCTCCTTTCAAGAAACACTGCAGCGGAAGCCTTCAATGACCGCACCATGGAGAGCGCCAGGCGCTTCCCCGAAATTCATGTGGTTAGCGTTGAAGAAGAAACCGTTATTGAAAAAATTCCCTTTGAAACTGAATATACATATACGAGCAGCCTGTGGGCAGTGCAGAGCCGGATTGCCAGGCCCGGCAAAGAGGGGTCGAAGGAAGTGGTCTATCATGTCACGCGGGAAAACGGGGTTGAGATAGACCGGAAAAAAATAGACGAAACCATAATTGAAGAGCCTGTCGCCCAGGTGGTGGAGAAGGGGACTGCTGCCACCCCGGCCATGGGGACGGGGCAGTTCATGTGGCCTGTGGAGGGAGGCGGGCGTTTGACCCAGGGATTCCGAGGATGGAGTCATTCTGGGATCGACATCTCCTATTCCAGCCATTCCAACCGTTATAACACCCGGATTCTGGCTGCGGACAGCGGTGTTGTCGTGCACACGGGCTCACAGTACCCCATGGGGAACTATATTGTTATATACCATGGGCGCTATTTCACCGTTTATATGCACAATCAAACCCATTATGTATCAAAAGGTGATACGGTGAAGCGCGGCCAGGTTATCGCCCTCATGGGCAATACCGGAAGAACGGTGGGCCGGGATGGGATACACTTGCACTTTGAAGTTAGGGTAAACGACGGTACAGGTGTGTGGAATTACTGGACCCAGCACCAGCCGGTAGACCCTCTGAGTTTTTTCCGTTAAGATGGAGCTGGTTTAGGGGGGCAAGAGCCCCCCCTAAACTTTTATGTACCCGCTCTGAGGTCTTGGCTGACACTGGAAGGTCCCCGCCCCCGGCAAGTTCAAAAAGCTGCTTCTCCTTAGAGGAATGTCTCCGGCCCGGTTTCATTGTTATTTAAAGGCTGCCCCTTTGTGCAGGGAATCCAGATATAAAAAGCGAACTTGATTCAAGCGAGAATGTTCATGTTTCAATAAAGGTGGATCGCTGTATGCCCAAAATTCTAGTTGTGGATGATGAACGCCCCATCGCCGAAATCCTGAAATATAACCTGGAGAAAGAAGGACACCAGGTTATCCTTGCCTTTGATGGCGAAGAGGCCCTGCAGCGGGTTCAATCTGATGAGCCCGATCTGATCATTCTGGATATAATGCTGCCCAAAAAAGACGGCTTTACTGTCTGCCGGGAAATTCGGAGCCAGCGAGAGGTGCCGATCATTATGCTCACGGCTAGAGAAACAGAGCTGGATAAGGTGCTGGGGCTTGAGCTTGGTGCCGACGATTATGTAACCAAGCCTTTTAGCGCCCGCGAGGTTTCGGCCCGGGTGAAGGCCATTTTGCGTAGAACCAGTCATAATACGGGCCATGTTAAGGCGGGCGAGAAGAAAACGCTGAGCCACGGCGGTCTAACCGTTGATCTGGATGAGATGAAAGTATATAACCAGGGAACTGCGGTTGAACTGACTTACCGTGAATTTTCACTCCTGGTTTATATGATGCGGCGCCCGGGTCATGTTTTTACAAGGCAGCACCTTCTCAATCATGTCTGGGGTTACGATTACATCGGCGATGAACGGACGGTGGATGTTACGGTAAGGCGTTTGCGGGAAAAGCTTGAACGGAAGCCTGCTCACCCGGAGTATATTCATACTAAAAGAGGTGTCGGCTATTTTTTTAAGCGGGAACCTGTTTAAAAGCCTCCAGTGGAAAATTGTTCTGGTTTATTCCCTGCTGATCTTATTTTCTTTACAGCTAATCAGTGTTTACCTGGTGCAGTCCCTGGAGCAGTATTACCTTCAAAATTACAAGGCCGGCCTGGAAGTCCAGGCCCGGTTATTTTCCACTTTTCTAACGCCCCGTTTTGCCGAAGGCAGCGGTTCCACCGAGGATATTGCCCACCTGGTGCGGGAATTTGGCGGAGTTAGGGAGGAAATAGTGGTTCTGGACCGCCAGGCGCTGGTGGTAGGCAGCTCCGGATCCCAGACCTTGCTTGGGAAACGGCTTATCCGGGAAGAGATAACCAGGGCGCTGGCCGGGCAGGCCAGCGACGCCATCCGGCTGGATCAGAACAGCAGAGAGCGGCGCTATTATCTAGCTTTTCCCATCATTGACGGCAACACCACCCATGGGATCATTTACTTGAGCGGTTCTTTGAAAAATGTGGATGAAACCCTCAAGCAGGTTAAATTGATCCTTCTAACAGGGGCAGTAGTAGCCCTGGCCATTAGTGTCTTTTTGGGCATTGTCCTTGCCAAAACCATTACCGCGCCTGTGCAGGAGGTGACGCGCCAGGCCAGCCTGATGGCCCGCGGCGATTTTTCGCGGAAGATTAAAGTCGAGGCATCAGATGAAATAGGCCAGCTTGGGGAAACTTTTAACTATCTGGCCGAGCGCCTTAGTCACAATATTAAAGAGATTTCTTCTGAAAAAAGCAAGGTCGAAGCGATTATTAACAATATGAGTGACGGGGTAATTGCTTTAGACGGCAGGGGGCGCCTGATTCAGATCAACCCTGCCGCCCGGGAACTGCTGGGGACTTTACAGGTGGATAAACTATCGGTCGGGGACTCAGGTATTACCCTGTTAAAAAGGCTGCTTGGGGCTGAAAAGGTGCGGCGCTTTGTCCGGCAGGGCAAGCCGCTTACTGCAGAAATCTCCAGGGACGATCCCCCCTGTGTATTGCAGGTTAAATTGGCCCCGTTTAAGGAAGAAAAAGGCCGCATGAATGGAACCCTGGTGGTCATGCATGATGTCACCGGGGAGCGGGAGCTGGCGAGGCGGCAGCAGGAATTTGTGGCCGATGTATCACATGAACTGCGCACCCCCCTGACAACGGTAAAGAGTTATGTGGAAACTTTAATGGATGGAGCAGTAGAAGAACCGGCGGTTAGAGAAAAATTTTTAAAGGTTGTGGAGAAAGAGACAGAACGGATGGTCAGCCTGGTTAAAGATTTGCTGTCGCTCTCCCAACTGGATTACAGCCAGGTGGAATGGCATAAAACAGAAGTAGAGCTGGGAGAGCTGGTGCAAGAGGTGGTGGAGCAGTGCCGCCAGAAAGCGGATATCGAGCTGCCGGAGATTAAAGTCGCGGTGCCCCCCGGGCTGATGCCGCTTTATGTGGATCGGGGCAAAGTGAACCAGGTCTTTTCCAATATTCTCAATAATGCCATCCGCTATACGCCGCCCTCCGGTGAAATCAAAATTAGCGCCGGAGCGGAAGGAGAGATGGTTAAAATATTAATTGCCGATACAGGGGTGGGCATTCCCCCGGAAGACTTGCCGCGGATCTTTGAACGTTTTTACCGCGTGGAGAAAACGCGCAGCAGAGATTTTGGTGGCACAGGGCTGGGCTTGCCAATTGCGCGCAGAGTGGTAGAGGCCCATGGGGGCAGAATCTGGATTGACAGCAGCCCCGGGGTAGGAACCTCTGTCTGGTTCACCCTCCCTGGAAAGCCGCGCAAAGGGGGCCGCCCCGTTGAGTGAGCGTGCTAAAAGCATCCTGCTGGTCTCCCTGGTGCTGCTGAGCCTTTTTTTAACCTATCAGCTTTGGTTCGTCCAAAGGCCTCTAGAGGTGTTGACCGGAGATTCTTACGAACCGATCTATTTTGAAGAAGCACGACCTCTCGCCGGAGTTGTTGCACCGTCACGGGCTGTCCTTCGCTGGGAAGGCACCATTTTTCAATTTAAATTTGGCCAAAGGGCTTACGCAACTCTCTGGGACGCGGTTTCTGACTTATTGCAGAGGTATTCAGCAGCCGATCTCAGCCGGATGGAGGATGCTTCTTTAGCAGCTCCTCCCGTTTTGGCACTGACATTTCAACCGCCCCTGCCGGCGGGGCAAGGTAGTGTTTGGTTGAAAGATGATGTCCAGCGGGAACTGAAAGAAGTTATGCTTATAAACAATGGTGAGAGTTGGCGGTTAGAGCTCCATACAGCGGCAGGAGAAGCCTTTGCCGGAACTATCTCCGATATTGAAGCCCTGCGGATGCAGAAGGCCCTTGAATCCCTGGATTTGAGCGATGCGATTCCGCAGCGGGAGTTAAATTCAGAGGAGCTAAGCGCGGCTCTGGGCTTGAATATAGAGGTTGCCGCACCTATTTATGTGCCGGACAGACCGGTTCAGCTGGAAGAGCTGGTGTTTAAGGAAGAAGAGCTGGACCGGGAGCTTCTGGTGAGGACATTCTTTGTTGATCGCAGCCTTGTAAGGGTTGTCACTGAACGGGACGGCTCCTTGATTTATACCGATGGGGAAAAAGGCCTTCGCCTAGGTTCGGGCCTTACTTATTCGCATCCGCAGCTGGAACAGTCTCCGGCAACTTATACTTATCTTGCTGCGCTGAATTCAGCCTCCCGCCTGCTGTGTTACTATGGGGGATGGGCGGAGAATTTGCGTCTGGAAAGCCTGCTCCTGCAGAGGAAAACAGGCCGGCGTTCTGAACATTATTTAGCATGCTGGCAAAGCTACTATCAGGGAAAACCGATTGTGGGAGATACCGGAGCAAGAATTACTTTTAACGACAGCGGTATGGTCGAATACCAGCGCCGACTCTATGAGGTAGCTTATAGCACCAGCAACACTTATGCCGTACAAGGGTATCTGGAGGCTCTTCGTGCCGCGCTGGAACAGTTGATGAAAAATAATCCCGCTTACAGGGAGACAGCCCAGCCGCTGATTTTGGAAGAAATGATGCTGGGATATGCCCTTAACCAGGATACTTTACGCTGCCTCCCGGTGTGGTTAATACGTATTAGTGGGTTAAACCTGGAGATTGATGCCAGAAGTTTGGAAGGCCCGGAAGGGGTGTCACCATGAACCTGGGTAAAGCCAAAACTATTCTGATTATTGCCTTCCTGGGCCTGAATTTATTTCTGGGATACCATCTTTACTGGCCCTACCTGGGTCAGCTAACAAAAACCGTTGTTCCTGCCGCCGAGCTGCAGCAGGCGCTGGCCTACTTAGCAGCGAATAATTATAATTTAAATACAGATATTGGACGTAATATACAAAAAAGCACCTTTCTCACCGTGACACCGGCTCAACAGGGGCCGGAAGGGATAAGAGACTTGTTTAACCAGGCAGTGTCGAGCACCAGCGAAAACGGGCTGACAGTTTACCGCGGCCCAGGCCGGGTGATGACCGTCCATCCAGGCGGACAGATTCAAGTGGAGTTTCAACCCGGCCTGTTTGTGGCCGAACAGGGCCATACACTGGAGGAGCGAGAGCTGTCCCGGCTGGTTCAGCATCAGTTAAGGGAAAAATTTTTCTTGCCGGAGCAGCTTCGTTTTGATTATATTGAAAAGGCAAGGGCTGATGAGCGCAGGTTGACCTTGCATTTTTATCGAGATATCGACGGAATGCCCCTCTTTGCCTGCTATTTCAAAGTCTTTTTGGAACAGGATTTTATTACTGCCCTTGAAATTTATTGGCTAGATCCGCTTGAGCAACCCCGTGAAGGAGAGATGGAGGTGATACCGGCAACCGATGCCTTAATCAAACTGGTAGATGAGCTGGGGCCGGCCATGCCGCCCCGTACTATTACTAAGGTTGATTTGGGCTACTTTAGCCGGGAATATAACGCCGAAAAGTGGGAAGTGCCACCCGTATGGCGTATTTTGATGGAAGATAACAGCGTCTATTATATCAATGCTTTTACCGGAAACCTGGAGGCAGATTTATAAATTTGGTTTACTATTTTGCCGTTAGGAGAGAAAGATGGACACAATAGTGATTAATGGAGGCAACAAATTACACGGAAAGGTCCGCATCAGCGGAGCCAAGAACGCTGCAGTGGCTATTTTGCCAGCCGCGTTGATGTCCACGGGAAAAATCAGTCTGAGCAATTTGCCGGATATAAATGATGTGCGCACGCTGATCGCTATTTTGGAAAATTTGGGTGTAGGCATTCGCCGCCGGGGGAGAAATGCCGTGGAGCTTAAGCCGGCCCGCCTGCGGGGGTACTCCCCTCCATATGAACTGGTAAAAAAAATGCGTGCTTCCTACTATTTAATGGGCAGCCTTTTAGCCCGCTTTGGCAGGGCCGAAGTGCCTATCCCGGGAGGCTGCGATCTGGGCCCCCGGCCCATTGATCAGCACCTAAAAGGTTTTGCCGCCCTTGGCGTGGATATCGAGATTGAGCATGGATTAATCAAGCTAAAGGTAGCCAACAAGATGCGGGGGGCACATATTTATCTGGATGTAGTTAGCGTCGGTGCAACCATCAATTTAATGCTGGCGGCGGCTGCGGCGGAAGGAAGGACTGTTTTGGAAAATGCAGCCAAGGAGCCTGAAATTGTTGATGTGGCTAATTTTCTCAATGCCATGGGGGCTTCAATCAAGGGGGCCGGCACTGATGTGATCCGTATTGACGGGGTTAGCCAGTTCGGCAGTGCTGAACATATAGTTATTCCCGATCGCATTGAGGCGGGTACCTTTATGATGGCCGCTGCGGCCACAGGTGGAGAAGTTGTTGTTGAAGAAGTCATTCCCAAACACCTGGAAGCAGTAACGGCTAAACTCAGGGAGATGGGTGCAGCGGTTGCTGTTGAACCGGAACGAATCTGGGTAAAAAGAACAGGCAAATTGCTTCCTTCGGATCTAAAAACATTTCCTTATCCCGGTTTTCCCACGGATCTGCAGCCTTTGTCTATGGCTTTACTAACAGCCGCCGAGGGAACCAGCATTATTACCGAAAATGTATTTGACGGACGCTTTCGTCATGTGGATGAACTAAAAAGAATGGGGGCCCAGATCAAGGTGGAAGGGCGCACCGCTGTGGTGGAAGGCGGTCTGCCCCTATCGGCGGCACCGGTTACCGCCACAGATCTGAGGGCAGGGGCAGCCCTTGTTGTGGCCGGGCTTATGGCCGAAGGCGAAACGGTTGTAAGCGAAGCTGAACATATAGATCGAGGGTATGAGCAATTTGAAGAGAAGCTGCGCGGGCTCGGGGCTTCGATCAAACGGGTCCGGAGCCGCAGCGGGATCATGGTGCGAAAGCCGTATTAATTATGGAAATTTGGCTGCTGCGCCACGGTTCAACCGTGGCCAATGTTGAAGGGCGGTTCCAGGGGCAGCTCGACTATCCGCTTTCGGATGCGGGCCGCCGCGAAGCAAAGCTTTTAGCCCGCAGGGTTAGCAGCGCCGGGCTGGAGCTTTTGCTCAGCAGCGATTTGCAGCGCGCCTGGGAAACAGCACAGTTTATTGCCGCTGCAACGGGGTTAAAGCCTTTCAAAACCCCTTTGCTGCGAGAGTGTTCCTGGGGCGCGGCCGAAGGGTTGACCATGGCGGAACTAAAATCCTGCTGCCGGCCTTGGCCCGCATCGGGCCCATTCAGAATCCGGGCGGGGCAATGGGGCGGTGAAAGCGAAAGGAAGCTTCTGGCCAGGGCGAGGCTTTTTTGGGCGAGAACTTTACGGGAGTATTCCGGCTATGGCCGGGTGGCAGTAGTCAGCCATGCCCGCTTCATCAATGCCTTGCTGGCGGCTGCATTGGGCTTAAAGTCCCGCCAGTACTGGCCCTTTGCGCCGGCGCCGGCATCGCTTACCATAGTCGCCCACAGGGGTTCGCCGCCTCGCTTCCGGCTGGAGCTGTTCAATGACCGCTGCCATCTATTTGGTAGAGAGTGATAATAGTTAACCTCAATCTTGTTCATACTTAGGAGGCGATTCCACATATGGATTACGGTGATTGGTATACTGGCAAACCGCGCCGCAGCGGATCGTTTTTCGGCTATTTAGCAATGGGCCTATTGGGCGTAATATGCGGGGCGCTGCTGGTTTACGCCCTGTTTAACTTTTATATTATCCCTGAACTTACAGCGCCGGCACCCCCCGGCGCTGATGACAGCCCCCGGGTCGAAACGCCGCTTCCCCACCGCGATGACCTGCCTACCGTAGAAGTGGTTAACCGGATTATGCCGGCAGTGGTCGGTGTTAATAACTATGCCTATGTATCCCGCTTTGGGCAGAGGACCCTGGTGGAAGCAGGTTCGGGATCCGGCGTTATTGTCAGCTCCGATGGCTATATCATTACCAACCAGCACGTTATTGACGGTGCTGATGAAATCAGGGTGGTGCTGCCGGAAAACAGCACAGTTGTCGCGGAACTGGTGGGAGAAGACGTTCTTACCGACCTGGCCCTTTTAAAAATCGAACGTACAGATTTGCCCTTTGTTCCCCTGGGTGACTCAACAGCAGTAAGGGTTGGAGAAAGTGTGCTGGCCGCCGGCAATCCGTTGGGCTACTTTCAGCAGACTGTCACGGCAGGAATTATTAGTGCCGTCGAGCGCCAGGTGCGCATTCCTGACAGCCAGTATGCCTATACTTTTATCCAGACCGACGCAGTGATAAATCCCGGTAACAGCGGCGGCCCCCTGGTCAACATGCACGGTGAAATAATAGGCATTAACTCGGCCAAAGTGTCAAGGCTGGGTGTGGAGGGGATTGGTCTGGCCATTCCCAGCAGAACCGTGAAGCGGGTCATGGATGATTTGCGCAGCCATGGCAAAGTAAGACGTCCCCAGCTGGGCGTTTTGGTTGAAGATTTGTTTCAGCTTACCGGCGACATCGCGGATCAGGGGGTCCATATCCGCGAAGTAATCGCTGGCAGCCCCGCCGACCGGAGCGGCCTGCAGGCCGGCGATGTGATCATCGCCATTGACAATAAGCAGGTACGCTACTTGGCCCAGCTTTTTGATGCCCTGCTGGAGTACTATCCGGAAGAGGAAATAGTGGTAACAGTTAAGCGTGACGATGCGGAACAGCGCTTCAGCGTCATTTTGGGCGAAATGCAGTAGCCCAATAACGGGGGAAAAATGAGGTCTTTACTAATTTTTATAGACGGGGTCGGCCTGGGGCCTTCTGCTCCGGACAACCCTTTTATTTTTACAGAAACGCCTTATTTAAAATCATTGCTGGAAGGCAGGCCGCTGTGCCTTAATGCCGCCGGTTTTGACGGCACCAGAGCAACCCTTATCGGCTTGGATGCTGTAATGGGCATAAAAGGATTACCGCAAAGCGCCACCGGACAGGCTTCAATTTTTTCCGGCATCAATGCGCCCCGGTACCTTGGCACCCATCTAAACGGCTTTCCCAACGAAAAGCTGCGCGGCTTGCTGCAGGAAAAAGGCATATTTAAACAGCTTGGCCGAAAAAAATACCGCTGCGCCTTTGCCAACGCTTACCGGCCTTCTTTTTTTCAACTTTTGCAGCAAGGGTTGCCAGGCTGCTGCTACTCCTGCTCTACCCTGATTACTTATTATGGAGGCCTGACCTTCCGCTCGCTTGATCATTTGCGCCGGGGCCAGGCCATTTATATGGATATCGACCATAGCCTGCTGCGACAGCTGGAAAAAGACGTGGAGCCGATTACCCCCGCAGAAGCCGGGCGCAGGCTCATTGAATTAAGCAATCACTACGATTTTACCCTGTTTGAATATTTTTTAAGCGATCTGGCTGGACACAGCGCCGATCATGCAGAGGCGCGCCGCGTAGTGCAAACACTGGATAGTTTTATTGGCTCCGTGGCGGAAAGGTTGAATCCGGCAGAGACATTGCTCATTATAACCAGCGATCATGGCAACCTTGAAGATTTAAGCCATAAAGAGCACACTGAAAATCCTGTTCCCGCCCTCCTGGTGGGAGATCAGAAACTTCGCCGGGCCATTGCTGCGAAAATGACTGATCTGACTCATGTTTTGTCTGCAATTGAGGCGGTCCTGTCATGGCCGGATGAATCATGAGTATTTCAAAAAATTCTCAAGGGGAGCGGAAAAAATGATTTTAAAAGTTTTGGAAGTAAGCATGTTTGGCACAAACTGCTATTTGGTCGGCTGCTCGCAAACTCATGAAGGGGTTGTGATCGATCCCGGTGCTGAAGGCAAACGCATAATTAAAGAGATTCGGGATGCAGGCTTAAAAATTAAGTATATCATTAATACGCATGGCCACATTGACCATATCGGCGCAAACTCCCGTTTAAAGGAAGCTTTCGGTGCACCGATTTTACTGCACCGCAAGGATCTGGAAATATATCAAAACCCGGGTTTCGGTCTCGGCCTGGTTGTGGGCAAACAACCGCAGCCGGATCGCTTCATTAAGGAAGGCGACCGGATATATTTTGGACGCCTATCACTGCAGGTCCTGGAAACACCCGGACATACTCCGGGTGGGGTAAGCCTCTATATGCCAGGAGCGGTTTTTTCCGGCGATACATTGTTCGCCGGCTCTATCGGGCGAACGGATCTGGCAGGGGGGTCATTTCACCAAATCATACAAAGTATTAAGGAGCGGCTGCTGGTGCTGCCGCCGGAAACCGCTGTTTACCCGGGACACGGCCCTGCCACCACCATCAGAGCCGAGGCACGCTCCAATCCGTTCATTTGTTCCTAGGGAAGCTGCTCCTGCCAGGGAAGCCATGGCCACCACAGGGTTGGCTTTCCTGAGCAGGCTTCACCGGAACACAGCCCGGGTTCCGTACCGGCTATAAAGTATTCTTTTAGTTCCGGTCCGCCGCACCAGGGGCCGTGAAGCAGGCCAGATTCCGGGCAGATAGGCACGCGAACAATATTTTCCGGGACCGGAAAGTCGCGCGGTTCCAGCCCCTGGTGCGCCTGCTCCATGAATTCGGCCCAGAGGGGGGCCGCCAGCCTGCCGCCGGTAGTACCCAGGGGGGTTTCGTAATCATCTCCGATGTAGAAGCCTGCCACCAGTTGCGGCGTATATCCAATCATATGGGCGTTTTTACTATTTTGGGAAGTTCCAGATTTGCCTGCTGCAGGCCGGGATAGAATAGCGGCTGCCTGGCTGGCTGTTCCTCCTTCTTGCAGTACCCCTTTGAGCATATCGGTGATTAAAAAAGCGATTGCTTCATCAATAACTTTTTCTCTCTGCACTTTGTTCTCAAAAATAATATTTCCCTTGGCATCCACTACTTTTCTAATTAAAAGCGGCTCCACCCTGTAGCCCCCGTTGGCAAAAGGAGCGAAGGCGGCGGTAAGCTCCAGCAGCGTTACCTCCTCAGTACCTAATGGCAAAGAAAAGTGGGGGTTCATTGGACTTTTTATACCGAGGCGGGCAGCCATTTCCACTGCTTTCTCCCGCCCTATTTCCAGATGAGTCTTGATGGCGGCAATATTGCATGATTCAACCAGCGCTTCGCGCATAGTCAGGTTGCGGTAGTGGAAAGCACCGCCAAAGTCAGTGGGTTCATAGGGCTGTTCAAGGCCAGGTTCAAATAGCGATATGGGTTCGCAGGAAAAGGCATCCGCCACCGTAAAACCGCTTTCAAGGGCAGCGGCATAGAGAAAAGGTTTAAATGATGAACCGGGAGAGCGCAGCGATAATGCCCGGTTAAGCTTAGTTTCATTGTAATCGATCCCTCCAACCATTGCTTTAACATGGCCAGTTTCAGGATCAAGGGCCACCAGGGCCCCCTGGGGCTGCCGTTTTCCCTCCTGGTCTGTGCGCAGCTGGGGAATGGCCGCTACGGTGGCCTGGGCCAACTCTTGCAGCCGGGGATCCAGGGTGGTGTAAATTTCCAGGCCGCCGCGATAAATTGCTGTATAGTCGTGGTTAAAGTAACGGGCCAGCTCTTCGTTAATGATATAATCAAGAAAATATGAGTGCTTTTCTTCGTCGCCTGGGTGCCGGAAATGCAACTCTTCCTCCTCCGCTGCTTTTTTTTCGGCTTCGCTGATAAAACCTGCAGCTACCATCATGCCAAGTACGGTTCTCTGCCTTTGCAAGGCTGCAGCTTCATCAATAAAGGGAGAATAGTACTGGGGCCCCCGGGGTATACCGGCTAAAAGCGCTGCCTCGGCTAGAGTCAAAGATTTGGCGCTCTTGTCAAAATAAGTTTGCGCGGCCGCTTCAATGCCATAGGCGGCGTGGCCATAATAAATGGTGTTGAGGTATTTCTCCAGAATTTCTTCTTTGGCATAGTTTCGCTCCAGGTGCACAGTATAGATGGCTTCTTTAACTTTACGTTCCACCGTTCTTTCATGGGATAAAAACATATTTTTAGCCAGCTGCTGAGTAATGGTGCTGCCTCCCTGGGTGGTCTGCCTGTTTTTTAAATTGTTGATCAGGGCCCGCGCCATTCCGGACAGATCAAAGCCGTAATGCTGAAAGAAACGCCGGTCTTCAGCGGCAATGGTGGCCATAATCACATATTCTGAAATATCGCACAAAGGCACTTCCGTCCTGTTTTCCACGTAGAGCAAGGAGATCAGGTTGTCGTTAAGGTCGTAGACACGGGTTGACAGGGCGTATTGAGGCTGGGGCAGCGCATCCATCTCCGCTATGGTGTATAATAAGTAGCCAAAACTTCCCGAAATACTTAGAAGTAAGGCGATTAAAAGCAACAGGCCAAATCTTAGATAGGTCACGGTAGGCTCTCCCCGCTTGGTTTTGCTAAAGCTATATTATGTTACCTGTATGCCGGTTTTATAACTACAGCAGCCGTATTCGTCCATTTATGCATATATTTTATTTCTACAGGCAGGAAAAAAACTAGAAATAGAGAATAGATTTTTTAACATCCTGGCTCAGGCTTACTGTTAGAATAAAAAAGCTTCAGAAAGAACATAATTTTTTTGGGAACCCGACTGAAGCGGTTTGGATAATCCCCAAGGACATTTAGTTCCGCCATCAACCCCTGCGGATAAGAGTAGAGCACAAGTTCAAGTCCTGGAGTTACTATATGGCACTACCCTGGGTTCATTTTTTTCTAAGCGCCGCAGTTGTTGTATGGGCTGGAAACCGGCTGGCAAAGAGTGCTGCTATCATTATTGCAGATCATACCGGATTCGGGACTGCCTGGGCCGGGGTGCCAGTGCTTCCCCTGGACGCATCCCAATCGGAGCTGGGCACCAGCATATGCCCGGTTTTCATTGACCCGCCATTGCTTATTGAACCAGGCGCTTCCCGTTCGGACCGACCGGCGCCCTCCATCGCCTCTGCTGTGACGCCATATTTTATTTCGGCAGTGTTAATGGTTTTTTTACTGGCAGACTCAGCTGGTAGGGTGGCAGTGGAATGGCGGCTGGGGTGCACTTCTGTCGGCTTCCTATTTGGAGCGGCGAGCACTGCGCCCTCGGAAACAGTGATCTCTTTAAGCGCGGTTCGTTTAGAATTTCTTGATAATATTTTTGGCGCCATTCTATTTTGGACAGACTTCTTTTATCTTCCAGCCTCCATTTTTCTGTTGTTTCCCAAGCAGAGCGTTTGCGATTAGCAGTTTTCATCATCTTGATGACCGCAGTATGGGGCTGGTTTACAGGTTGCAGAGGGAGTTGATCGGGATTGGCCATGATTCATTAGCTGTAGTTAACGGACATTTTATGGCCGTTTAATAAATATTCAGTACCAGTGTCAACTAAAATAAGGTGGTGAGCGTTGTGGATCCTGAAAAACTTAAAACAATGACGTTAAGCGAGCTGCAGCGCCTGGCCCGGGAGCACGAAATAAAAGGGCACTCGACCATGCGCAAGCAGGAGCTGCTGGATACCCTAATTGCACTATTTACCAGCCAGGCTGAACAGCATACCGCCACTGGCCTACTGGAAATTATGAATGACGGCTTCGGCTTTTTAAGGCGCCAAAAATACTATTATTCGGACGATGACATCTACATTTCCGCTTCGCAAATCCGGCGTTTTAATTTGCGCACCGGAGATATGGTCACCGGGCGCATTCGCCCTCCCAAAGATAACGAACGTTATTATGCCCTTTTGCAGGTTGAGCAAATTAACGGAGAAGATCCGGAAGATTATAGCCGCCGGAAATCTTTTACTTCCCTGGTTCCGGTTCATCCCCGAGAACTGCTGCGGATGGAAACTGAGCCGCATATTTTATCCACACGGATTATTGATTTACTTATCCCCATAGGCAAAGGACAGCGAGGCCTCATTGTTTCACCGCCGAAAGCCGGCAAAACACTTCTGCTGAAGCAAATTGCCAATAGTATCTCTACCAACCATCCCGAGGTTGAGCTGATTATCCTGCTGGTGGATGAACGCCCCGAAGAAGTGACCGACATGGAGCGCAGCGTGAAAGCCGATGTGGCCAGCTCCACCTTTGACCAGAAACCGGAAAATCATATCCGCATCTCTGAGCTGGTTTTAGAACGGGCCCAACGCCTGGTGGAGCAGGGGCGTGATGTGGCCATTTTGCTTGACAGTATTACCCGCCTGGCCAGGGCCTATAACCTGGTCATTCCGCCCAGCGGTCGCACCCTTTCCGGCGGAATTGATCCCGCTGCTTTTTACAAGCCAAAACGCTTTTTCGGCGCAGCCCGAAATATTGATGGCGGAGGCAGCCTGACCATTATTGCCACCTCCCTGGTCGATACCGGAAGCAGAATGGACGATGTTATTTACGAAGAATTTAAGGGTACCGGCAACATGGAGCTGCACCTGGACCGCCGTATTGCCGAGCGGCGCATCTTCCCGGCCATCGATATTTCACGCTCAGGGACCCGCCGCGAAGAGCTGCTGCTGGATGAACGCAAGCTGGAATTGATGTGGGCTTTGCGCCGGGCCATGGGCAATACGCCCAATATCGAGTTTTTAGAGATGCTGCTGGATAAACTTAAACAAACTAAAAATAATGAGGAGTTTCTGGATAATATGCATCTTTTATGATTACTTCTTTGCAAACACCCTGCCGCTCCCATGTTTTTTGCGCCCGCCAGCTATTGCCATGGTTGTTGATAAAATGTATAAACTATCCTTTCAGACAGCAAAATAAGTAATATCTTCTTGCTGAAAAGGAGTAGATTTGAATGATTGGTTTAATTAAAGCGGCAACCGTGGTGCTGGCGGCCGGGCTTATTTGCTTCGGGCAGTCTGGGAGCGCCTCGGCCGAACAAGAAGGGGAGGCGGACCGATCCGGCGACGTGCCGCAATATTACCTGGAGCTGCGCCAATTTAGCGCAGCCAGGGATGAAGCCGCTGAGAGCAAACCGGTTATTTTCGAATATACAATTGAACAGGGAGACAGTCTCTCCAGCATTGCCGCCCGCTTTAACACTGATGTTAGCACCCTGGCAAGTTTAAATAACATCTCCAACCCGCACTATATCGTGGCCGGCGAAGTCATTGAAGTGGTAAATGTTGTCGGAGCGGTGCACGATGCTGAAGAAGGCGACACGGTATCCGCCATTGCAAAAATGTATGGTGTTGGAGAAGAGGTAATCATTGCCGCCAATGATCTGAACAGTAAGGATACCTTGACCCGGGGTGTCCGGGTTATTGTTCCGGGAGCTACTATATCCAGGGGCGGGCAGGTTAAGCAATTGATCTGGCCCCTCCAGGGGACCATAACTTCAGGATACGGATGGAGAAAGGGCAACTTTCACTACGCTATTGATATTGCAGCCCCTTTGGGCTCCCCTATTTTTGCCGCCGCGGCGGGCCGGGTAACTCATGCCGGTCACCTGGGTGCTTATGGGATTATGGTTGAATTGGATCACGGGGACGGCTTATTAACCCGCTATGGACACGCCGGCAAGGTTGCGGTTTCCGTGGGGCAACAGGTGGCTCCTGGGCAAACCATAGCTTATGTCGGATTGACGGGCAATACCACCGGACCCCACCTGCATTTTGAGGTTCTGCATCATGGGAATAAGGTAAACCCCCTTGATTATCTCCCCTAGAAATCAGGGTGTTTGCCAGATGAGCACAGGCATAAAAAGTAAGCAAGGGACTTCAGGGAGAGACGCGGCGGAACCCGGCAGCCCCTTCATCCTCAGCCCTTAACCGTGCTTATTATCCCGAAATAAAAATTATCCAAGGGTTGGCAGATCATGCCACTGCGGCATGCCCGGCTTTCATTTATCTGACCGGGGCTAAGAGCTGCGTCAACGGGTTGCCGCAGGGGCAGTAGAACAGGGCGCCGCGGCGTTCATTATGAAAAATGGCCATCAGAGTTGCCCGCCAGTGTTTCGTGTTGCGGATACCTGGCTGGGTTTCTTTTTGTCCAAGGCCCGTTTTTGCGTCCACCCCGACGTGGGGATGAATATAACTGGCCGCAGCGCTGGAATCAGGCTCAAGTGGTCCCGCATGTTCCGGATCGTCTTGAAGGGATCAGTTATTGGTGATTATGCGCATCCCTCTGGCGGTTTGGATCAAGGCTTCAGCTGCTGCGGTGCCGCCAGCCCCGGCGCTTTATTATCTGCAAGTTTGTGTA
>JAKOVL010000015.1 GCA_029782095.1 Bacillota bacterium | reverse complement strand
TTTGGTGGCCCACGGGTTGGGCAGTTCTATCTTCGCCTCCTTGCTTTTCATACTACAAGCTAGTGGGTGATTTCGGGTGGAAGTTGGAAACCTGTTTGTCAAACTGAATCTGGATATGTCCGGCCTGCAGCGCGGCCTGGAGCAGGCAAAAACGCAAGTAGCCGGCCTGGGTGACAGGCTAAAATCCGCGATGAAAGCAGCGGAACCGAGTTCGAAAGCCCTTGCTGCATCGCTTGCCGCAGTAGGTGCTGCTGCAGGAGCATTGGGCCTTAAGGCTATAAAGATGGCCGGGCAGATGGAACAGAGCCGGATTGCTTTTACCACCATGCTGGGCAGCGCCGAGGCGGCTGACGCCTTCCTGCGGGAGCTCTATGACTTTGCTGCCAGGACACCCTTTGAAATCGAGGGCCTGCAGCAGTCTGCACGCCAACTTCTGGCTTTTGGATTTCACGCCCAGGAAATTATCCCCATGATGGAAGCCATCGGCAACGCCGTGTCCGGTCTTGGCGGCGGCGCGGTTGAAATTGAGCGCGTTGTCCGTGCACTAGGCCAAATGCAGGCCAAAGGTAAGGTAACTGCTGAAGAGATGATGCAGTTGGCCGAGCTGGGCATTCCTGTTTGGGATATATTGGCTGAGAAGATCGGGGTTTCCATCCCTGAAGCCATGGACAAAGCCTCAAAGGGCGGCATATCCGCTGCGGAGGGCATCAATGCCATCCTCGAGGGGATGAACGAGCGCTTCCCCGATATGATGCAGAAGCAATCAGATTCCCTGCTAGGCATCTGGTCGAACTTCGAGGACAACGTATCGATGATCCTCACCCGGATCGGCGACGATCTGATTGAGACCTTTGACCTCAAGGGCAAACTCAAGTCGGCTGTTGAAGCCCTCGAACGCTTGCAGGCGATCATCGGAGAGGAAGGCCTGCAGGGGCTTTTTGATCAGCTTTCTACTCGCGCGAAGACGGCCATTGCGGCTATTGCCGGGGCCATTACCGCAGCATTAATACCGGCATTTGTGGCTTTAGCAAAATCCATCTGGGCGGCTATGGCACCGCTTACACCATTTCTGGCAATAGGCGCGGCTGTAGCGGCGGCAGCCTATCTCATATACGAAGCCTGGTCCAAAAATATGTTCGGGATACAGGACAAGGTGAAAACAACCGGTGCTGTAATATCAAGCGCCTTTCAAGTAGCGGTTGCGTCTATTATGACCGCTTTCAATAAGCTGAAAGAGGTAGTATATCGCATCCTGCAGAGCATCATGAATGCCGTTGAGCCTTTGGTCGGAGTGCTGGGCAAGATAGCCCCCTCTTTTGAATCAGCTTTTGACCGCGCTCAGGCGGCTCTAAAAACCAAAGGAGAAGCAGCAAGCAAGGAAGCCGAGAAACAGGCGGCAAAGTTCAGGGAAGCTGCTTCCTCCCTCCGTGCATCTGCTGGTGAGATGCAGGAAGCATTTTCAAGCTGGTCAACCCCGGGTAAGGGACTAAGCTTTGCCGATTTTAGAAGGAGATTTGAATTCTCAGTCTCTCCTAGTACCGAAAATTCCAACGGCAACGAGTCAGCAGATGCATTCGCTCAAATGGCAGCCGCCGGTTCCAAGGCAGCCAAGGACCTTAAAGCTGCTTGGGAGGCTGCAGCAGACAGTCTTAAAACCCGGCTGTCTCAAATCAGGACAGCTTTTGAAATCACCGGCAACCAGCTGGACATCACCGGGAATAAAGCTCAACAACTCAGGAATGATATAGATTCCCTGACTGCTCAAATAGAAATCCAAAAACAGATTATTGAAGCAACAAATGAGGGCTATGAGCAGATGAAAGCCGAGAAAGGTGAGAACTCGGAAGAAGCTCAAAAGCTTAAGCTGAAACTATTGGAAGAGCAAAAAGCTTTGTCTGATCTGGAAAAACAGTTATATGAGACCAC
>JAKOVL010000014.1 GCA_029782095.1 Bacillota bacterium | reverse complement strand
GCAATATGGACTGATATCCTTGCAGACCATTGATTTTGCCCAGGCGCTGTCCGCCAGTATCGAAGCGAACGCCAGCCGGCTGGGCTTTCCGGTTGCCGGACTCAAACACTACCCGGAAAGGCTTGAAGAAATTATATCCGCTCAATTTGAGCAGGCGATGTTTTATTTGAAGCTGTCAAAATGCAGCGGCGTTTTCTTTATTCTCGACGCCACTGTGAACCCCTCCCTTGATAATGCCTCAATCTCCAGGGCCGGATTGTATCTCAAAAACATGGAGCCCAACATTATTAGCTCGTCTACCCCGAATATAATCTTGCTGCGCGGCTTCCCCGCAATCAGCCGCAACAATACCCTTTCTCTTCATGCCCAGTGGAGGATGGAATTTGACATCAGCGAGGCGCCGTACTATCATAAGCCCCTGGCCGCGGCCGCGGCCAATCTTACGCTGCCGCTCTCCCGGCTTTATTACTGGAGCGGGGCTCTCACCCTGCCGGGAACCAGCGAAGAAATTATGATCTGCTCAGCCCCCCTGGTTGATTCTCAAGGGAATGTTTTCGGGGTCTGCGGCTTCGAAATAAGTGAAATGCTGTTTAAATTAACGCACATGCCCGCTAACCGCAGCTATAGCCGTCTGTTCTGCGTGCTCGCGCCCATCGGCAACAATTCACTGGACTTGCAGCGGTCGCTCCTGGCCGGAGGTTATTCAGCCCGGGTGGCTGCCAGGGACCGCACCTTAAAGCAAATAACTAAAAACGGGCGTTACTTTTATTCTTACCGGGGAAGTAAGAATACTTATATAGGCTTGCACGAACCGATAAAGCTTTACCCGGAAAATTCTCTTTTCGCCGGTGAACAATGGGCAGTGGCCATCATGATTCCGCAGGAAGACATTGTGGAATCCGTGACTTACTTGAACGTGCTGCTTTTTTCTTTGCTGACGTTGTTGAATATAGCAGGGGTAATTTGTTCCTTTGTTCTTGGCCAAAAACTGTTTATAAAACCGATTACCAACGGCCTTGACCTGCTTAAGACTGAAAACCTGGACACCGCGCCTAAAACAAAAATACCGGAACTGGATGATTTAATTGAATTTCTTTCATTGCGCAACAAGGAGCTCTCCCAAAAAGCGAAGCAGGAAAATATCTCGCTGGCGATTTTAGATCAATTCCTGGAAAACATGGAGCAACTTTCTTCAGCCGAACGGGCGGTCTTTGATCTGTATGCAAAGGGCTACACGGCCAAAGAAATTGCCAGTCAGCTCTATTTAAGCATAAACACGATTAAAACCCACAGCAAGCACATTTATACCAAGCTTAATATCACCTCCCGGGAAGAGCTGCTTTTGTATGTTCAGCTGCTCAGAGAGATGGGGATTGAATTTTAAGCAAAATGCAGACCGCCGGGGCAAAGTACCGGTATTAGCAAGAAGCCGCCGGCAAATGGCCATGAACCATTTACCGGCGGCTTGGCAAACAGTGAAATTAAGGTGGCCAGAGAACCTGAACATGGCTCCATGATTCCCGTAACCGGCACAGGGATTACTCTGACCGGCAGCTCAGTATAAGAGAAGAACCGTGGAGACGGAGTTGTGACTTAAAATTGTGCCGGCAACTCCATCCTCCCGGCACAATTTATCTAAGAAACATGGGCAACCCCATCATATTTTTAATCCGCGGGCGGTAGTTTTCCACGTCATAAAAATTGGGCACATCGACGCGCTTTTCTCCGGCCAGGACCGTCTCCACCGGCACGGTGGTATATTTGCCATCCTGCAGCGCCACCATCTTGCCAAACTCGCTGCGGCAGATCAGCTGCACGGCCAGGTTGCCGTAGGAGACGGCCACCATGCGATCCAGCGAATCGGGACAGCCGGAGCGCATCAGGTAACCCAGCTGTTGGTACATGGTTTCCTGGCCGGTCCGCCGCCTGATTTCGCCGCAGACGACGGCGCCGATGCCGCCCAGCTTGCGGTGGCCGTATGCGTCCGCTTCGCCCGATTCAACAAGGCCGCCGCCCTCCATGACTGCACCTTCGGAAATGGTCATTATGGCGTAATTGGAGGGGTTGTTCCGTTTATCCTCCACTAAAAAATTGCATAGCCGGTCAATATCGAAGGGCACTTCGGAAATAATGGCACGGTCCACATAGGCCAGGTATGCGCTAATCAGGCTGGTTTCCCCCGAATAGCGGCCAAACAGCTCAATGACGCCGATGCGTTCATGGGAGCCGATGGCAGTGCGCATATTGGTGATAAAATCGACGCTGCGGGTTATGGCGGTGGAGAAGCCGATGCAGTAGTCGGTGCCGAAGACATCGTTGTCCATGGTTTTGGGGATAGCCACAACGGGTATGCCTTCCTTGTGCAGGCGCACGCTATAGCTGAGGGTGTCATCGCCGCCGATGGTTACCAGCACGTCAATCCCGAGGTGCTCAATGACCTGCTTGATATGATCGGTAAAATCCATGGCACCGCCATCGTCAACTTTCTTTCCCAGGCCGGAATTTTTTAGAAAGTCGGGGATTTCTTTTTCCCTCACCCGCTGCGGGTTGGTCCGGGAGGTGTGGAGGAAAGTTCCCCCGGTCCGGTCAATGGTGCGAACATCGTAACAATCTAAGTCTTTGACATGACAATGGTAGGTGGACGGGTCATCGAGATTGTAATGCAGCAGCCCGGCCCAACCCCGGCGGATGCCGATAACCCGATAGCCGTTTTCCAGGGCGCCGATCACCAGAGCCTTCATGCAGGGATTCAATCCCGGGACGTCACCGCCGCCGGTAAGCAAGCCAATCGTTTTTTTAACCATAGGCACCTTCCTTCTCTTTGATCATAAAGTATTTAATTGTTAGTATATTAGATTATTTCGCCGTATTTTGTCAATTTCCTCTATCTGGCGGTTCTTTTCATTGCATGACACCAATGCGATTATGGCCGCCGCGAGGTCGCCGGCCTGCAGGGCCGAAAGAGCAAAATTGTTTTTCAGTTTCCCCCCTATGGCAAAGGAAGCAAGGGCTGTCCCTTGCTTCCCCATCCTGCAGCAGGTCACTTAGCCCTTGTCAGGCTTTCCCAGCACAGCCCAGCACATGGATGATCTTATGCTTAACCAGCTCCTTGATGGCGCTGCGGGCCGGCCCGAGATATTGCCGCGGATCGAAATGGGAAGGATTTTCAGCCAAGTATTTCCGGATAGTTGCGGTCATGGCCAACCGCAAATCCGAATCAATGTTAATCTTGCAGACGGCCATGGAGGCAGCTTTGCGCAGCATCTCTTCCGGCACCCCTTTAGCCCCGGCCAAATCGCCGCCATAGCGGTTAATTGTCTCCACGTACTCGGGGAGCACGGAAGAGGCGCCGTGCAGCACAATCGGAAAGCCCGGCAGCCTTCTTTGCACCTCCTCGAGGATGTCGAAGCGAAGCCGCGGCTCTCCTTTAAACTTGAAGGCCCCGTGGCTGGTGCCGATGGCGATGGCCAGTGAGTCGACGCCGGTTCTTTCCACAAACTCTTCCACCTGGGCCGGATCGGTAAATGCCGCCTCCTGCTCGGACACATTAATTTCATCTTCTATTCCGGCCAGCCGCCCCAGCTCTCCTTCCACCACCACGCCCCTGGGGTGGGCATAGTCCACCACCTGCTTCGTCAGGCGGATATTTTCTTCAAAGGGGAGGTGCGAACCGTCAATCATCACCGATGTAAAACCGCCGTCAATGCAGGATTTGCACAGCTCAAAAGTATCACCGTGGTCCAGGTGCACGCAGATGGGCAGCCCGGTTTCGCTAACCGCCGCTTCGATCAGTTTCATCAAATATGTATGGTTGGCGTACCGCCTGGCCCCCGCAGACACCTGGAGTATTAACGGTGCATTCAATTCTTGGGCCGCCTCGGTAATCCCCTGCACGATCTCCATGTTGTTTACGTTGAACGCGCCGATGGCGTAACCGCCGGCATATGCCTTTTCAAACATTTCCTTTGTCGTGACGATAGGCAAAACAATCAACTCCTTTATTTGTTTTCCATTTATATCTTATACATTATCTTAGCTATAAACAAGAAAGGGTTTTTATTGTATTATCCTTATTCTTTTAAATCCATATCCGCACTTTGCTATCCAAAACCGGTATCCAGAAAACTATTTTTGCTCAACGGGCTGCCGAACAGGCAATTTAGGTGGTTTATTATCAGTGAAGAAAGCAATTTTTTTTCTGCACTGCAGGGCGGCAGGGCCTGGTTGGTAGAATGTCGCTAACAGCCGGAGCAGGGGCAATTAAACTTCAAGCTGGCCCCAATAAGTTCCTTTAATTATAACATTAGTTAACAATGGAACATCCTGTTAAGGGATGCAAGCTCAAGCCCTGTTGCCCCTTATTGACAATAGGAATTAAATAACCATATAATGAACATGTAAATTTGGGATCTTCCCTTAATTATTATTCACGGAGCCGTTCATGGTATTTGAGACTCCACAAGCGACAATTTAAGGCAGGTTTGCCTGGGGATGCACATGCTTGTGCGGGTATATTTTTAGATCATATATTGTGCGAAGAGGTGTTGGCTTGGATGTCCTAATCGACAAACTAAAAGAAGTACTGGCCTCGGTTCTACCAATTACCATAATTGTTCTTGTACTTCATTTTACCATAAGCCCATTGAGTTCCCCCATGCTTTATGCTTTTCTGTTCGGTTCGGCACTGGTCATTATTGGCTTAACGGTCTTTCTATTCGGTATCGACCAGGGACTGGAACCCATAGGGCACGGTATCGGGAACACATTGTCTTACTCGAAGAGCTATGCCGCGATTATTACCATATGCCTGGTGCTGGGGTTTTTTATTACCTATGCGGAGCCGGATCTTCATATTCTTGCCGGCCAGGTGGACAGCGTAACCGCGGGTCAAATTGGCCGGTTTTTGATGGTTGTCGTTGTCTCCATCGGCATCGGAGTGATGATGACCCTGGGACTGTTACGCATCCTGAAAGGCATCCACCTTAAATACGTGTTCACAGCCGCTTATGGTTTGATTTTGATTCTCTCATTATTTTCATCGTTTGATTTAATCGCCATTGCCTTTGATGCTTCCGGGGCGACCACAGGAGCTGTTACTGTCCCTTTTATGCTGGCCCTAAGCGGTGGCATCTCCGCGATGAAATCGGACAGCAAGTCCAGCGAAGCAGACAATTTTGGACTGGTCGGTATAGCCTCCACAGGGGCGATTCTGGGGATTCTGGGCACAGGATTAATATTTAGGTTAGATAAATTGAGCGGCACGCTGCCAGAGCAAACCATTGCCGGCTCCAACCTCTTGGAACTATATGGTTCAAGATTATTGCCCATTGCCCGGGATTCGCTGGTATCGCTATTGCCGATCATTATCGCCTATATTTTATTCCAAATATTTGCCTTTAAACAGAGTAAAAGCCGGGTCTTCGACATCGCCCGAGGCTTGTTTCTAACGTATCTAGGGCTGGTAATTTTTTTTCTAGGTGTATACGGCGGTTTTATGGCGGTGGGTACACAGCTTGGAATACAGCTTGCTTCCATGGACTCTCAAGTTCCGGTTCTGCTTGTAGCCCTTTTGCTCGGGCTGGTAACGGTGCTGGCCGAGCCTGCTGTTCACGTTTTAACCCACCAGGTTGAAGATGTCACCGGGGGATCTGTCAATCGCACTCTGGTGCTTATATTTCTCTCTGTGGCAGTGGGGCTGTCTATTTTCCTGTCTGCCCTGCGCATATTATTGCCGAACCTTCAGTTATGGGCCTATCTGCTGCCCGGGTTCGGTATTGCTGTTATTTTAGCTTACTTCGTCCCTGAATTGTTTGTGGGCATGGCCTTTGATGCAGGCGGCGTTGCTTCCGGCCCTATGACGGCTACCTTTTCCCTGGCCTTTGTTCAAGGAATTGCATCGCAGGTTCCTTCAGCAGATCTGGTGGCGGATGGGTTTGGCATGATCGCCATTGTGGCCATGACGCCGATCATAGCTCTTGAACTGTTGGGCGCCCTTTACCAGGTAAAAATGCGCAAGGCAGCAGCATCTAAGGTTGCCAAAAAGGCGTAAATTGGGGGTAGTCGGGTAGTCATGAATAATCAAAATGGTGACCTGGATACCGGGAATCTCCAGCTCTTGACATTAATCCTGAGTGAAAATCAGAGTCATAAATGTGTCCGCCTCCTCAAAAAGCGGGGCGTCCGAGACGGAATGGTCATCATCGGAAGAGGAACT
This sequence comes from Bacillota bacterium, assembly GCA_029782095.1. Lineage (GTDB taxonomy): Bacteria > Bacillota > Dethiobacteria > DTU022 > DTU022 > JAKPEE01. Next base: position 5,842 of record JAKOVL010000014.1, on the reverse strand, counting down.
GTAAGCAGTGCCATCTTAAACGCCCTTGGGATCAAAAACCAAAGAAAAGAAATTGTGAAAATGCTCCTGGACGGGGCAAAAGCAAAAGAAGTGATCGATTATCTTGACGAAGTGCTCCAGCTAAAAAAACCTGGCCATGGCATTGCCTATACTACACCGGTCCTGGGTGCGATAGAGTTGCCGAAACAGGCAGCGCTGCATAAGGATATCCTGAAAAAAACAGCCCAATGCGCGGAAGGTGAGTGTATGTTTAAAAAATTGACGGTGATAGTTGATCGCGGCATGGCGAATGATGTGATGGATATTGCCCGGAAGGCCGGGGTCCGGGGCGGCACCATCTTGCACGGACGCGGCGCCGGCACAGATATAGCCACCAGCTTGTTTGGCGTGGAGATTGAGCCGGAGAAGGAGCTGGTGATTATCCTGACACCAAACGATTTGGTTGAACCGGTAGTGGAAGCTTTATCCCAAGGCCTTCAACTTGATGAGCCTGGGAAAGGGATCCTGTTTATTGAACCGATTTTGGATACCCGGGGTTTGTTTGAAATGAGCAGCAAAAAGTAGGATTGTTTGCGGGAAGATCTTTATCGCAAAAATAACCCCTCTGCTTTGTTCCCACTAAAATCTTTCCACATGTCTCCGGAGACTTAAAGTTTTGCGCAGATCCACAAAACCGGCGGCCACAGGCGCGGTGGCCGCCGCATGCTCCTGGCAATCACCAGCACTGACTATATAAGGATTGGCAGTCCCGCCTCCTGCCGTCATGACTGCCGTTAGAGCTCCCGGCAGGATGTTCTCCGGATGCGGTACACGCAGATGAGGTGACCATATTACGCATTGGTCTCAAGGTGACAGGGAGGCGGAACGTCGCCTTATTTTGGCAGCAGGGGGCAAACAGTGTTTACCTGCCTTATGTTAGGGTAACACCTCCGTCCCCCTGGCGCGCTTTTTCTTCCAGGTCTTCGATGAGCTGCCGGTAGAACTTGTCGTCTATTTTATAACGGAAACGATAGATCAAATAGCTGATGATGACAAACAAGATGGGGATGACCATCATGGTGATCCTCAAGGAGAGGCGCATGGAACCGGTCATGCTGCTTTCAATCATGGCCCTGGCTATTTCCGTGGGCAGGGCCGGGTCGATTTTTTTCGCCTCGGTGAGGGGATTGATCACCTTATCATTCAACCCCGACAGGGTCAGCGTGGCTGCCACGATGAGCGCCTGGATGGAGGAGGCGAGCTTGGTGGCAAAAGGCCTGGCGGCAAAGACCACGCTTTCATTCCTGGTGCCCAGTTTCCAGTGCCCGTACTCGATGGTATCGGCAATCATCAGGTACATCAAGACAAGGATAAAGGCCTGGCCGCTGAAAAGCAGCAATCCGGCCGCCCCTATGGTAATCATATTCATGGGGAAAACATAGCCGGCGCTCAGCAGCAGCAAGTAGCCAGCGATAATGGAGATGGTTGAATAGTTGTAGATCTGTTTTCTCGTTGTTTTCCGCGCTAAGGCCGGGAACAGGGCGGTGGCCAGCAGCTGGCTGACGGCCAGAATGCCCAGGAACATGGTGAACTCGCCGCCGCCGTACCTGCCGAAATCATAGTTGAAGAAATAGGGGCCAAGGTTCACCAGAATGGCGAAGGCGATCTCCAGCAGCAGGAAGGCCAGAAAAATGATGATTAGCTGGTCGTTTTGGGTTATGATTCTTACAAAGTCCCTCAACCTGGTTTTGGGCTGCCCGGTGTCCGCGTAAATCGGTTTTTCTTTTACGCCCACCACCACCAGGGTCTGGCATAAAATAAAGGCGATGGCAACCACCAGGGCGATCCAGAAAAAGGCTCTCACCGGTCCACCCTTAAAGTTCTGATAAATAATGGGGATTAATCCGGCGGAAAGAAAGGCGCCCAAGGAGGCAAAGAAGCGGGCTAAAGCGCAAATGCTTTCTCTTTCTTTGGGGTCAGTGGTAAATGACGGGTACATGGACCAGTACGCAATGTCATTCATGGTAAAGGTAATTTCCCACAACAGGTAAAAAACCGCAAAAAGCGCGGCAAAGGGCACGCCCCGCAAGCCAAGGTCTTGAAAAAGCAAGAAGGTAAAGATGGCGCTGGATACGGCGCCAACGATGACCCAGGGTTTAAACTTGCCCCACCTGGACCTGGTATTATCGATAATCACGCCCATCATGGGGTCGTTTACGGCATCCCAGATCCTGGTTACGGCGATGATCGTGGAGACGGCCCAGATTTCCCAATCGGCCAGCCCGATGGCATCGGTGAAAAAGACCATGATATACATGCTGATCAGCGTATAGGCCATGTCCCGGCCGATGCCGCCCACAGAATAAGACCATTTGGTCCTGTTGCTTACCCCGAAGCTTTCACTCATATTTCTCTCTCCTTTGAATAAAATTATCCCCAGGGTGCCCCCTTGACCAGCTACTGTACAGTTATGTATTTATATGAAAAATCCTGCTGTTTGTTTTCTGTATTCGCGGTGCTCAATGCGGTAACGGCAGTACCCTCTCCCCTGGTGGAAGAGGGTCAGGGAGAAGGGGAGTGAGTTCGGGCACCTTGCTTGTAATCTGCATCCACGGGAGGAGGGACCAGGTTAGCAGCCCTTCTTGAATTCACGAGGTTTAGCGCGGCAATGCTAATTGGGGCTGTCCCAAAAGGGTAGCCCCCAGCTTTTCATCCTTCCTGCAATTGTGGAGCAGGAGGACGGTGACATACACTCGCGGGCGGGCATGGAAGCCCGCCCCTGCGATTCATCAGCAGCGAAGCGAAGTAACTCAATGCCAGGCTACTTTTTTACCAACATGAAAGATCATTCTGGCTTCGCCCTCAGGTTGATAGGGACAGGGGGCGCGCACCGCGCACTGCGGCAGGCAGCCCCTCCCCCGGTCACAGGCTAGTAGGGTATTGCTCTCTCCACGGTTATCTCTGTAACACTTTCATAGCCTGAATCCCACTTAGCCTCATCCACCAACTTGGTAAACAGGATTTTTGATCCAATTCTGGCATACTCCAAAATCAAACTATCGTTGTGGGGACCGACTGGCTGGGATATCTCATAGCGCGTGACTTCTATGGAGCCAAAGCCAAAATCCCTGGTTTCACGGCTCGACTTTTCTATGTTCCATTCTGTTTCAATCCGTTCCTTTAGCTCCTTCTCGCTCCGTACACCGGCAAAAACATCACTACCGACTTGATTGAGCACATAATCGAAGTCATTTGTTGCAGGAAGGGCTTCCGAGCCGGTGAGCAGCGCTCCATCTACCAGGACCTGCACGGGTTCAAAGTTTTCGTTTACCCAGACCTCCAGTTCTTTCTCGGTGTCATAAAAATAGGTGCATGCGAAATGCCTTGTCTTTTGACCGTCAACCGTTTCTTCCCCGATAAGGCTGAAGAAAGCAGCGTAGAGGTGTTCGGAATCGGGGTTAATTGATGCTGACCTGGAACTGAATTTCAGCTCCTTGAACATGCCCATCAATTTCAAGCCCTGGCCATAAACATCATAGAATTCGTCGCCGCCCGTGCTGTCATTGGAGTCGCCATACCCTTCGCCATCCTCATAGCTGCCTGGATCCTCCCAGCCGGGATCGGCATCGCCGCCCTTCCCGCCACAGCCGGCCACAAACATGGCCAGCATTAGGAACACCAGGACAACTGCCTGTGCCGTCAACTTCTTCATCATATTACCCCCCTTGGGAAAGATAAAAAATAACGTTTTTTTGAAATATCTGGATATCAATGGGTCCTTTTGCCAAGAATAGCAGAAACATGGCGGTCGCGTCAACAAAAAATTACAGCCGGCTTGTATTCCGAAAAGATAGAGGCGACTGTGACTACCAGTTGTCTCCTGGCCTGGTTCATCTGGAGCTAACCTTAGCGGAACCGAATTGCTAGAAAAGGGGGCCGCCCTGGCCGGCAGCCCCTTTTAATTCTATAACCCTGTGCCCTCGAGCAGTAAAACGGTTGCCCTGCTGATCAATCTTCCACAGACCACAGCTTATTCTTTATTCCGGGAAAAACTCTACCTCAATAAAATCAGTGTAATATTCATTGCCTTGCAAGTCGATAATGGTAAATCCATATAAATAGATACCTTCACTGACCTCCCAATTTTCGACCACAAGGGATCCCTCAACGGTAAACCGGGGCCCTTCATACCAGATCGCGTCATCCTCACCGGGCTCGGAAGTATCATCAAGATCGTAAAATCGTTCAGCGTAGTAAAGAAGCTGCACCACATCGCCGTCTTTTATTTTAATCATCTGTTTGGGCGCCATCCCTGTGGCCGGGTCATAAACGGGCATGGCTCCAATAACCTTGCCCTCGGGGTTTGCCTCATCGTACAAAACGATCAGGTTGACCTCCTGGCCGTTTAGCAGCGCCGGCACGGCATAGCGAATGTAATCATCGCCCGCTTCTATTTCATAGAGGCAAGCCCACTCGCCATTGATGGTGGTAATGATGCCGTCAAATTCAGTTAATATTTTTCCGCTCTCATCAATTTCCACAAAGCTGTCCTGGTAAATCTGGGTATAATAATCATCTTCCACTTTAACCCACGCGGTAAAATAGATGCTTTCAATGTTGTTCAATTCTTCGGCCGGAATTACAATATCAAAATAGCTCTCATCTTGAACCGGAGCTATTTTCGATACATCAAGTTTGCTGAACGGTGAACCGGTTAAAACTTCGGCAAACTCAATCACATAGTTTATATAATCAGGCGAAAAACCGCATGTTTTATACGCGGAAATTCGCTCCTCCACCTCTTCTTTGGCGGTATAGGGGAAATAGATCGATAATCCGTTGGCATTGTCCACAAATTTACCCTCAGCCTTGTAGGTTACCGCCGCTTCAACAGCCTCAATCAGCGCACCGGCTTCATCTGGATAGTCAGCGAGGAACTGTTCCGCCATATGCACGAGATCAACCATGTCGGTGCTGCCGCCATATTCCGACGGCAACCCGAATTCACGGGCCCTGGAGCGGGATTTGGCGATCGCCTGGTAGCTTGAACTGGAAATATCGGCTACGGCAACGAATTGCTCCAAGGCCTGGACGACCGCATCAACCTTGCTTAAATCGATCACGGCCAGGGTGGTGGCCTCGTCCTCCATGCCATGGTTGTTATAAAAGGCGATAAAACTGTCTACAATTTCACGACCGATTTCAGCTCCACTTTGCTGCGGATCGTCGCCCAAAGCGTTCAGCCAGGTTTCATAATCCCAGCCGTACCCCGGCTCCAGCTCTTCGGAGGCAATTAAATATTTGGCATAATCCTTCGCCATGTAAGCTGTTTCTACGGTGGCCATGAGGCAGGCGTCAAAACCGAGAAATTCTAATGGATAGCTAACAAGATACGTATTGTCAAAGGCCTCTTTTATTTCCGCCAGGGTTAAACCATCGTGGTCAAAGAGCTCATCGACCCCAAACCCGTATACCGCTCCGCCCCCATGGTTCCACATGACCAGGCCGAACTTCTCTGCCGGAAAATTGTCCATGCAATAATTAATAAAATCGGCCAGGGTCTCGCTTTCCCCCATATTTTCAGCGGGCAGCTCTTCCAGCAGCACCAGATCTTCATCGTAAACCCGGTAGCGGGCCAGGCTGTCACTGGGAATGACGTCGTTTTGCCATTCCGCTGTGCCGCCTGTCTGGATAATTACATTGATGTTTTCTTCGGGGAAATCGGCTGAGACAATTTCGATAATATCGTCTGTAGCCATCCCCCCTTCGCTCTCCAGGTCGGATCCGTTTAAGTAAACCATGATGGTGTAATCAGCACTGCCGTCGGGCAGCGCATATTCCTGGCCGCTGTCATCGGAACAGA
>JAKOVL010000203.1 GCA_029782095.1 Bacillota bacterium | reverse complement strand
TGGCACTACCAGGACCCCCACTACTACCTTAATTGGAAGAAATGAGGCCTGTAATTGGCCTGATTTTTGTCTGCTACATCATCATCTTTGGCTGGAACTGGACCTTAATCCCAGTGGCAGCCATAGCCATCGGGCTATCGATGGTGGTGGAGAAACTAAATACCAATAGCCCTTAGGGGCTATTTTTTATGCACGGAAAGGCGGGCTGCCCATGACATACCCGATCCACTATTTCCAAAAGCACCACAAAGCCAAGGTGACGTCACCCTACGGCCCACGCCCTGACCCCTTTGGCAGCGGCAAAACAGTCATGCATTGGGGCGTCGACTTGGGCGGGGTTCAGCGTGGTCATCTCTGGACCACACCTTATGCCGGGGTAGTGACCCACACCGGCACCCACGGCGGCCGGGGCAAGGTAGCCGTGGTCCGCATCGAGGGCACCCGGGTGCTCCAGCTATTCCAACACTTGGACGAGTTCCGCTGCAGGAAAGGCGACCTGGTGGAGCCCGGTTATCCCATAGGCACTAACGGCACCAGCGGCAACGTTACAGGCCCCCACCTGCACTATGAGCTGCGCTGGGACGACGGCACGCCGCTGGGTTCCCCGGTTTGGGGCGACCCGGAAGAATTCACGCCCGAAAGGGCAAGGGAGGAGGACGCGATGGATTACTACATCGTCAAATCTGGAGATGTGGCCTGGAAAATTGCCCAGAACCACGGCATCACCCTGGAGCAGATAGCGGCCTGGAACCCGCAAATCTCTGACCTTGGCAAAATTTACCCCGGCCAGCATATCCGGGTGAAGCCGCCGGCAAGCTACGCAGCAAGCCAGGCTGACCTCGATGCCCTGGCAAAGCGAGTGCAAGCCCTTGAGGACACTCTAAGCGCAGTAAAAAAAGCCCTGTATCAGGGCTAATTTTTATGGAGGTAGTTTATGAAGAACATATTTCAAACCATCGTTGCAATTATCGGTTCATGGCTGACATATCTCTTCGGGGGGTGGAGCGCGTTGCTGGGCATCCTGCTTGCTTTTGTGGCCATAGACTATATCACCGGTTTCCTGGCTGCAGGGTGTCAGGGCAAGCTCAGCTCCGCCGTCGGCATGCGCGGGATTGCAAAGAAAATCGGCATTTTTGTCCTGGTAGCAATTGCCCACCTGGTAGATACCGCCATGGGCAATGCAAACTTGATTCGGGATGC
>JAKOVL010000185.1 GCA_029782095.1 Bacillota bacterium | reverse complement strand
CTTGGCTGCCCTACTCCAAAGATTGTCCGCAACGGAGACGGCGGGGCGTTATTGCGGGACCCGGAACGCTGCAGCGCCATTTTTGAAGCAGTGGTTAAAGCGGTACGCTGCCCAGTGACGATCAAAATACGCAAAGGTTGGGATGAAGGATCAGTAAATGCCCCGGAAATCGCCCGGCGGGCGGAGTCTGCGGGGATTAGCGCGGTGTCGGTGCACGGACGCACCGTTAAACAGGGATACAGCGGCGAAGCTGACTGGGACATAGTCAAAAAAGTAAAAGAAGCGGTGCGCATACCGGTTATCGGGAATGGTGACATATCATCCCCCGAAGATGCCTTGGACAGGCTGGAGTACAGCCAGTGTGACGGGATTATGATTGGCCGTGCCGCCTTAGGCAACCCCTGGATTTTTGGGCAGATCAGAAGCTGGCTGGAAGAAGGGCGTCGACTTGCTCCCCCTTCACCCAGCGACCGGGTGGCCATGTGTATCCGGCATATGAATTTGTTGAAAGAGCTAAAGGGAGATCACGTGGCTGCATTGGAAATGCGTCGCCATGCCGCCTGGTATATTAAAGGCCTTCCCGGGGCGGCTGAAGTGCGAAAACAGCTTGTTGCGGCCAAAAGCTGCGCGGAGATGGCCGCATATCTTTCCGATTTTGCGCAAAAACTTGAAGCGAACAGGAGGTGTTAAACATGTGCCAATCCAGCGCTTTCCTGGTCAAAAACGGCCAGGAGCAATTGCTGATGGAGGATGTGAGCCTGGTCAAGCCACAGGGAGATGAAGTGCTCCTGGTAGGAATGCTTGGTGAAACTAAACAGGTCAAAGCAAAAATTAAAGAGCTGCAGCTGATGGAACACCGCATCCTGCTGGAAGAAATTTGAGGCAAGAGCCTGCGGGGACTGCTGGGAATTAGGCCAAATGCAATGCCGAAGGCTTTATCCCTCGCTTAGGTTTTAGCTGAAGTAAGGAGTAATAGGAACTGGTCACGCGAAGCACGGGCTGTGGCTTGACTAAAACGGTGCTGCAGGAAGGCTCTCTCCACCTGCAGCACTTTTTTTTTGTGAAAAATTTAAGTGATCGCGCTTATTGTTTTTCCGAGAGTAAAATGATAAAATTGGCATGAACACATTTTTGTGCACAGGCGAACATTAATGAAATTTGAACAGATTTATCGCATCGGTGACAAATTAATCAGCTTTGAGCGCATAGAGCGCTTGTTGGAACGTGTACTAAAGCTGCGCGCTCAGGGGCTCTCCCAGCAGGAGGTGGCCCGCCGCCTTTCCCTGGACCGCAGCTTTATCTCGCGGCTGGAATCGGCCGGGGAAATACGCAAAGGCAAACGGGTCGCTGTGGTCGGCTTCCCCATCAGCAATACCGCGGAACTGTCTCAAATATGCCGCGAGCTGGGGCTGGATTATTATTTAATTTTAAATAACCGGGAGAGGTGGGAGCTGGTTCGGGGAAAACAGGCTCTTGATTTCTTTAACGAGGTGCTGGATATTGTCACCCGGTTGAGAAGCTATGAAACTCTTGTTCTGTTGACCTCGGAACACTGGTACAGCCTCGCTGAGGCCCTCTTGGATCTGCAGATTGTATATATCTCCCTGGGGCCGACCCCTGTGGAGGAAGACCGCCGGGTTGAGCCGCAGCAGTTTCGCCGGGTCTTGACGCAGGTAATTGACAACGGGAAGGAGAGGGAAGAGATTGAAACACATCGTGGGAATTAGCCTCGGATCATCGTCGAGGGATCACGTGGTCACCATAAACCTGTTGGGCGAGGAATATAGAATTGAACGTCTGGGTACAGACGGCGATATGAAGGCAATGATTGATAAGATCACCGAGCTGGACGGTGAAGTGGATGCTTTTGGCCTCGGGGGGATGGATCTCTATATTTATGCTCTCGATCGCCGTTATGAATTTAGGGATGCCCGTAGAATTGTCAATGCTGCCAAAAAGACACCCATTGTTGATGGTTCAGGTTTAAAAAACACCCTGGAGCGCAGGGCCATAGAGTACCTGGCCGAGCATACGGATTTTTTTGTTAAGCCGCGCAAAGCCCTGCTAATGAGCGCCATGGACCGGCTGGGCATGGCCCAGGCCCTGGAGCAGGCCGGCTGTATTATGACTTACGGTGACTTTTTCTTTACCTTAAACCTGCCCATACCGTTGCACTCCCTCCACACAATGGCTGCGCTGGCGCGGATAATTGCTCCTGTTGTGTGCCAGCTTCCCTTTTCGCTGGTTTATCCCACCGGAGAAAAGCAGAAAGAAAATAAGCCCCGTTATCCGAAATATTTTTTAGAAGCGGATATAATTGCCGGTGATTTTCATTTTATCAGGCGGTATATGCCCCCTGAGCTTCCCGGCAAAATCATTATTACCAACACCGTAACCCGGGAGGATATCAAATTTTTAAAGAAGAGCAAAGCAAAAACCCTTGTCACCACAACGCCGGAAATGGATGGCCGTTCTTTTGGCACCAATGTTATCGAAGCACTGCTGGTCTGCATGGCCGGAAGCAATCAAGAACTTAAGGAAGAAGAATATAACCGGCTGCTGGCTGAACTTGACCTTGTCCCAAGAATTGTTGAGCTGAATTAACCATATAATAAACAATCAACGTGATTTGAGGGGCTGCCGGTGGGCGGAATATTTGCTTTGCTGGTTCATTCCCGGCGCGGGTCCGGTAAATCGCCGCACCAAAAGCTGGGTCCAAGTTTGCTGGCGCAGCTGGCCAACAGCTTCAGTTTCCTGCACCCACCCGCCAAAGTTGCCGGAGGAATTTGGTTAGCCTCAGCCTATGGCAGCGCTGAAGGGCTGTTTTTGTCAGTTAACTTTACATCGGCCCCGTTCAACCGTCCTGGGGACCGCAGCAACATCAAAAGAGCAGTCAGGGCGGTTAGGCTGGCTGAAAGAAAAGGCGTCAGCCTAATCGGCCTCGGACTTCTTGATCATACTGCGGCTGCTGCTGTAACCGCCCTTGCCCGTACGCTGAAACCGGCGGTAACAACCGGACAGAGCTATCTTATTGCGGCAGTCCTGGAAGGAAGTCAAAAAGCATTGGAATGGCAGGGCCTGGCTCTGGAAGATGCGGAAGTGCTTATCCTCGGAGCTGCCGGCTCCAGCGGTTCAGCCTGCGCCCGCCTGTTGGCCCGGAATGGAGTGAATTACATAACCCTGGCTGCCGATGATCAACATCGCCAGGAAGCCCTGGCGCGTCTAATATTTTATGAATCTGGAGTCGCCTGCAAGGTCACATCGCAGCTAAACAGGTCGGCTAGGCGCGCCGATTTAATTATAAACACCGCTGACCGGTTTGGGCGTGCTCTCGATTTAACCGTATTAAAGCCAGGCGCCGTGATATACGACCTTGCGGGAACATTTAAGCACAAGAGCTCATCTCTTCCCCCCCGTAAAGATATAATTATTATTGAAGGAAGCCTCATCGCCACCCCGGGCCAGGCCAAAATTAACACACTACTGGGCTTTCCGCCAGGTTTTGTGCCCCCGATGGTGGTGGAAACGATGGTTTTAGCCCTTGAACGCCGCTTTGAGAGCTATTCTTTAAGCCGGGAGTTGCGCGTGGAAAAAATAGATGAAATATGGAAAATGGCGCTAAAGCATGGATTTAGAACAGGGGGGTTTCTCATCAGGGGGCGGTCTATGCGCCGTGATGAGTTTGCCCGCATTATTTTTGAGGCAAAGCGATCAAGCGGGCCAGTTAAAGGGTCGGCCGGCTGATTGTTGCTGTTTCTTTATGCTTGACATCGGGGCTATTCACCTTTATAATTTATAGCAAAATTTGTTACAATTTCTAAGACCGAATCTTATTTTTTTTGCAATCGCATACAGTGCCAGGCTGGCCTTGGCACTCTCTTTATGATAAGATTCAAAGCAATGCATACACAATCAATTTGTCACATATCCAATAGATATACTGTTATCTTTTGTATGTAATAATATCAAGAGGGAGAATCAATGCATGACCGGTGAGGAAATTGTTTTAACCAGGGACGGTCTTGAAAAGATTGAAAAAGAACTACACTTTTTAAAGTCGGTCAAGAGAAAGGATGTGGCGGCGCGGATTAAGCAAGCCATTTCCTATGGCGATATTACCGACAACTCGGAGTATGAAGACGCAAAAAACGAACAGGCCTTTGTTGAAGGCCGGATCGCCACCCTTGAAAAGATCCTGCGCTACGCCCGCATTCTGGAAAAATCTGAAAATGGCAATAGCTTTGTTACACTCGGTTCTACCGTTCGTTTAAAAGACCTGGAGCTTGACCAGGATTACACTTATACCGTGGTCGGTACCGCCGAAGCAAACCCCAGTGAAAATAAAATTTCCAATGAATCTCCGGTAGGTAAAGCGATCATGGGGCGTTCGGTAGGGGAAGAAGTTGAAGTAAAAGTCCCGGCAGGCGTATTGAAATATAGGATTGTTGAAATATCTTAAGTAAAAGCCCCGGAGGTGCTCAGTTTTGGATCAGGAAAACCTGCACGAACTGCTGCAAGTCAGACGGCAAAAACTGGAACAGTTGAAGCAAAAGGGTGTTGACCCTTATGCTCCCAAATACCGGGCTGACCATTACTCGAAAGATATTATCGAGCGCTTTGAAAGCCTGGAAGGGAAGGAAGTTTCTATTGCCGGAAGGCTGGTAAGCATACGCGCTCATGGCAAGGCCACATTTGCCCATCTGCAGGATTATAAGGGGCGTATCCAGATTTATCTGCGCCTTGATCAGCTGGGGGAAGAAAAATACTCTTTGTTTAGTTTGTGTGATCTGGGCGACTTCATCGGCTGCCGGGGCACTGTCTTTCGCACCCGTAAAGGCGAAGTTACGGTCAATGTTGTCGATTATCGCTTTCTGGTTAAATCTCTACGCCCGCTGCCGGAAAAATGGCACGGCTTAAAAGACGTGGATCTGCGTTATCGCCAGCGCTACCTTGATTTGATTGTTAACGAGTCCGTGCGCCAAACTTTTATCAAACGCAGCAAAATTGTCCAGGGGATCAGGGATTACCTTAATGGGCAGGGTTTTTTAGAGATGGAAACGCCGGTGCTGCAGCCTATTGCCGGCGGGGCCCTGGCCCGTCCTTTTGTTACGCATCACAACGCCCTTAATATGACTCTCTACCTGCGCATTGCCACTGAGCTCCACCTGAAGCGTTTGCTGGTGGGCGGCCTGGACAAAGTCTATGAAATTGGGCGCATCTTCCGTAATGAAGGCATTTCCACAAAGCATAACCCCGAATTTACTTCGGTGGAAATATACCAGAGCTATGCCGACTACAATGATATGATGGAGTTAACAGAGAACTTGATCTACCATGTTGCCCTGCAGGTGCTGGGGACAGGCCGGGTAAACTATCAGGGAGAGATAATAGACCTTACTCCGCCATGGCCCCGTGAAACCATGGTTGATGTAGTGCGCAAGTACACCGGGGTGGATTTTCGCGAGATTCCTGATGCGCCTGCAGCCTATCGGGCAGCGCAGAAAGCCGGATTGGAACTTGAAGAAGGCCTTGCCTGGGGTGAAATCCTCAATGAATTCTTTGAGGCATTCTGCGAAGAACAGCTGCGGCAGCCCATCTTTGTTAAGGACTATCCCATCGAAGTATCTCCGCTGGCCAAAAAGATAGAGAGCGACCCGCGTTTTACGTATCGCTTTGAGGGATTCATCGTCGGGTACGAAGTGGCCAATGCCTTTACCGAGTTGAATGATCCCATTGACCAAAGGGAGCGTTTTCTGCAGCAGTTGTCTAAGCGCGAAGCCGGTGATGATGAAGCGCATGTTATGGACGAAGACTTCATTACTGCCTTGGAGCATGGTATGCCGCCAGCAGGAGGCTTGGGGATCGGCATAGACCGCCTGGTGATGCTGCTTACAGATAATGTTTCGATTCGCGATGTTATTTTATTCCCGACGCTGAGACCACGGCAGGGAGACGAGTAGCAGCCATGGGGTCGGCTATAATTCAATGATTTTTCCCAGGCTAGGATTATAATTTTCAGGGTAGACGCATATTATAGTATGATCCATTGTGCAGCAACATTTTAAAAGACAGATTTAGATGGCTTGTGTCGTAAAAAGAAAAAAAGGGTTTGACAAACGCGAATTCCCATGTTAGTATATAAATCGTGCTTGACCGAAAGGCTTAACGAAAGGCTTTCGGGCTGGTTTTGCTCTTTGAAAACTGAACAGGGTAAGGTTAGGTTGAGGGGTCTTCGTTTTTTTGGTTGAAGACCTTGCGAGAGCCAAAGGTTTAACTTGAGAGTTTATAAAGGTGTAAACTGGAGAGTTTGATCCTGGCTCAGGACGAACGCTGGCGGCGTGCCTAACACATGCAAGTCGAGCGAAGCTTGTCGAGCAGC
>JAKOVL010000178.1 GCA_029782095.1 Bacillota bacterium | reverse complement strand
TGGGTGCTCCAGGAAGCGGCGAATGAGGGTCACTGTTATCTTTTCCCAAGCATGATCGTGGAAAAACTGACCGGCCGCGGTGGAATTATCGCCGGGTCCGGCGTTGAGATTCCGGATATAGCCGCAGCTAATCAGCAGCTGATTGATGACGGGCGGTGCGTGAGGGAGGGCGACTGCGTTTATTTAAAGAGGTTGTGGGTTACAGAAAGGATTGTGGCCACAAAAATCAAGGAATTGACCGGCCGACCTCCAGCCTCAATCAACGGCCTTGAGCGCATGATCACCGACATCGAATCCCGTGACAGCGTGGAGTATGCGCCGAAACAAAAAGAGGCCATCGTTAAAGCGCTGTGTAACGCTGTTTCGGTGGTGACCGGAGGGCCGGGCACCGGCAAAACTACCGCTATTAATGCCATCGTAAGTATTTACTCCCGGCTCTACCCGCAAAACGAATTATATCTCTGCGCTCCAACCGGACGGGCCGCTAAACGCATGTCTGAAGCCACGGGCCGGGAAGCAAAGACGATTCACCGGTTATTGCGCTATAACCCAAATACAGGCGGTTTTGAATATAGCTCCGACAACCCGCTTCCCGGGCCCGGGCTGATTATTGTTGACGAAGTAAGCATGGTGGACGTGGAGCTGGCGGCGACGCTGCTGGCGGCCGTAAATGCAGATGGAAGTGAAGCGCACCAAGTGGTCCTGGTGGGCGACGTTGATCAGCTTCCTTCCGTTGGCCCCGGTTCGGTCTTGCGTGACTTGATTGCTTCTTCTCAGGTTCCCACGACCCGTCTTGAATTCAATTACCGCCAGGCCGGCGGCTCCAGGATTGCCGAGCTTGCGCACCGCGTTTGCCAGGGCGAGATGATCTCGTTACAGAATGAAGGCGATTTTGAGTTCGTAGCGGCGGAGGGCGGGGATAACGCGGCGGAAATAATCAAGTGGCTGGCGCAGACTTATGTTATGGCGCAAGGATTAAGCCCGTTAGACTGGCAGGTGCTGGTCCCGATGCGGCGGGGGAGCTGCGGGGTTAAAGCGCTGAACGAGGCGCTGCGCGAAATCGTTAATCCGGCGCGGCATGATGCGCCGATATTGGGTGGGTTTAGAGTTGGCGACAAGGTAATGGTGGTTCGCAACAATTACCAGCTTGAGGTCTTTAACGGGGATATTGGGCTTGTTACGGCCATAAATAGGGGCAATTTGACTGTTGACTTTGGAGACCGTGAAGTGGTATTCCCGTTTGAGTTTCTGGACCACCTGCAGCTGGCCTATGCAAGCACGATTCACAAGGCCCAGGGCAGTGAGTTTAAGCTAGTAATCATGGGGCTGTGTTCGCAGCATTATATGATGCTGCAAAGAAACCTGATCTATACCGGGATGACCAGGGCGAAAGAGAAACTGATCCTGGTGGGAGATTCGAGGTCGGTGGCAATGGCTATTAAGAATAACCGAATTGAAGAGAGGTTATCGAGGCTTAAGGAAAGGGTGCAAGAGTAATCATGGCCAAAATTACCGCAGTCCAAATCCTAAAAAAACTCGAAACCCTGCACACCCAAAAGGCCGACCCGCGTCAGCTGCCAGATGCCTTTTATACGGAAGTCAAGACCGGCCGCTCCCGGCCCGGGCACCTGAGATTTGACGCCGTAGCCATAAAACAATCCTGGGCTAAACCCTGCATAACGGGATACGAAATTAAAGTCAGCAGGTCCGATTTTCTGCGCGACAAGAAATGGCAGAATTATCAAAAATACTGCCACGAGTTTTACTTTGTCAGCCCGCCGGGGATCGTTAAGATAGAAGATTTGGACGCGGCGGGCTGCGGTGACGTGGGGCTGATTTACTACAGCCCGGAGCATGACTGTCTATTCACGAAACGCCGGGCTTTATACCGAAAAATCAATTTACGCAGCCCGGAGGTAGTGGGGATGCTGTATTATCTTGCGATGTATCGGGCGAATGTAAATAATAGCGCTACTGCAAAGGCAGGTGAAAACGCTTGACCACCACTATCATTGTCAAAAAAAAAGTTGTTATCCCCGACCCTCGCGCAGACTGGCCGGAACATCTCCGCTTTCCCGAGGATTCAGAACTATGGTCCAGGCTGCTCACTTTAGCATATAACCGCGATATGCAACTGTACCGGAATTTAAAGTGTTTCCGTGTTGAAGGCACAAAAATCGTGAAACTTAAAAACGGCAATTTTGGGCTTAGGCCAGTTATCCGACCGGCCGGATCAGATAATCCGGATGAAGGCTGGCGGGATGAGGCCGATTATAAGCAGTGCGCGAAAAAGTTTCTT
>JAKOVL010000138.1 GCA_029782095.1 Bacillota bacterium | reverse complement strand
ATCATGCGCCGCCAAAGTATCACAAATGTCAACCACCGGGTGACTGTGTGAAAGCACCCACTTCATGCCGATATAGCTTGGGCTGACCCTTGCCGCTGCTATGGTTCCCTCACCAAAGGCCGCAGTCATCTCTGTTCTGGCCAGCCTTAAAGCTTCATAACTGATGTCCCCGGGAATACGCCCTTTCATCCGTTTCATCATTTCTGGATAGTCCCGGGCAAGCGTCATCGCCCCCTGTCGAACATACTGCTGCAACATCCTAGCTGTTTTCACGGCATCCTGTCCGGTGGCCACGGCTTCCTGGATAATGTCCCGCATGGTATTCCTGAATTTTTCTCCCTGCTCCCAGATGCGATCCGACAGGAACAGCCCCTTCTTTGTCCTCGCCCAGCAAGCCTCCACCGCCTGGCGGTTTACCGTGGCAAACATTGTCCGCAGGCCAGCGGTGTCAATGCCCGCTTTCTTGAAAAGGCTCAGGGTAACAGCCTGGCTGTAGCCAACCCCGGCATCTACAGCCTGCTCAATGTATTGCTCAAAAGCTTTGGTAAGGCTGCCGGTTAGCCGGTCTGCTTCAGTCCGAAGTGCCGCCTCCAGCTCTTGCAGTTGTCGCTTACGCAGATAGCTTGACGGCGTTTTAACGACAAGTTTTCGAAGTTCCTTGGCTACCCGGTCCGCAGCCCGAATATAAAGACCCCGGATCTCGGGGTCTTGGCGTAAACGTAAGTCAATATACTTTTTCCGGGCCTCCAGGGCCCAGCGACGGTATTCACCGGCTGCTTCTTTGATTTCGTCTATTTCCCGGGCCATTAGCTTTCAAGCTCCCTCTCAATTTCCTGCCGCTGCTCTTCCAACCCTTCTCCATCCTCCAACCGGCGGCGCATGATCCAGGAACGTATTATACGTTCTCTTTCTCCCGGTATGGTTGGATCATCGGTAGCATACTCCTGCATAGTATCAATATACTGCTGCAGCAGGTCCACAGCAGCATCAAGACTAATAAATCCACCCATAAGGGCAGTATTAAGC
>JAKOVL010000131.1 GCA_029782095.1 Bacillota bacterium | reverse complement strand
TGCCTGTGCCGTGCACAACCTGCTCAAGATATACAGAGCAGGGATAAAGCTTGAAAGCGTGATGATACAGGGATACTAAAGATTAATCATGGTACTGTAGGCTGCTGTTTAATCAAAATTTAGCTTTTATGCGCCCTATGTTATGGGTTAATTAATAACGGCACAGCTGATTTTAGCTTTAATAATCACACAGGCTGCTAGGAGTAGTTTAATAAAGGGGGTTTTTAAGTGCCCGCTAATGTTATAAGGAACGTTCAAAGGTATATTAATGAAATAAAACTCACCGGCCCCGGGATGGAGCGCAATATGTATTCGTCGATTAAGAATTTGCTCATATCGGTTTTTGGACATAGAAGCGAAGAAATTTATACGGATGTGGCTACTCCGTCTGCGAGGTTGCGTTCGCGCAACATCCCGGATGTACAGGTATCGGTGCGATTAGATAACGGATTGGTTCTTAGCTGCTGGCTGATTGTAGAGGCAAAAGACGAACCTGGTATTTTTAAAGATGCATCGAGCAGAGAAAGAATTTTCTTGGAAAAATCTAAATATGTGACCTCGGACACCGAATGGTTTATTATGATCGACCCCGAGACATGGGTTTGCCGTCATCTTAAGCCGGGACATAAAGAGTATGAAGATACGGTAATTGAATTGCGGAATTTTGATCCCGCTTTCTTTTTTGATGCCTGCAAGAGTCTCCATAGAGACTATGCAGTGTTGCAAGGCCCGCTTCTTGAATTTAGAGGCGGCAACGAAAAGTGGATAGCCAGTATTGATTTAGATTCGGCAGAAAACAAAAAGCGTTTTTATGATGACTTGCAAAAGAGTTTTCATCTGTTGTTAAACGGGTGCGTCACTGCGTTAAAGCAGATAGAAAACGATTATTTGGCTCCGCTTGATCAAATGCTAAATGACTTTAAAAGCAAATATGGTGACAATCTAGATATTTCTTTTAAGCCGTTCTTTGTTAAAAGCCCTCTTCCCAACGCCGACAATATCAATTCTTATCGCAAAGATATTAAGGCATTAAGGAAGATGTATTACAAGTATCCCAATAGCTTCAAGCTGGTTTTAGACGTGCTGCCTCTTTTGAATTACAGGCCATCTATGAGTGATGCAGATAAAAACAAGGTGTTTGAGCGTATAGCGATGGACACCACCTTGCTGATATTGTCTCGTATTTTAATGCTTCGATTCTTTGAAGATCATAGTTTCTTTGGGACAAAAAAATATCTATGCAACGGCGGGGTGAAAGTTTTTAATGAGGCTCGTAACTATTTTAGCGAGCTTTATCCATCTTTAATAAGAAGAGCGTGCGAAGAAGGCGTAAAAATTTATGACACAATTTTTTCCGAGACTGAATACGACTGGGTTTTTGACAGTACTTCTGTATTTCTTTCGGATTATATAGAGCGGGTGCTTTATTACCTGTCGTTTTACAATTTCAGGACAGTTCGGGAGGATATTCTTAGCGGCATATATCAAAGGGTAATTGATTCATCTTTGCGGAAAAAGCATGGGCAGGTCTATACTTTGCCGTCTGTTGCAAGGTTTCTTATTGAGAGGTGCTTGCAGTATACGTCTGGGGGGCATGTTATGGACCCTGCCTGCGGGACAGGCACTTTCCTGGTTGAGTATTTTGAGATAAAGTATGGGGATAGCGTTCGTCGCAACGAGATATCTTATCAAAGGATATGTGAAGAAATATCAAAGATAAAAGGTAATGACTTGAACCCCGTAGCGGCTTCGCTGGCCCAGATGCAGATACTTTGGCGTCTGCTTCCGTTTTCGGAAGAAATGAAAAGAATAGGGCTTCCGGATATTGTGGTGACAAGCAACGACGCTATAGCGGTGAAAAATATTTTTTTCTATGTAAACGAGTGGGATGAGATAGATAGCAACACTTATGATTTAATTATTGGAAATCCGCCTTATGTAAGGTCGGAGCGTCAGGTTAAAAAGTATGGCCAGCTTGAGGAAGATTTTTATAAAGCAGTATCTGTCCGCAGTAACCTATCAACCCTTTTTGTTTACAAAGCGTTAAAAAAATGGCTTAAAGAGTATGGCGTCCTCGGGTTTGTCTTACCGCTGTCCTTATTGGAAAGCAACGACAGCGCTAACTTGAGGGAGTTGTTTAAACCCGGAGGGGTAGGGAGCATACTTGAGATTATCAACATAGAGGAAATTGCAAGGGTAGTGTTTCCTGACGTAGCTGTTAACCCTATCCTTTTGATTGTGCAAAAACGCAAGCCTAAAAGTGACGATAAGGTTATTTTAAGAGTGGCTCATCGCGACGTTTTGCGGCTGTCGGCCAATGGCGAAGTTGATTTTGATTTTAACAAATGTGAATCGGTCGAGCTTACTTATTCCTACATATTTACGCCGGATGGATGTATTCTCACGCAGTTAAATCCAGGGCGTTAAGTTGTTCCGCCGTGCTTTCAGCCGCCATTTTAAGGTGCCACGGGTGCTCAACCTGGTCGGCTTCTCGCCTGATATCTATCTTGATGTCAAAGAACAAAATGATTATTTTACATAAAATAACTACTGCATTTTTGTAATTTAGGGTATCGAAAACCCGACCGAACATTCTTTAAGGAACGGCTACAATAACACGCCTGTTTTTTAAACTGGTGTCTAGCAAGCTTGATGTGGTAAGGATTTCAACTTTTTTTCATCAACTAGCTGTCGAAGATCAGTTTTATTGAGTCATCTCTATAACCTTTGAGCTTTATCCCTTGGGGATGAAACAAGTGGCTTCAGCTTTGGCCAATAAAACAATTGATCTGCCAATTGCTTTAAATCAACATGTTTTGCTCTGAGAATGCTAAAGAACTTTTTCGAATATTGATCATTGTATTCATTCGCTACATCTTCAAGCTCAGCATCACTATATTCCTTTAAGTCATTATTATCCGAAAATGCAGCATTCATAATTATCTCGCTGAAGTGATGTGCATGACCAAGCTCGTGGAATAGGCATCTAAAAAGATAGATAGTAAAAAGAATTTTACCCTCGGGATCATCGGCTCGGAGAGGAATACTTGAGATCTTTTCAGACATTGCAGGAATATGTAAAACAATACAACGACCTGGAATGCTGAAAATCGCATCATATTCTGGGAAATAATCAGCTAATTTAGGGTCTCCCCTACGGTGGGCAACGTTTCTTAATTCTCGAGCAGTCATCGTAAAATAAATCTTGTCAAATGTTCTTGGAATTATATATAAGTCAGAAAATACACTAGCGTCTTCGCTGTCAACCATATCTATTAAATTAAAAAAACACTCTTTGTTAATAGGAAAACGATTAAAAACAAATAGATTTTGATAGCTACTCATTTATATCCCCCTCCTGCATATTGTTGAGGATATTCAAACTAAACAACAGAAGCGAGTGGCTCGAACTGTTCGAGGCTTAAAGCCCGCATATCCGCTAAATGCCCATATTAAACCCCCAATAATTTTTTCTTTGCACTAGAAGGTGGTAGTTACTAATTATTCTTTTTCACGTATTTCCTCAAGGAAAATTAGCGGTGGTGGGAAAATAAATGTTTCGGACAACTTGGCTTCTTTCAAGATATATGAGTTTTTATAATAATAAACAAAAATATTGTCTGGATCTTTGAGATATTCAACAGTATTGGTAGTGAAATAGAAAGCGTGTATAAAGAGAGAAATATCCCGGGTTGAAAGTTGGAATAGGTTTTTATAAATTGTTTCCTTGAAAATGTTCAAATTTGATGTGATAAAAATTGGATATATCTCAAACAAAGAGAAAAAAGCAGAGGAAACTTTAAAAAACAAGTGGCTGTCTTCATGGTCAATATTGTCCATTAAAGTTTTAATTTTTTCTCTCATTACATAAATTACTTCATCAGTCAACTCTACATCTTTAATAATGGTTGATTTGCCGTCCTTTAGTATCAGGCTATCAGCTATTTTAGAAAGCTCTTTTTGATATTCTTTTCTTTTCTCGTGGACAGGGTTCTTTAACAGGTTTACGGGATCCACTCCCAGAACATTAGCAATTAAAATAAATACTTTGATAGGAATCTTTCGTGTCGCTTGTTCATACGCACTGTAAGTTGACGGCCGAACATTAATAAATCTTGCAACATCCTCTTGCCTTACGCCGATCGCTTTGCGAACTGCCTTGATTTTTTGAGGATCTGGTTCAAGATGTAGAAATTCTTTATAATCCTCCATGATTACATCCCTCTTTTTAATTTATCTCGATTATACTACATGTTAAAATTTAATGCTACAAAATATAGTACAAAGTAGTACTGAGCAGACAGAAAAAAATTGTAATATGAAAGAAGGATTTTTTATAATTTTGTAGAATACAAAATCATACAAAACTCTTACAATTACAAAGGAGCTTAGAAAGGAGCTTAGTAAGTGTTGGCAAATTCTTTCGATGATATAAAATACTCCATTGAGTATGCTACATTTAAAGTTCCGTATCAACCTGTTAGAAAAATTAAAAATAGAGGATTGCTAATCACAGGGTGTTTTCCAAGCATTAAAATGGACCGAATTGTACATTGGGAAGCTCAAAATGAATGGAACTTACTGTATTATTTAGAAATGAATCCGCTAGTGAAAGAATACTGGGAGCAACCTTTGAGAATTAAATATTTTTTTAACGGCAAAGAACATCACTATACCCCGGATTTATTGATTA
The DNA here is from genome assembly GCA_029782095.1 of Bacillota bacterium. GTDB lineage: Bacteria > Bacillota > Dethiobacteria > DTU022 > DTU022 > JAKPEE01. Next base: position 76,727 of record JAKOVL010000131.1, on the reverse strand, counting down.
AGACCATTACGGCTGAAAGGGATTTAGTAATAGAAGTTAAACCAGCTTCCAAGCTGCAAAAAGAAAGTTTAAGTTATTTTGAGATAATCAAATGGATTTGCGATCTAAACAATCTAGAATTTCGAATAATAACGGATGCAGAAATAAGGGTTCAACCAAAACTTGACAATGTTAGACTTTTGTACTACTATGCAAAATCACCAGTCACCCCACAACATATAGACTTATGTAAAACCATTTTTAGCAATGACCAAAAAATGCTTTTTGTCGATGTCGCTAAAATGTTTATGGAGCATGGTTTTACAATAAATTCTTTATACGCACTTATGTTTAGAAATATTATCGAGGTTGATTTAATGAAGCCAATAAATGATAATTGTTTGTTATCACTGTCAAAAGAGGAGTTTGGAAGAAATGGCTGATTATGACTTCCCCGTTGGAACAATAATAATTTTCAACTCCCAACAATTTGTTGTCCTGAGCCGTTCGGGATCTTCCATTGGTTTGAGGAACATGCAAACCAATCAATTATGGACGATACATTCTGACGAACTGATAAAACACCACATTAATCAAGAATTAACTATTATTACTGACCCAAAAGATATTGAACAAGTAAAGCTAAACGAACTAACGCCTGACTTTACAAATTTGCCGGAACATCTAAAAGATGAGGCAAAACGTCGTTATGCTTATACAACAGCTATAGTAAAAGCTAAATTATCAACGTTAACAAAAAGATCTTTAGAACCAATAATATTGAAAGTCTCCAGAGAAGTGAACGATCTGAACCCCCCCAGCTGGTCTACTTTAAGACGCTGGTATATTGCTTGCAAAAATGCTGGCTTCGATATTAGGGCATTAATTCCAAAATATCATTTACGTGGCCGTCGCAGTAAGATCCAACCTCGAGTTAGAGAAATTATTGAAGAAAAAATCGAGTCAGAGTATCTTACAAGGCAACGTAAACCGGTCAAAGCAGTATATCATTCTGTGTTGCGCCAAATAAAAATCGAAAATGAAGATGCAAATTATTCCCAAAAATTGAAGATACCATCTGAACATACAGTTTATCGTTTTATTAATAAGCTTGATCCCTATGAAGTTATGGTCGCGCGCGAAGGTAAAAAAGTCGCTGATAGAATCTTTCGCGCCACTGAAGGAGGAATTGCTGTCAGCAGGCCTTTGGAAAGGGTAGAGTTTGATCATACACCACTGGATCTTATTGTCGTAGATGAAAATACTATGCAATTATTAGGAAGGCCTTATTTTACTAGTATTGTTGATGTGTATTCAAAGACATTTTGTGGCTTTTATGTAGATTATTCTCATCCCTCCTATTTGTCTGTAATGCAATGCCTCAAGCATGCAATCAACAACAAGAACTACATTTATGAGCTTTACCCTGACATTAAGAAAAAATGGGAAAACTACGGGATTCCTGGTGTGTTAATCACTGACAATGCGCCAGAATTTAAATCTGCACACTTGAAGGATGCATGCAGGCAATTAAATATTGAACTTCTGTTTAATCCGCCAAGAGTGCCCTGGTATAAGCCTCACATAGAAAGGCTATTTCGAACAGTACAGCAAGATCTAATTCATCAACTTCGAGGCACCACTTTTTCGAATATTTTCAAAAGAGGTGATTATAATCCCGAAAAAGATGCGTTAATTTCGCTCGAAGCTTTTATGAGAATGCTACACTTATGGATTGTTGACATCTATCATCATACTTTACATAAGGGTCTGAATGATACTCCTGCACGCGTATGGGCCAGTGGTATAAAACGCTACCCACCAGAAGTTCCGCCCAATCTGGAAGCATTAAATATTTTGCTTGGAAGAAAAGTTGAAAGAACACTTTTTCACTATGGTATTGAACTTTTTGGGCTTAAGTATAACAGCAAAGAGCTTGGCTTATTGAGAAGGAGGCTTTATAACAAAACGGACAAAGTTATTGTTAAAGTTGACGAGACAGATATTTCAACTGTTTATGTGTGGGACAGCTTTAACAATAAATATATTGTGGTGCCAGCTATCGCTAGACAATATGCTAGCGGACTTACACTTTTTCATCATAATGTCCTTAGGCGATTCGCAAGGATGACTGCGCAAAGCAAAGTCGATATACACCATTTGATTGATGCGAAAGAACGTTTAGCGAAACTAATAGAAGAAGAATATTCAAAAAATAAAAAACTGAAGAGAAAGATCGTGCGGCTTAAGAAAGGCGTAAGTAACAGAAAAAAATCAACCGATCTCATTTTAGATCCATCGAGAAAAAAGGGTAGTTATCTTAAATCCATAGTGATTGAAGAAGGGGATTTAGACACTACAGATTTAGAAGAATATGGATTGGAGGGATAACAGATGCATACCAGTTATAAACACCTAAGCATAAAACAACGTGAATCTTTATTCTGGGAGAAAGTAAATCGCATCCCAACACATAGATTAATTGAAATTGAGTCTCAAATAAGTGATTGCCAATCTGTATCTAAAATTCGGAGAGAGCCGCAGTGTATGTATATACGAGGTCTTGCTGGAAGCGGTAAAACGGAATTGTTAAAACAGCACCTAAAGAAAAACCCTCGAAGGAAATCAGAGGATGGCCGTTTAATAATTCCAGCTTTATATGTAGAAGTACCGCCGAAAGCGACACCTAAATCACTCGCTTCAACAATTTTAGAAGAATTTGGCGACCCGGGATTTACCCATGGTAACACGCAGGTGTTAACTTCTAGGATCATTAAATACATAGAGCATTGTGAAGTCGAAATCATCATGCTGGACGAGTTCCATCATTTTATCGATAGACGGTGGCAGGTAAATGATGCTTCTGAATATCTCAAGAGTTTGATTAACCGGACAAAAGTTGCTACCGTCATAGCTGGAATGCCTGATGCCGATATAATTTTTTTTCAAAACAAACAACTTGCAAGTCGATTTTCAATCTGGGTAACGTTACATTATTTTCGATTTGATATTGCCTTCCTCAAATTTCTTAAAATGTTAGGTGAAAGAATTCCTATCGAAGAGCCCCCAAAGCTTGAAGAAATTGAGATGGCTTTCCGCTTATTCAGTGCTACGCAAGGCTGTCCAAGAGTAATTGTAAACTTAACATGTGAAGCATATAAGAACGCCCTTAGAGAATCGCGAGAGAGGATGATATTATCAGATTTTGCTAAAGCTTATCAATCATATAAGCCTTTTTTGGATTATTCTTTTTTTCAATGTGACTCAAAAAATCCTTTTGAGATAGACATTAATGAAGTCGAGATCATGCCAATCCAGGAGAGTACGGATTATGTAGATGCGATGGGTAAAAGAATAAACGCTAAACCAATAACTGACTCTGAAATATTTAGTTTATCTTAAATAAAAATTGAGGCCCAGATGTTTTGAAAAAAAGCAAACAATTAGTAGTGACATTTTGCCCCAAGGTTGACGAAAGCCTGCGAGGCTATCTGCTTCGGCTCGCGGAGAATAATTGTTATCATAGTATTCTTCCAATGCTGAAAGTAATTGGTCTGAATGACTTCACTTTTATTACCAGTACAAATAAACATATTTTTGAGTCTATTGCTACACTGACAGGGGTAAGCATTGATCAGTTAATGAGCCGTGCTTACCCCTCTGTTTCTTCAAAATTAACCTTTTTTCTGGGACACCCCCTCCATCGTAAGTTTATTCTGCTAAACAACGTTAGGATTTGTCCGGTGTGCCTTAAAGAATCTCCTTATTGTCGTATTATCTGGGAATTAAGTCCGGTTACAACCTGCCCCAAGCACAACTGCTTGTTAATCGAGTCTTGCCCCGTTTGTGGAACTAAAATCTCATGGAGGCGGAGCCATGTAGCAATATGTAAGTGTGAGTATGATTTTAGATCAATAAAACCCCCGAAACTTCAGAACCATGAATTAAAGCTTTCCAGGCATATCCATGCAGTTGTGAACTACAAAGTTTATAATAATTGTGACCATCCTTTAGACAAACTCACTTTAAACAACTTTTTGTTAATATTATTTTTCATAGCTAGCCAGGTTCTAACAACAAACTATGCTCAACATGGAAGGTATTTATTACCCTATGTGCAGAATACTTTATTGCATGAAATATTAACCCAATCATATGCAGTCTTTGATGATTGGCCTTTTAAGTATTACCAGCTGCTCGATACTTTGCGAAAACGGCATGGGGACATTGAACTTAAAAAAAGTCCTAAAAAAACACTATTCATGTATCGCAAGAGAATATCTCGTGAGTTTTCAGATAACGAGCTTCACTTTTTTCGGGAAGCGTTTGATAGCTACTATTTAGGAGAGCACATTGGAAGCGGAAGTAAAGCTAGTATTAACCGACATGCCAAAACCTGACGAAGCATTGTTAGGTTATCTATTGCGTCTTTCTCAATTGAATCTTTATAAATCTCCAAAATTCATATTGTCACTAGCAGGGCTGAAAGAGTACTTTATATTTGAAGCCGAAAGTACAAATTTCACCAAACTATCAATAATCACTTCAACAAATCCGGATATTTTAAAAAGCATGGCTTATCCTCGAGATGATAAAGGACGTTACAAAATTTATAATTTCTCTGTTCCTCGGAATTATATACAACCATATAACACTCGAATATGTCCATTATGTCTAAAAGAATCTATGTATATTAGGAAAGCATGGGATTATTCATTATACACTACATGCTTTTATCATGGAGTACTACTCATTGACACATGTCCTGATTGCGGTAAGAAAATCAGATGGGACAGGCAAAATATAAGTTACTGCCCGTGCTCATATAATTACCTACAATCACCAATAACCCCTGTAGAAGACCCGTATCATAAAATCAATAGCCGGTTTTACTTTCCTAAATATCCTTCGGAACATGAAAGAAATATAGAAAACCATCTGCTCAATTGTCTGTCTTATGATGAATTCTTTTCACTTATTATCACAATTTCTAAATCAATCACGATACTCCTTGGTGGTAAATCGTCTATTTTTACACTTGATAATTCAACACGTCATGAGTTATTAGAATTAGTAACCTTGATCTTTCATAACTGGCCCATAAATTTTTTCGAATTTCTTTCATGGTGTAAGATGAGCGATAGCAAAAAAACTTTAAATAATAAACGTATCGCTTACTTATACAGACGGTTTTACTTTGACTCGGAACTATTAAGATTTGACTTTGTTAGGTATGCGTTTGAAGAATATCTTGCGTTATATTGGGACATAAGTGATTTCTTCGAAATAAAGGACATAAAAATTAGAGACTCATGCTTTTCTGATGGAAAATATGTTTCATTATTAGGGGCATGTTTTTATTTAAATGTCCGAGCGGAATCGATTGTTTACTTTGTTGTGAGTGGGATGTTAGACTTTACTGTTCAAGAACAGCTTGAGATAATACTTTTTTATAAAGAACAGTTATATGAATTAAGACAAAGATTAAACCAAGCTATAGGCATGAAAGAGGCGAAAGAGATCCTAAAAATCTCTAACAAACAATTGATGAAACTTATAGATGAAGGCCATATAACGGTTCTTCGAAGTCCTGAGCACGATGGTAGTAAAAAATGGCTATTATGTAAAGATTCAGTAATGGATCTTTCGTATAAGATGAAAATCATTTCATTTATTCAGCAACTTTTTTCATTTAATCCGCGATGATTTTCACTTATTCTGCGATCCTACAACATTTGCATTTTCTCTTTTTTTTTGCTACAATATGGCGTAAAGTATTTTTCCTTTACGGGGGCGCCATGCTCGAACGGCTCAACCGGATCAACGTGCTTTATGACATTTACAGTCCCCTCTTAACCGGGCGGCAGCAGGAAGTTTTAAAATTGTATTTCAGCGACAATCTTTCTTTGGGTGAGATTGCGCAGGAATATGGTGTGAGCCGGCAGGCGGTGCATGATTTGATCCGCCGGGCCCTCTCCTCCATTGAAGCGTTCGAAAAAAAGCTGGGTCTGTACAGTCTCTTTCACTTCCAGCAGGAGCGACTGCTGGAAGCAGATCGTATCTTGCAGAAAGGGCAGCCGGACCGCGCCGACCTGGAGCGGCTTAAAGAGATCGTGCGGGAGCTGCGCCAGAAGAACGAGCAGTAGCAGTTGCTGTATGTCCCCGGTGCCGGCCTTCCCCCATCCGGGGCTGCTCCCGGCACCAACCTGGCAGCGGGGAGAGAAGAAAAAAGAATGGCGGCCCGCGCAAGCCCCCTTTCTTAAATGGGGATTTAGGGGGATTTTCAAACATGGTAAAGAGATGGTGTAAAATGGAGCTGCCACCCTGGTATACTGATTAAATCCCCCCTGCCCCCTTTGCCAGGGCGAAGGGAATAGCGGTTAGCCTGGGTGTGAACAATGATTAAATGTGAGGGTGTTATATGTTTGCCAACCTGGCGGAAAAGTTGCAGCGAACTTTAAAAAAACTGCGCGGCAAGGGAAAGCTAAGCGAAAAAGACGTGGACGCGGCCATGCGCGAAATTCGCCTCGCTTTGCTGGAGGCGGATGTTAACTTCAAGGTGGTCAAGGATTTTGTTGCTTCCATACGGGAGCGGGCCGTGGGCCAGGAAGTCTTAAGCAGCCTCACTCCCGGGCAGCAGGTGGTCAAGATTGTCCACCAGGAGTTGACCCGCCTGATGGGGCAGGAGCAAAGCCGCCTCGCCACCGCCCCTCACCCCCCGACGGTGATCATGATGGTGGGCCTGCAGGGATCCGGCAAGACTACTACCGCGGTCAAACTGGCGCTGCAGTTGAAGAAGGGTGGGCGCAGCCCCCTGCTGGCGGCAGCCGATATTTACCGGCCCGGCGCGGTGCAGCAGCTGGAGGTTTTAAGTAAATCGGTGGAGCTGCCCTGCTACAGCCTCAGTGGGGCCGCGCCCGTAGAGATCTGCAACGGGGCGCTCAAACAGGCCTCCCGGGAAGGAAACGACCATGTGATCATCGATACTGCGGGCCGGCTGCACTTAGACGAAGCCATGATGGAAGAGCTTAAAGAGATCAAGGCTGCGGTCAAGCCGACCGAGGTGCTCCTGGTGGTGGACGCCATGACCGGCCAGGACGCGGTCAATGCGGCGGCCGCATTTCACGAGTCGGTGGGGCTGACCGGGATTGTTCTGACCAAGCTGGACGGCGATACCCGCGGCGGCGCCGCCCTCTCCGTGCGGGCCGTGACCGGCTGTCCGGTTAAATTTGCCGGGGTAGGCGAAAAGGTGGATGCCCTGGAGCCGTTTCACCCCGAACGGTTGGCCTCCCGCATCCTGGGGATGGGGGATGTGCTTTCGCTGATCGAGAAGGCCGAAGCGGCCATGGATAGAGAGAAGGCGCGGGAACTGGAAAAGAAGCTGCGCCGCCAGGAATTTACCCTGGAGGATTTTCGCGATCAACTGCAGCAGCTGCGCTCCATGGGCCCGCTGGATCAGATTCTGGAGATGCTGCCCGGAGGGGCCGTTCCCCCAGAGATAAAGAAGCTTTCCTTAAGTGAAAAACAATTTACCCGGGTTGAAGCCATCATCGGCTCCATGACCAGGGAGGAGCGGCATAATCCTTCCATAATCAACAGCAGCCGCAGGCGCCGCATAGCCCGGGGCAGCGGCACTACGGTTCAGGAGGTGAATCGCCTGCTTAACCAGTTCTCCCAGATGCAGAAGATGTTTAAACAGATGGGGAACCTGGAGAAGCAGGGCCGGTTAAAGAAGCTGAAAAAAGGAAAACGGGGATTTCCCTTTTTCTAATGTTTTTTACTGGTGCTGCCAGTCAGCATCCCTCTCCTGGGGGATCATGCGGCTGAATCGCTGCTATAGATTAATTTCACAGTAAACGAACACGGAGGTGAACCAGTTGTCAGTCAGAATAAGGTTAAAAAGAATGGGTGCCAAGAAGAAGCCGTTTTACCGCATCGTCGTCGCTGATTCCCGTTTTCCGCGGGACGGCAGGTTTATCGAGGAAATAGGGTATTACAACCCTACCACCAAGCCGACCACCTTCCAGGTGGACGAGGAAAAGGCACTGCAGTGGCTATCCCGTGGAGCCAGGCCGTCCGATACGGTCAAAGAGCTGTTTGACAAGGCCGGCCTGATCAAATAGAACGCCGGGAGGTTGACATGAAATGAAACAGTTGCTGGAGCATATTGCTCGGGCTCTGGTGGATCATCCCGATCAGGTGGAAGTGAGGCAGATTGACGGGGAACGCTCCATCCTGCTGGAGTTGAAGGTTGCCCCCGAAGATATGGGCAAAGTAATCGGGAAGCAAGGCCGCATCGCCAAATCTATCCGTACCGTGATCAGCGCCGCCGCCATGGGGGCGAATAAACGGGCAATGGTGGAAATAGTGCAGTAATCCCGGTTTTTCCGGGGACCCCGGCACGCCAAAGGGATGGTTGTTGTGATGGAAGACTTGAAGGAAGAGGTGGCTATCGGGAAAATCCTTTCGCCGCACGGGGTTGCCGGGCTGCTGAAGGTTTTTCCGTACACCGACTACCCCGAACGCTGCCGCGAGCTGGATCGGGTAGCCCTGGAGTTAAACGGAAAGCGCCATCGGCTGAAAGTGGAGCGGGCCTCGCTATACGGCCGTTTTTGGCTGTTAAAGTTCTGCGGGGTTGACAACCGCGAGCAGGCGGGCCGCCTCGCCGGCGGGATGCTCTTTATTCCGAAAGCCGAACGGGTAAAGCTGCCTGAAGGGCACTATTTCTTCGATCAGATTGAAGGACTCCAGGTTTATACCGGCGCGGGGGAGCTGATGGGGGAAGTTGCGGAGGTCATCCCTACCGGCGGTCATGATCTTTACCGGGTCAGGCAAAAATCCGGCAATGGCAAAGAGTTTTTGCTGCCGGCGGTAAAGCAGTTTATTAAGCAAATTGATCTGGCAGCAGGCCGCATGGTGGTCGAGCTTCCGGAAGGGTTAACCGATCTGTAGCGGGTGCATTCCTGATGAAAATTGACATAGTGACCATATTCCCCTCAATTTTTCAGGGGCCTTTCAGCGAGAGCATGATTAAACGGGCCCTGGAGCAGGGAGTTGTACAGATCAACCTGGTAGACCTGCGCCTTTTCGCCGCAGGGAAGCATCGCCAGGTGGACGACTCCCCCTACGGCGGCGGATGCGGGATGGTGTTTAAACCGGAACCGCTCTTTGCCGCGGTGGAGCACCTGAAAAGCGGGGCGGGAACCGCTTCATCCCGGGTCATACTATTGTCGCCCCAGGGCCGAATCTTTAACCAGTCCCTGGCCCGGGAGCTTTCCCGTGAGAGCCACCTCATTTTGATCTGCGGCCGCTACGAGGGTGTGGATGAACGGGTGAGGCAGGCCCTGGTAGATGATGAAATCTCCATTGGCGACTATATCTTAACCGGCGGGGAGCTGGCGGCAGCGGTGATTACCGATGCGGTGGTGCGCCTGATCCCCGGCTTTTTGCCTGAACAGTCCGTGGAGGAAGAATCATTCAGCAACTCGCTCCTGGAATACCCGCAGTATACCCGGCCGCCGGAATTTCGTGGCATGGCGGTGCCGGAAGTGCTCCTTTCGGGCAACCATGCCGCCATTGCAGACTGGCGCCGCCGGAAATCGCTGGAGCGGACTCTTCAGCGCCGGCCTGACCTGTTGAAAAAGGCCCGTCTCTCCCAGGAGGAGCGGGAATACCTGAGTCAGCTTGAACCGGAGCTGGCAGCCGCCCTTGACAGGGGCGATGAAAAAGAGTAAATTGAGGCAGTACCGCGTAAGATTAAACCTGCCGGGCAGCAGGTTAGAGAAAGGTGTGAACCTACAGATGGACCTGATTAAAGAAGTGGAAAAACAGTATTTAAAAGAAGATATTCCCAAGTTTTCTCCCGGTGACACCGTGCGCGTCCACGTCAAGGTGGTGGAAGGCACAAGGGAGCGGACCCAGGTTTTTGAGGGCGTGGTCATCCGGCGGCAGGGCAGCGGCCTCAAGGAGACCTTTACCGTGCGCCGCGTCACTTACGGCATCGGGGTAGAAAGGATTTTCCCCGTGCATTCCCCGGTAATCAGCCGGATCGAGGTGGTCAAGCGGGGAAAGGTGCGCCGGGCCAAACTTTATTACCTGCGCAAGCGTACCGGTAAAGCGGCCCGCATCAAAGAGCGTATCTAACTAATGTTAGGGATGGTTTGAAATGAATAGATCAAAAGAAGTATGGGAATGGATCCGCTCCATTGCGGTCGCCGTACTTCTGGCCCTGATCATCCGTTTCTTTCTCCTGGAAGTATTCGTGGTGGAAGGGCGCTCTATGTATCCTACCCTGGAAGATTATGAGCGTGTGGTGGTCAACAAGCTAATTTACCGCTTTGACGAGCCGCGTCCAGGGGATATTGTAGTTTTTGAGTATGAGCCGAGGCGCGATTTTATCAAGCGGGTCATCGCTGTGGGCGGCGATATCCTTGAAATACGCGACGGAGTCGTCTACCGCAACGGCGAAGCTGTGAACGAACCTTACTTGCTGGACGGAATGGAGCAGCAGCCAAACTTTGGACCGGTGGAGGTGCCCCCCGGCACCTACTTCTTGATGGGGGATTACCGCCACAACAGCCTGGACAGCCGTGATCCGCGGGTCGGGTTTGTTTCGCTGGAAAGGATCAAAGGCCGGGCTATCCTGGTTTTCTGGCCTCCCTGGGAAGCTAGAATGCTTGACCACAAGGTGGAGCGGCAATGAGAGGCCAGTGGTTTCCCGGCAACATGGCCCGAGCCCTGCGTCAGCTCAAGGAAGACTTGAAGCTGGTGGACCTGGTGCTGGAGCTGCTGGACGCCCGCATTCCCGCCAGCAGCCGTAATCCGGTGTTAACCAGGCTTATCGGCGGCAAGCGCCGCTTAGTTTTGCTGCACAAAGCCGACCGGGGCGAACCTGAAATGAATGCCCGGTGGCTTTCTTTTTTTCAGCAGCAGCAAGAGGAGGCGCTGCCTTTTAGCGTCCATGACCCCCGGTCGGCTGTGCGCCTGCTGAAATACCTGCAGCGCCAGGGGCAGGCGCTGCGCTCGGGCCGGATCCGGAGGCCCCTTCGCCTGATGATCGCCGGTATTCCCAACGTGGGCAAATCAACCCTGATCAACTTCCTGGTGAAGCGTGCGCCGGCCCGCACCGGCAACCGCCCCGGGATTACACGCGGGCGGCAGTGGATCCGCCTTTTGCCCGGGGTGGAGCTCCTGGATACGCCGGGTGTACTCTGGCCCAATATATCCGGGGACACCGCCATGCCCCTGGCTGTGGTGGGGGCCCTGCCCCCCGACCGCTTGGGTTTGCAGGAGATGTCCCTGTGGCTGCTGGCCGCATTTCTGGAACGAGACCATGAAGCTGCACTGCTGAAGCGCTACCCCGGCCTGAAGCCCGGCGAACCGGCCGCCATGCTGGAGCAGATCGGGGCCATATCGGGTTTCCTGCAGGCGGAAGGAAAAATCGACCTGGAACGGGCCGCCGCACGGGTACTCAGCGATTTTCAAAACGGCAGGCTGGGCCGGTTGACCCTGGAAGCCCCGCCCCATTGAGATGTGAAAAGTGAGAATTGGGAAGTGAGAAGGGGGAGGTAAGCTGTGGAAGGCGAGAGGGGAGACGCTCAAATGCAGTTTGAAAAGATGAGCCTGGAGCAGGTGGCGGCCTACCTGGAGCAGACCCCTTCGCTCAGCGCGGACGAGGAAGCGGCCCTGGCAGAAGACCGCCGTGCCGGTGCCCGCCGCCTTCTGCATCGCTACCGCCGGCGCCGGCTGCAGCTGCAGCGGGAAGAAGAGCGGCTGCAGGGCATGCTGACCGAAGAGCGAATATTCTGGAACAGAGGCGTGAAGCATGTGGCCGGAGTGGATGAAGCCGGGCGCGGCCCCCTGGCGGGGCCGGTGGTTGCCGCCGCCGTGATTTTGCCGCCGCATACGGTGATTAGCGGGTTAAATGATTCCAAGCAGCTTGCCCCGGCTGCACGGGAAGCCCTTTACGAGCAGATCATGGACCGGGCGGTGGCCACAGCTGCCGCTTTCGCCAGCGTGGCCGAAATCGAGGAGCTGAATATATTCGGTGCGCTCATGCTGGCCATGCGCCGGGCCATAGCGGCGCTGAAGGTTGCCCCCGGGGCTGTCCTGGTGGACGGATATCCCATCCGGGGTCTGCATTTGCAGCAAAAGGCAATTGTGCGGGGGGACAGCCGCTCCCTTTCCATTGCCGCTGCCTCTGTCATCGCCAAAGTCACCCGGGATCGCTACATGCTTGAACTGCATCGCCGCTACCCGGAATACGGGTTTGAACGGCACAAAGGTTATGCCACCACCGAACATCGCCTGGCCCTGGCCCGCTTTGGCCCTTGCCCGGAGCACCGGCTCTCCTTTGACCTGCCTGGATTGAAGCGGCAGGGGGAGAGGTACCCATGACCCGGCGGCGGCTGGCGGTAGGCGCGGCCGGCGAAGCGGCAGCGCGGGCGCACCTGGAAGAAAAAGGCTATGCCATCGAAGAGCTTAATTTTCGCTGCCCCCTGGGTGAAATCGATATTATCGCCCGGGAAGGCTCCATGCTGGTTTTCTGCGAAGTACGCACCAATACCGGGAGCGAACTCACCGCGGCCCTGGAATCCATGACCCCGTCCAAGCTCAAAAGATTAAAAAGGCTGGCCTTGTATTACTTGCAAAAAGTTTACGGCGGCGACAGGCCCTGCCGCTTCGATTTTCTGGCGGTTTTACTGGACCCAGAGAACCTGCAGGTGCAGGCGATTAAACATATTCAAAATGTATTGCCTGGCTGATTCTACCTGCAGCGCGGTTTTTTTACCATCACCCTCATAAAGGCCAAAAATTAAATTATGTTAACATAATGTTATAGGTCCTTAACAAAGATTAAGGAATATCCCGAAAGAGCCTGTTTGTCAGGCTCTTTTTTGTTAACTATAATAAGGTTTACATAACGCCGAATCAATAATTGTACGGGGGAACCATTTCAGGGGTGAACCGCGCAAGCGGGGGGATAACTCCTTTCCCCAACCCGTCAGCTAACCCCGGAGGCGAAGCAAAGGAGGTATTACTTAAAGTGTTCAAAAAAATGAAAAAAATCCTGTTAATTTCCCTGTGCCTGGTGTTCCTCGGTTCAGCCGCAGCGGAAGCGGCCATTAACCATACCGTGCAGCGCGGCGAGACGGTATGGCTGATCGCGCAGCAGTACGGCTCTTCCGTGGCCGCCATCAGCAAGGCCAATAACCTAGCCAACGCCAGCCTGATCTATCCCGGGCAACTGCTGGTTATCCCCAACAAGCACCGGGTCGCCCCCGGTGAAACACTGTGGCTTATTTCCCAGTACTATGGCAGCACCGTGGCCGCCATTGCCCAGGCCAGCGGCATCACCAACACCGCCCTGATTTATCCCGGCCAGATATTAACAATTCCCGGCGAAGGCAGCAGCGCCCCCTCCCAGCCGGCGCCGCAGGCTCCAGTAATAAACATATCCGCGGCGGAAAGGGATCTGCTGGCCCGCCTGGTCCGGGCTGAAGCGGGGGGCGAGCCCTACCTGGGACAGGTGGCCGTGGCCGCTACTGTTTTAAACAGGGTTAAAGATCCCCGCTACCCCAACACCGTGTCGGGAGTGATCTACCAGGTTTCGGGCGGCTATTACCAGTACTGCCCTGTCCAAAACGGCACCATCAACCTCCCCGCCGGCCAGACCGCCATAAACGCCACAAACGATGCGCTAAATGGCTTTGATCCCTCCCTGGGCGCCACCGGTTTTTATAACCCGGCTAAAACCACCAACCAGTGGGTACGCAGCCAGCCCGTGACGACAGTCATCGGCAACCACGTTTTCTTCCGCTAGACTATCCCCTCATCATGATTCCAGGGGGCTGCCCTTTGAGACAGCCCCCTATTTTGTTTTGTTATCTAAAATAATTCCCCGCCGGCCGCGCCCTGTTTACAGGTTGTTGAACATGACGTTTATTATGTATTATAATACAGCGAAGTTAAGAAGAAGAGAAGGTATATGGGGAAGGTCCTTCGAAAATGCTCGCATTAAAAAAGTTATTTTTGATTGCTGCTGGGACCATTTCTGTGGGACTGGGCCTCATGGGCATTTTTTTGCCGGTGCTGCCCACAACGCCATTTTTGCTTTTGGCGGCAGCCTGCTATGTCCATAGCTCGCCAAAGTTTTATCGCTGGCTCGTTACGAACAAATTATTTGGCAAATACATCAGTAATTACCAGGAAAAAAAGGCGATACCGTTAAAGGTGAAAATTACCGCCCTGATCCTTCTTTGGACCACCATTCTCTTATCGGTGTTTCTAGTTTTCGATCACTGGTCCATTCGACTTTTACTGCTGCTTATTGCTTCCGCCGTTACGCTGCATATTCTATCGCTAAAAACTTTAGAGGAATAGTTTGTAACCGTTAACGGACATGTACATACAATATTGATGTAAGCGAGTGTGCGGCTGATAACGGGCTGTCCTGCTGCCGCCGCTTATATCGCTTAGAATTAAGGGAGGCTTTCCTATTGAGCGGAAAAGAAAAAGCAAAGGTGCCGCCCAGGTTGTCCCCGGAAGAGATGGACGTGTTTGCCCGGCTGGTGCATGCCGAAGCGGCCGGGGAACCTTTCGTGGGCCAGGTGGCGGTGGCTGCATCGGTGTTAAACAGGGTTAAAGATTCGCGTTACCCTGATACGATAAAGGAAGTAATCCTGCAGGTTATAGATGGCTGTTACCAGTACTCGCCGGTTCTTGACGGCCGGATCAACTTGCCGGCCAATGATAGCGCATACCGGGCCGTCCGCCTGGCGCTTTCGGGCTTGGATCCTACAGGTGGCGCCACCGGTTTTTATAACCCCGATTTAACCGATGATCAATGGGTGCGCAGCCGCCCGGTCACTAAGAAAATAGGCAACCACGTCTTTTTCCGATAAACAGATGGAGGCCGTCCCCGAGGGAGGCCTCCTTTTTTTATAACAATTTGGGCTGCCGCACCTGCGGGCACTTTATCCCCCTGCCCTTTTCTAGTGATGAGCCTATTATTCACCGCGGTTCCGGTGTGCTATACTGGTGGCGGAAGGAGGAGCAGCCATGATTTATATTGCGGTAGTTGGCGCTTCCCGCTGCAATGGAGAGATCGCCGCCCTGGCCGAGGAAACGGGCGCGGAAATTGCCCGGCGCGGGGGTGTGCTCATCTGCGGCGGCGGGAGCGGGGTCATGGAAGCGGCTGCCAAAGGAGCCCGCAGTGCCGGAGGGGCGGCGCTGGGCATTTTGCCAGGCCATGACCCGCGCGGCGGCAACCGCTATCTCACCATGGCCGTAGCGACTGGCCTGGGCGAAGCCCGCAACGCCATCATCGCCCGGACTGCCGATGCGTTAATCGCCGTGGGCGGTGAATACGGCACCCTTTCCGAGGTGGCCCTGGCCCTTAAAATGGGCAAGCCTGTCATCGGTCTCAAAACCTGGATCATAAAGCCGCCCTGCCCCCTGGAGGGAGGAATCGTCCATGCCGCCAGCCCCGGCGAGGCGGTTGATTTGGCCTGGACGGCGGCAGGAATTCCGGGATAGAAACTATACCGGGGGTGGCGGCCGCCGCGCTGTTTTTTCGGCGGAGCAGCAATCACCGCTCCGGCTGCCGGTAAGACATGACCCAGATTTCGGTTGACTGCGGCAGCGTTCCGGCTTCGAACTGGACCGTGTGCCCCTGGTGGATCACCGGAAAGGGCAGCTCCAGGTTTAAGAAATCGGCCAGGGTGCCCAGGTTTCGCTCAGGGAAGTGTTCGCTGCGGTAATGCATCGGTATGGCCACCGCCGGGGCCAGCTCTTCAATTAGCTGCAGCGCCTTGTCGGGCGGCAGGGTATAATGGCCGCCTACAGGGATGAGCAGGATATCGATGGAGCCGAGCAGCTCCTTCTCCTCTTCTCCCAGGAGGTGCCCCAGGTCGCCCAGGTGGGCCAGGCGCAGGATCGCCGTCTCCACTACAAAGATGCTGTTTTTTCCCAGCCACGCCCCTTCCCGGTCATCATGGTAGGTGCCCACGGTGTAAATGTTCAGGCCGGCAAAATGGTGTACAATCCGGTTCCAGTCGCCGCTGTCCCGGTCCACGCCATAAAGGGTTACGGCGTTGGGGCCGCCCCCTTCAACATAATCGTGATCAAAATGGTTGTGGCTGACCGTAACCAGGTCGGCTTCCGTGGCGATGGTACCGTACCCGAGGCTGGGGCTGTACGGATCCATCAGAATCTTAACCATATAATTTAGCTCAAAAGCAGCCTGGCCCAGGTAAGTTAGAGTAAGCGGAGGTTCCGGCTGCAGCTCCTCCTGGCCCTGTTCCAGCTTCTCCTTTGCTTCCTCCCGGGTCCCGCAGCCGCAGAACAGCACCATCACTGCCAGTGCAGCCCCAATCAACCGCAGGAAACGCTTATTTTTCATTGGAATATCCTCCCCCTGGTAAAATTTATATGCCGCAGGCGAAGGCCTTATTAGTATAGGCAGATGCCAACTGCTCCCTTACTGAAAAAACAAAAATTTTGTGCGCCGGTAAAAGGTTTTTGTCTCCTAAAAAGAGAATGATGTCTATAATAATCGATACATTTTTTCAACGGGGAGAGCTGGGACGGCAGCGCGGCGGCGCCTGAATCGGAACAATAGTCGTAAAAAGAATATTTACATGTGTTATAATGAATTTATAAAATTACAAACTGCAGCAATTGATAAAAAAGCTCTGGAGGTGTAAGATTTGGATTACCTCTACTTCCCGGGGTGCACCCTCAAGGATAAAACAGCTTCCATCATGGAAAAAACAGCTTTAACAGCTGCTGCTGCTCTGGGGCTGCCCCTTAAAGAGATCGACGAATGGCAGTGCTGCGGTGCAGTTTTTCCCCTGGCCGAAGATGAGCTTATAACCCTGGTTTCGCCGGCCAGGGCGCTGTATAAGGCCCAACAGAAGCCCGTGGTTACCCTGTGCTCCGCCTGCCATCATGTGCTCAAGCGCACCGGGGTAAGGCTGGCTGCGGATAAAGACGCCAGGGATAAGGTGAGCTACAGCCTGGAGCAGGAGTATCCCGGGGAAACGCCGGTACTGCACTACCTGGAACTTTTACGGGATGAACTGGGCTGGGAGGCGCTTAAAGAAAAGGTTAGAGCACCCCTGGAAGGGCGCCGTTTGGCGGCTTATTACGGATGCATGCTGCTGCGCCCGGCCAAGGAAATGGCCTTTGACAACCCGGAAAAGCCCCGCATTATGGAGGACTTCCTGCAGGCCCTGGGAGCGGAAGTGATTACCTTTCCTTTTCGCAACAAGTGCTGCGGGGCATACCTGGCGGTAACGGAGCAGCAGGTTATGGAAGACACCGCAAATAAGATCGTTGACATGGCGCTGGAATACGGGGCGGAAGAATTGACCACCGCCTGCCCCCTCTGCCGCTACAACCTGGAACAAACACCCGCGGTTAAAGATGGGAAGTTGAAGATCTCCTTTTTCAGCGAACCCCTGGCGGCAGCGCTAAACCTGGAAGAGCAGGAGGTTATGAGCTAATGCAAAAACAGGGCAACCCAGTGAAGAAGCTGCACAGCGAAATTATGGAAAGAAGCGGCCAGGACTTTTACAAGTGCATTCAATGCGGGAAATGCACGGCCGGGTGCCCGGTTGTTTCGGCCATGGACCTGCTCCCCCGGGAGGTATTGCTCTACCTGCAGATGGGGCAGGAAGAGAAGCTGATTAACAGTAAAACCCCCTGGATTTGCGCCTCCTGCTTCACCTGCGGCGCCAGGTGTATCAAAGACCTGGATTTGGCCCGCATTATGGAGGCGATCCGGGTCAAAATATTGCGGCCCCGTGGAGCGAAGGCCTTAAGCCCCGGAGAAATTCCCAAAGAGTTGCTCCAAAAGCTGCCGCAGCAGGCTCTGGTAAGCACCTTCCGCAAGTATGCGCGCTGATCGTCGCGGACAGCAGCCGCAAATGGCTCCGCTGCTTTAACAGCTCTTGACCGGGCGGCTACTGTAGAAGAAGCTGTCATTTTATTGTTTATCCATCCTGATATCCTATGATCAAAAGAATTGTCTGCAGGTTAGATTGAGCCATTTATTCCGAAATAATTTTTTCATTAATCAATGCATTCATCAAAAAAAATTAGGCCGGATGGTTTAAAGTTTAAACCTCCGGCCGTTATTATGAACCTGTGAATCCCGGTTAATTATTTGCATTTTGAGACTGTAATGATTCACAGATATTCGTTACAGACTTGAATGCTTCAAGCTCTTTTAGAAATTTATCTGCTTCCCTGCGAACGTGGTCGGTGACAACAGGATCCGGAATAATGCTCAGCACCCGGCAGAGGACAACCAGCTCATGGGCCAGCGCTTTAAAATCGCGAAGTTCGTTGGTTCGGTCATTTACTTCGAAGATAAACCGTACAGCGGCATTGAAAAACCGGGGATCCGCTTCCGACATTGACTCCAGGTCGCGGGCTGTCTCCAGCAACCTGCGAAATACCTCCAGGAACGCTTCGGCCTGTTCGATAAGCTGGCGTTCAGAAGGATCAAGCAAGTGAATGATAAACTCGATATGCTCTTTCATAATACGCAGCCAGAATACAGCCCTCTCTAGAATTTGTCGTATAGAGTTCACCGGTTTTGGCGGATTGACCAGTATCTCCAAGAAGTGGATGGCTTCACGGGTAATATGATCAAGGAACAGCGGCAATATGGCAGTCCGTATCTGGCACTGGAGAATCATTTTAAGGAGCCCGCGTTTGAAAGCAATCAAAGCCTTGACCGCGTTGATGATCTCCGCCAGCAGCTTGGGGCCAATAACTGTTGCATGCTTCACTTTGGCTTCCAGGGCTTTAAAGCGCTGAAAAAAGGCGCGAGCCTCCGCAATTAACTGGGGTTGATCGCAGGGTAAGCCGGCCGCAATAAACAGGGAGTGTTCTTTCATGATCGTTACCCAAAAGCGAATTTCCTGAAGGCGGCCATTGGTAATAGTATCTTGTGGTTTCCAGTTTTCCTCCGGTGTTTGACTGTCCAAATTCAAAAAACTTTTAACTCCTTTCTGGCATGTCTTCATTAGACAGACACCATATTACTTTCCATAAGGATAAGCCTTACCCTATACTATATTCTCAATGTATGTCTATGGTTACATTTGTGTCATTGGGGACGGGGCAATTTTGTCACATCATTTAATCCTTGAGATGATTCCCCTGGATATTCCTGTTGCTCTTTCGATTTGCCTGATCGAGAAACCTTCTTTTTCTCTTAGCCTCTTTAAGATAGAGTTTCTTTCATGCTTTGGCAATGAAGCTATGGTATGAGGCTCTTTGCCATTCAAAATAGCCATTATCCTGGATCTGATTTCTTCAGCAGTTATCCTGCGGCTGTAACCAATTTCATGGTTTTCTGTGACCATTTCATTGTGTAATCTGATAAAATCTTGGATAGCCTCGTCTTTGTCTGTTGATAAATAGCTCAATAAATATGAAGTATCTGTAAGAACTGCTGGCCATTCATTTCCACAAAGATAATCTTGAAAGCTGCTCCATCTATAATCATTTATATTGCTGACGATGCCGGCTCTGATTGGGTTTTGGTGGATATATCTAACCAAGGAAAACAAATGTTTCTCTTCCTCGACCGGTTTACTGGCGAATCGGCTTCCAAAGAGGCTGTCACATCTAGCATATTTTTTATTATACCAGCCGGCATAGGTCGTTAACAATTTGTGCATGGCAATAGTGCTGTCTCCTGTTTCTTTTTCTTGAAAGAGCAAATGAACGTGGTTGGGCATAAATGTATAGGCATAAATTTTGAATTCTATTTCTTTTTTTATCTTAACCAGCAATTCCATAAGCTTTTGATAGTCTTTGTCTTCTTCAAAAATATTTTGTTTGTTTATGCCTCTAAAAGTTATATGGTATAATCCCGTTTCGCTTCTCACCCTGGGCTGCCTGCTCATAATACAATCACCAGCTTATTTAGAAAATGTGACAAAATTGCCCCGTCCCCATTGTCACGTTTGGCGGTCGAGGCTGCGGTACTGGATCGCTTCGGCGATGTGGGGGGCTTCGATAATGTCAACGCCGGCCAGGTCGGCGATGGTGCGGGCCACCTTGATGATGCGGTCGTGGGCGCGCATGGAAAAATTAAGCTGCCCGAAGGCCCGGTGCAGAAGCTGCCGGGCTTCTTTCGTCATGGGGCAGTATTTTTCGAAGTGGCGGGCGCGCAGGCCCGAGTTGGCCAGGATTTTAACCCTTTTGTAGCGCTGCCGCTGGATCTCCCGCGCCTTAACCACCCGCTCCCGGATGGCTTCCGAGCTTTCGCCGCTCCGCTTCTGCTCCAGCTGGGCGATGTCGATGCGGGGCACCTCCACCTGCAGGTCGATGCGGTCCAAAAGGGGGCCCGACAGGCGGGAGCGATAGCGCTGCACCTGGGTGGGGCTGCAGCGGCATTCTTGCCTGGGGTCCCCGTAATTGCCGCACGGACAGGGATTCATTGACGCCACAAAGATGAAATCAGCCGGGTAAGTGATGGTGGCGGAAACCCGGGTAACGGTAACGCAGCGGTCTTCCAGCGGCTGGCGCAGGGCTTCCAGGACATCGCGGCTGTACTCGGGCAGTTCGTCGAAGAAGAGCACTCCCCGGTGGGCCAGACTCACCTCTCCCGGCCGGGGCACCTTGCCTCCGCCGATGATGCCGGCAGCGGAGGCGCTGTGGTGGGGGCTGCGAAAGGGGCGCCGGGTCAGAAGGGGTTTGCCTGGCGGAAGCTTGCCGGCCACGCTGTGAATGCGGGTAATCTCCAGGATCTCCTCCAGGTCGGGGGCGGGAAGGATGGTGGGCAGGCGCCGTGCCAGCATGGTCTTGCCGCTGCCCGGGGGGCCGTAAAGGGCAATGTTGTGGGCGCCAGCCGCGGCGATCTCCAGGGCCCGCTTTGCCGTTTCCTGCCCCTTTACCTCGCTAAAATCGACCTCGGGGCGGCTTTCTTTAAGCCAGAGATCCAGCTGCGTCCTGGCCCGGGGCAGGGTGTGCTCTTCACAAAAATGGCCGGCCAGTTCCCTTAAAGTGGTGACACCCCTGGCGTCAACCTGATCGATTAAGGCCGCCTCGGCGCTGTTTACGGCGGGCAGGTAAAGGGTATAATCCTTTAAGCGGGGGTGGCGGGACAGCGACGCGGCAATGGCCAGGGCGCCGGAGATGCCGCGGACCTTCCCGTCCAGTGAGAGCTCCCCCACCAGGATCGCCCTTTGCAAGAGGTCGGATTGGGGGATCTGGCCCCCGGCAGCCAGGACCGCCGCGGCTATGGCCAGGTCGAAGGATGATCCTTCCTTTTTTAACTCCGCCGGGGCCAGGTTGACCGTGACCCGGCAATAGGGGAACTTAAAGCCGCTGTTGCGGACGGCCGCCTTGACCCGCTCCCGCGCTTCCTTAACTGCGGCGTCGGGCAGGCCGATAATATCAAAGGCGGGCAGCCCGTCGGCGATGTCCACCTCCACCTCCAGCGGAATGCCCTCAATGCCTATCACCGTGCAGGAATAGACCCTGGCCAGCATCGTTTCCCCTCCCGGTTCGTGATTTCTTGTAATATTTGACTGCTTTAGCTGTAATTCCTGCAAAAAGTGCCAGATTTTTACGCATAGAGTGCCGCTTCAACAGCTTTTCCTTTTCAGGTCCACTTCTTCCTTGATAATTCCAATAGTAATGGGAAAAATATATAAAAATAGAACAGGGTGATTTGATGGACAGGTTTTTCAGGGGCTTTACGGCAGGCGTTGCCGGCGGCATCACCATGACGGCGTGGGATCTCTTATCCTTTCATCTCGCTTCATTTTCCGCGCATCGCTACCTGGACTGGAGCGCTATCCTCCTCCTGGGCGAAAGGCCGGCTAATTTTCTCGAGGCCGCCTACGCATTGCTGGTTCATTTAATCTGGTCAGGGTTCCTGGGGATTATTTTTGCCTTTCTAGTCCTGCTGATCGGGGATGAAAAAATAATGTTAAAGGGGGCTATCCTGGGCTTTAACGCCGGCTTTATCTTCTATGCCATACCAAAGTTATTTGTAGCTACTACTGATCTTTATGCCACGCCGATTGAGAGTGTAATGTCCAACCATATCGGTGCGGTGATCTGGGGCTTAACCGCAGGCTATGTCCTTTATTGCCTTGATCGAAAAACCACCCGGAAAGCCCGCTGAAGAACAGCCCTGTTTTCACGGTCACTACTGGAGCTGTTCGCACATATAATAATGTGTATTCCGTGGTTTATAAATTGATCTGCTGTAGCGATATGGTGATGACTCAAAAGAAGAAGAAAGCCCAACGCCGGGTCGAACGGCTCCAATACAAATTGAATAAGCTTGGTTTTATCGACCGGCCCCTCGCGGAGCTGGAAGCAATGGCTGCAGATGACTCCAACCTTTACCGGAAAAGGCTGGCCTCCTGGGAACTGGCCCTGTGGCACGCCAACCGGTATAATGAAGCGGACGCGCGGCAGGCTTTAAAATATGTGGCCATGGCTATACATGGTGAAACCGATCCCTTGCGTTTGCGCCGGGCTGCTGTTATCGCGGCCGAATGTTGTGATCTGCTCAATGATACCCAAAATATCTATGCCGCCCTGGTTAACGAATTAAAAAAGCATCCTGACGCCAATCTTTTCCTGGCAGCGGCAAACCTTGAACCGCTTGCGCAAGATCGAATCGCCTGGATCAATAAAGCGTTGGAGCTATATGGCCTGCCCGGGCTCTTATTTGATGATTCCGCAGGGCTTCCTGCTATTGATCGCCTGTTGCCCGGTGATGCTGCGCTGCAAACACAGGCTGAGAGGACCGGTAGTCTTCCCAAAGTATCGGTGATTATGCCGGCGTATAATGCTGCAAACACGATCCGCACAGCGCTTAAGTCAGTCCTTTTCCAGACCTGGTCCAACCTGGAGGTGCTGGTCGTAGATGATGGCAGCAGCGATGACACGGCAAAAATAATTAAAAAATTCAAAAAGAAAGACAACAGGGTAAAGTTTATCAGGGTTAAGTCAAACCGGGGGACCTATGTGGCGCGAAATCTGGCACTCAAGGAAGCTACAGGCGAATTCGTCACCACCCATGATGCCGATGACTGGTCCCATCCCTTGAAGATTGAGAAGCAGGTGCTGCATTTGCTCGATCATCCCGCGGTCATGGCCAATACATCGCAGATGGTCCGCGTCACCCCTGATCTAAAGTTTCATCGTCGCGGAAACCCGGGTTTCTATATTCACGATAATATGTCATCCTTGATGTTTCGCCGTGTTCCGGTTACACGGGCCATCGGCTACTGGGATGCGGTACGCTTCGGTGCTGACGGTGAATTTAAACGGCGTATCAAGAAAGTATTCGGCCCCAATGCCGTGGTTGATCTGCCCACCGGGCCCCTTTCCTTCCTGCGGCAAACCGGCGAATCCCTTACCGGCAGCGCCAGTTTTGGCTATCATGGATTTTTCATGGGGGCGCGCAAGGAATACTTTGAGAGCTACAGCTACTATCATCAGAAGGCAGAGTCATTATATTACCCTTTCCCCCAAAAAAAGCGTCTCTTTCCGGTTCCGGAGCCGCAGTGGCCGGTTCGGGAAGTCAAATCCCGGGGGCGGCGCCAGTTTGATGTGATTATTGCTTCTGATTTTCGCCTTCCCGGCGGCACCACGTCATCCAATGCCGAGGAGATAAAAGCGCAGAAGCGGATGGGCCTTCGGACCGGATTAATCCAGATGCCGCGCTATGATTTCGGGATTCACAGCACTATCGATCTCAAAATCAGAGAGCTGCTGGACGGGGACCGCGTGCAGATGTTGGTTTACGGAGAAGAGGTTGACTGCGACCTCCTTATTATCAGGCATCCCTCTGTGCTGCAGGAGCGGCAGCGCTACCTGCCTGATGTAAACGCTGCGCATATTGTCGTGGTGGTTAACCAGCCGCCCAAGCGGGATTACTCGGAAAATGGGAAAGTTTTGTACAGCATTCAATCCTGCGTGCAAAACCTACAGCACTACTTTGGCAAGGCCGCCACGTGGCATCCCATTGGACCCCTGGTCAGAAAAGCCCTTTACGAACACCATGCCGGCGAGCTGCAGGGACTGAACCTCTCTGCAGAGGATTGGCCCAATATTATTAATGTCAAAGAGTGGCGCAGGAAAGAGCGGCCGCCTCGCGGCCCCAGAATCAGGATCGGCAGGCATTCCAGGGGACAGTATGTTAAATGGCCCGCCGATCCCGCTCAGCTGCTATCCATTTACCCTGAATCCCCCGACTACGAAGTGCACGTCCTCGGCGGGGCGGATACGCCAAAAGAAATCCTGGGGCGGCTGCCGGAAAACTGGCATGTTTACCAGTTTGGAGAGATGCCGCCGCAAGAGTTTCTGGCAATGCTGGATGTGTTTGTATACTTCACCAATGCCAACTGGGTCGAATCCTTTGGCCGTGTGATCATCGAAGCAATGGCCGTCGGCGTGCCGGTAATCTTGCCCCATCAATTCCGCGATTTATTTGGCGAAGCCGCGGTTTATGCGGAGCCGTTTGAAGTGAAGAAGAAAATAGATCAATTGATGGCCGACGACCGCTATTACGAATCGCAGGTGCAGAAGGCCCTTCAATATGTAAAGAAAAATTTTAGTTATGCCAGGCATTATTCCCGGCTGAATAAATTATTGGGAAAGAGATGAGTTGTTGCAGGTGCGTATTGCACTGATCAGTTCAGACAAAGGGCCGGTCCCGGCCATCCGGGGCGGCTCCATCCAGATTCTCATTGATGGCATTAAAGACTTTCTGGCGCAGCACTTTAAGCTGACCGTGTACAGCATTTCCGATCCTTCCCTTCAAGAAAGGGAGATGCAGGAAAGCATACTGTACATTCGCTTTAACAAGGGCAGCTACTGGGCCGACATAACTGCAGATTTAAAGCGGCAGTCGGGTGAATTCGAGCTGATCCATATATTCAACCGGCCTCGGTATGTCCTGCCCATCAAGGAGGCCTCGCCCGGAAGCAGGATTATTCTCAGCCTGCATAATAAAATGATGCGCCCCGCATTAATGAAGCGCAGCGAGGCCCTGGCCGTCATCGATGCCTCCGACCGGATTCTGGCCGTTAGCAATTATATTGCTTCAACCTTAATCCGGCGCTTTGGCGAGGCCGCCCCGAAGGTCAAACTATGGTACTCCGGCGTTGCCGTGGATCGCTGGCCGCCTGCCTGGTCCCCCGAAGGAAAGGCAATCAGGGAAATTTGGCGCCGTGCACACGGCCTCAAAGATAAAAAGGTGCTCCTCTTTACCGGCCGCATCCTGAGGAAAAAGGGCGTGCACGTGTTAATCGAAGCCTTTCTATTGCTGGCGCGGGAAATGCCCGATCTTATCCTGGTCATTGTGGGGGATTGCGAGCACGCGGACAGCGGCTATCTGCGCCACCTCCACCAGCTGAGCCGGCCGGCAGGTGGCAGAATTGTTTTTGCCGGGTTTGTCCCCCCCGACAAAATCCACGGCTATTACCTGGCGGCGGATATTTTTGTCTGCCCTTCCCAGTGGCCGGAGCCGCTGGGGCGGGTCCACTATGAGGCCATGGCCGCGGGCACGCCGATAATTACGATGAACCGGGGCGGTATTCCGGAAGTGGTTCAAGATCGAATAAACGGCATCGTGATCAGCGATTACCGCAACCCGGCCGCCCTTGCCGGTGCGATCAAAGATCTGCTTGCCCATCCCCAGGAGGCCCGGGCTATGGCGCAAAGGGGGAGGCGGATTGTGGAAGAGAAATTTTCCTTCGAGAGGGTGGCCGGGGAGATTCTAAGGCACTACCAGGACGTTTTAGCTAAATAAACAGCGATTATTGGTGTTGCGCTGTTAAATCAATAAATGCGAGATGATCGCTATGGCCCGTGATAAGTCAGCCGAGCAAAAAAAGGTCAACGAAGCGATAAGGCAGGCCTATCATATTGATAATCCTAAATTTGCCTATATTTGCGGCGGTTTGCGCAAGATTGCAGTCAACCCCAAAGATCTCCGCGCCCGTAATATGCTGCTGCAGAAAGGGATCAGGTATTACTCCGATGTGCAGTTTTTCATTTATTCCTGTGCCTATTTCTTGCCCGTTGATGTTTTTCTGGATATCGGATCTAACTATGGGGAGTGCCTGTTCGCGCTTCCTTTATACACAAAAATAAAAGTGCGCGGCTACGAAGCCAATGCCGGCCTGCTTAAATATCTCAATAAATCAAAGACTTATAATGATGATCTTCGCGATCTCGCCATTGCGTGCTATGCGGTGTCAAATCGTGCCGGGGAGATGCTCTCTTTCTATATCGATACCGAGTGGTCGGGTAAATCAAGCGTTTTGCTGAAGAAAAACCAGGGCAACATCATCAGGGTCGATGTTCCGACCACCAGCATCGACCATGAAATGAACCAGATTGGCGACTGTCAAATGCTTTTGGTTAAGGTGGATGTGGAGGGTTTCGAGCCGCTGGTGGTGGAGGGAGCGGCCAAAGTTAATCGCGATATTCCCAACATCATCTACCTGCTCGAGTTTGACAGCAAGTTCCTGATGCGTGGCGGCATCGAACCCAGGGTTTTCTTCAATCAACTGGCCGACCAGTTCCGCGTCTATAAACTTTCCTACCGCAAAATCTGCCCCGTCAAGGATTTTAAGCATTTATTTGCGCAGCAGCAAGGTTCACCGAGATTACATGTTGATCTGGTTTTGACCAAATTTATAGATTCCCGCATTGCCAGCGCCTTTGAGCAAGAGATTGCCACGCAAGATTTAAAAAAAATAAGTGGACTGCTTTAGGCCAGGTAAAGGTCAAACATTCCCGGCTAAACTTCATTGAAAAAATAATCGCATATTTGATGTGCGATCAGGGTGCGGTTTTTATATTTGCCGGTAACATGGTATATTCTGGTATCATCGTTCAGGTAGGGGTGTATATCTGTTAGATTCGCTCGCTGTTCCGGCGGAAGGTCATTTGCCGGCAAGCAATTAAAAGAACCGGGGTAGAAAAAGAGAGGAACATTGGCCAGCGCAAATAAATAATAAGTCAGGGTTTGATGAGGATAGCGGCAAAAAAGCAGGGGAGCCGCGTAGACAATTTTCTCGGGACTGATGGCCTCCGTGCAGATCCGGTCATAGATCATCACGCCGCTGTTCATGTAATAATTTTCATTGTAAGCCACCCCCTGTAATACTTTATTTTTGACCAAAGCATCGATGCATTTAAAAGATGTTCTGGCGTGGCGGGGTAAAGTTTTCTTGATGCCGCAGTAGCCGGGCGGCACAAGATCAAAGAGGCTCTCGGCGCTTCGCCTGACGCAGCAGCTGTCATCCAGGACAAGGATGCGGTCGTAGCCATGCTGCGTCATGTATTTCCAGGGGAAGAAAGTTTTTGCCGCATAAGCAATCTTGTTGCGCCGCCCGGGTTTCTGCGGCAGATCCGGCATGGGCAGCTCTTCCCGCGATGGCGGAAAGCGTTCCACGAAAAAATCAGCCCGGCATGTCCGGGCATAATGTTCCATGGTCGGTATGGTATATTTTGACCAGGGCCTATCGCCAATAGAAATGGTCACAATAGCCAGCTTCTCCATAATTGATCAACCTCACCTTTGCTATATTTTTAGCCCCACAGCGGAAATAATTGCCGCGGGAAGGAAAACAACGTCACCGTTCCTGGTGCAGCAATCAAGGCGATTATGCGAGATTACTTTGTTTGCCTTGCACAGCGATGGCCGCTTCCACAAGCTTTAGTGGGCGGCCGGCTTCTCTGGCCTGCCTGGCCAGAGTCCGCGCATCCCTGGGGAAACAGCTTTCCCCGTGCCCCGGCTTTAAAGAATGGGGCCCGACGCAGTCGTCCATGCCGATCCCCCTGGTCAGTTGCGCAATATCAGCGCCCATTATTTCACACAGGCTGGAAATTTCGCTGATAAATGCGTTTTTTATGTCCATGAAGGCGTTGGAAGCCAGTTTGATCATTTCGGCAGTTTCCGGGTTTGTTACGATTAGAGGCGCCTGGGGCCATTCGTAGTAGCGGTAGAGTAAGCGCATGATTTTGGCAGCCCTGGCGTTGGTGACCCCGAAAATAACCTGCCGGGGGCGGCGGAAGTCTTGAAGGGCGCTGCCTTCACGTAAGAAATCGGGATTGGCTATTACATCGAACGGATAGGCGGTGTTTCTCGCCTGTTGGGATTCGCGGATAACCTGCTCCAGGGCCCTGGCTGTGCCCACGGGCACGGTGCCTTTGTTGATGATAATTTTATAGTTATTCATGGCCCGGCCGATAGAGCTGGCAGCAGCGCAAAGATCATCTACCATTAAATTTCCATCCCTGTCCGGGAGGTCAACACCCAGGAAGATAACATCGCACTGCGATACCGCTGCAGGCAGGTTGGCTTCAAAGCGCAGCAGCCCCTTGCTTAATGCATTGGCGATGAGATCTGCCAATCCGGGCTCGTTGGTGGGCATTTGCGCGCGGTTTAGCCGGGCAACTTTATCCGGCGATGGATCGATACAGGTGGTTTTATAGCCGGCAGCCGCCAGGCAGCCGGCCACTACCAGGCCTACGGTTCCTGATCCGATCACGGCAATCTTGTTTCTGACAGTAATTCTTCTGAGCTTTCTTATTGCAATCACCACGGCAAGCGTATGCTGATTATTCCGCCTGACACCCAGTACAAGAATTTTAACGGGGTATAGCATCAGGGGCAATATCCGATGCTATCATATTAGTATATTATTGGGGGATGATTGAGTTGGTGCCTGATCGTCCTGGAAATTGGCTTTAATTATTGACGGGGGCGAAGCCCACCAGGAACCTGGCATATTCCAGGGGATTGAGGAAAGAGCGGTAAATCACCGGTTCTTCATAGGACATGAACAGGGCCACCTTGGCTGACTTGGCGTTGCACTCGATTAGCCAGAGATTTAAGTGCTGGTCTAAAGCAAAGTCGATGCCCATATCACCAAACATGCCATAGACTTTCTCCACGTTCCGGTATACTTTTAATAAAAAGTCGCAGACCCGGTCATGGAGAATAATTAGCTCCATATCGGAGTAGTTGGCCATAGTTTTAAATAAGTCGGTAAACTTATAGACAGCCGTGCCGGCCCGGGTGGTAGTTACCGGGGAGTGCATTGCCGCCAACCGGGCCGATATGGCCACAATCTCCAGCTGTCCCCGGCCATTCCGCTGCAGCTCTGCCCTGAAATCTACATGCTGGCCGTTGAGGCGAAGCACATTGATCGCTTCTTGCACGATGAATTTCCGGCGATTAAAAAAAGGCCGGTAGAAATTAGCCAGTTGGTCCCAGCTTTCGGCAACTTCCAGCCTTAGGCGGTCATCCACGTAACTGTACTCAAAGAAATTGTCCTGCTGGAGCTTGACCCGTACAACCTTCCGGCTGTACCGCCCCACCGCCGGCTTCAGGTAAATTGTTTGATATTGTTTAAGCATGTCCCGCATGTCCTGCTCCTGGTGATAAAGTACGGTATGAGGCAAATGACTTTTCAGCTCCGGCATTATGGCCAGGCAACAATAGAGCTCCCACTTGTTAAAATCATTAATGGGGTTGATCGTTTTGATCCCCAGGGCGGCGACTCTCTCCCTGAACTTTCTAATCTTTGACGTGCTGCCTTCAGATCTCCGGTTATAGATTACATCAGGAAAATTGTATTTAGCTGTATCCCATCTTTTTGTTTCTTCGTTGTAATAAGTCCCGGTAATAATTTGATTCTCCAGGTCAACATCTTTAATCGAAAAGAAATACAGGGTTACTTGCGCTTCCCGGCTTGCCTCCTGCAAACCGTTCTTATCGAAAGGCGGTTTTTGATCGCGCAGTTTTTTGATCACCGAATTGGTTACGAATACTCCGACCAGGGGTTTATAATCATGCATCACGCTAATCCCAACACTCCAGGTTTATAGTTATATACATCTTTGGGCCAGGTCCGGCGTCATATCTCCAGATGACACTGCGAACATCCAGAGCCTGTGGCCCTGGTGATAGAAAAGAAACTGCCGCTGCGGCACAATGTTCACTATACACTATGTTATGGTTAAATATTTGGTTCCGGCGGAGCATCTGCCAGCCCTTTCACTTGATTTCCCGGGGAATACGGCTGGATGCCTTCTGTCCTCCTTTTTTATGGCTTAGAGAGTAACAAATAGCGCATTAAATAATATACTGCATAAGTAGTGATATAAAAGTAACTATATCGACTGGCATTGATGTTTAAACGCCGGTTTGAAGGAGAATCTTGGTCCTGCATGTTAAAAAATCAGAGCAGCAGCCGGGGCCCCGTTATGGCCATATTGGTAAGCAATTTAACCATTCAGCATTTAAAAAAACAAATTGTCAATCCGCGCATAAAACTTCTTTTGGAAGCCAACAAAGAGGTGAACCTTGATTATTTTTATTTTTCCATTAACCGGGTAAGGCTGCCGGAGGGCAAGATCAAAGGGGTTTGCTGGAATGACCGGTACAATCTCTGGCTGCCTAAAGATTACACCTTGCCGGATGTTTTATACCTGAGGGGGGGCATCCCTTCAAGGTACCGGGATCGATTCGAGATGTTTATGGAGGTTTTGGCAGACAATAAGACCGCTATTATCAATTACCCGCGCTTTAACAAGTGGGATCTCTATCTAACAATATCTCAGGACCAGGTTTTAAAGCACCATCTTCCTACCACCGTGGCGGTAAATAAGCCGCGAGAGATCGAGAAGATGCTGCATCAATATGATTCTGTTTACCTGAAGTCACATTTGGGCCGAAAAGGCGATTTTGTGCTGCGGGTTGATAAACAGGACAACGAATACTACCGTTACAGTTATTACAAGCACAGCCGAAACGAGCTGGTGATCAATACTGTATACGGACTGCCGGCATTGCATGACGAGGTTTACAAGTTTTTCCGGGGCAAAGCGTTTGTTATCCAGCAGGCCATAGATCTGCTAACCATTGACGGCAGGCTTGTTGACATGCGCGCGGAACTCCAGCGAAACCGGTATGGAAACCTGGAAATTGCAGGCATAGCGGTGCGCCTGGGGAAGCCCCATTCCCCCATAACCACGCACGATGCAGCTTATCCCCTTGACTACTTTTTTGAACATGAGCTGCACTATCCTCAAGAAAGGGTAGACAAAATCAGGGAAAAAGCTGAACAGTTCTTGTTCCGCGTTTATGATTGTATTGAAAAAAAGTATGGAGAATATGTTGAAATTGGCATTGATTTCGCCATAGATGCAAACGACAAACTCTGGCTAATCGAAGCCAACTCGCAATCAACAAAAAATTCACTGGGCAAAGCCTATGGCAGAGACGTGTTGTTGAAGGCTTACCGGAACATTTTGGAATACGCCAGGTATGTGGCTGAAAAACGGAACTAAAAGGGTGATTTTTTCTTACCCTTAACCTGGATTGAGAGAGTGGATCAATGGTTTCTTTCGCTGCCCGACAATTACTAAAGCCGATGTCCGGGAAATGGATCAAAGGCGATCAAAATACAGTGATCAGCGGTTTTATCAACAAGGCCTCCAAGGTTAAACCGGGTTACATGTTTTTTGACGTAAAGGGAGGCAAAACAGGCCAGCGCAATATTTCCAGGGCTATAGAAAATGGCGCCGCAGCAGTTGTGGTTGCGGAAAAAAATTATGAACAACAGCTCTTTGAAGATGATGGCGTGCCGGCGGCAGTGATCACGGTAGACGATGTATGGGAAGCTTTTTGGAGCGTGGTCAAACTGTTCCGTGAGCTGCACCATATTCCGGTAGTTGGCGTTACGGGTTCATCGGGCAAGACGACAACCACGCATATGATTGCTTCAATTTTTTCCAGAAGATGGAAAATATATAAAACCAAAAGGAACCTGAACTTGCCCGAGTATTTGCCCGCCCAGATCATGCGTTTGCAAAATGGCTACGAGGCTGCGGTCTTTGAAATAGGCATGCACCGGCGGGGCCAGGTCGGCCGGCAATCGAGCATCATCCAGCCGGAAGTGGCTGTTATTACCAATATTGGTCCAGCTCACGTGGAATACCTGGGTAATTTAGAACAGATCATTCTTGAGAAATCAGATATAATCAAGGGCATGCCTGGGCACGGCTGCCTGGTCCTAAATGCGGATAATCCGGCCACAAAGAAAATTGACTTATCAGACTTTAAAGGAAAAATTGTTTATTTCGGCTTAAAAAACAAGGCCGACTATACGGCGTCGGAAATTTTGATTAAAGGAAGGGGCACATACTTTAGAGCTTCCGTAGATGGAAAAAAGCATTACTTTTTTATTCCCGTTTATGGGCGTCACAATGTTTATAATGCCCTGGCGGCAATAGCCGCGGCCAGGTACTATAATTTCGACATAGAGACAATTAAAGCAGGATTAGCCGGATTTAGCCAGCCCAAAATGAGATTGCAAATCCTTCCGGGCCTGAGAGAAAGTGTCTTAATCGATGATACGTACAACGCCAATCCTGACAGTATTATCGCGGGGCTGGAAGTGTTGAAGGAGCTTTCCAGGAAAAAAATAAGTGTCGCGGTTTTAGGGGATATGCTTGAGCAGGGCGAATATGCCCTGGAAAACCACCGCAAGGTAGGCAGAAAAGTTGAGGAGCTAAAAATTAATTGGCTTATTACCGTCGGAGAGCTGGCCAGGGAAATTGCCGGAGCGATTAAGTCTAGCAAAATCAAAAAATGGTCCTTCGACAACACTTGGGAGGCGGCCTCCTTTCTGCGCAAGGCGCTTCCTGGAAAGTCCGTGGTTCTCGTAAAAGGATCAAGAGGATCCCGGATGGAACGTGTGGTCAAAGCAATAACCGAACGACGGGAGAGCAGGCAATGAACATGAATATGGAAGATGTGCAGAAAGGGTAGTATGAAAAATGGGACCGCTTATTTTAAACAGGCCGGTGATTGCCATAACCGGCAGCTCCGGTAAAACCACAACGAAAGAAATGATCGCTTCCATTTTGTCAACCAGGTGGACGATCATTAAAACATTGAAAAACAGGAATCAGCCCCGCCATACCAAAAAGATTGCGGAAATGGTGGAACCGCACCACCAGGCGGTGGTCCTGGAATTCGGCATGGGAAGGAAAAATGCGGGGGAAAGGCATTGCCGCTACATTCAACCCAATATGGCTGTCATAACCAACATCGGCACCGCCCACTATGGTAAACTTGGCAACAGCATCACTTTAACCGCGCGCCATAAATCGGCCCTAATTGAGCAGATGAAGTCCGACGGGATCCTTTTTGTAAATAATGATGATCCCAATAGCAGATTGCTTCATACCGGATCTTTTTCAGGTGAGATAGTCACCGTGGGAATTAAGCAGCAGGCGGACTACCGCGCCGCTAAGGTTTACTATCTGGATAAAGGGATGGGCTTCCAGGCCACCCTGAAGGGGAAGTGGGAGTCTTTCTTTATTCCCGCTTTCGGTTTGTGTAATGTCATGAATGCGCTATTTGCCATTGCCGTCACGCACCGGCTTGGTTTTACCCCGGCAGAGATAAGATCCGGCTTAAGCAGCTACCCTGTCCCCTCCCGTAGAATGAATTTACACCACTTGCCCGGTGGCGTATTGCTAATTGATGATACGTATAATGCCAATCCGGAAGCAGTGAAAGCGGCCGTAGATGTATTGGTTGAGCTGGGCAAAGGGAAAAAGAAAATTGCGGTTATCGGCAGCATGCTTGAGCTGGGAAATTATTCCCAGAAAGGGCACCTGGATATAGGCAGATACATGGTGAAGCAAAAAATTGACTTGATTTGTGCCTTTGGGCAAAAGGCGGAATCAATTTGCAAAGGAGCAGCCGGCGCGAGAGGCTGCAGTTGCAAGCATTTTATAAACCGGCACGAACTGCACGATTGGCTGACGGCAAATACCGGGCCTTCCGCAGCGATACTGGTAAAAGGGTCGAACCGGATGAAGATGAAAGAGACAGTGGAATACCTGCTTCTTCATTATGATGCTAATCAGTCCATTTAAAAAGGCAGATTGTCCCCGCCAATTAATATTTACTGATCTCTTCACCAGATGTCTATACGGCTCATAATCTATAGAGAAGAAACCATTACACTTTGTAAAAATATGCGGAAAGGAAGCTGGAGATATGGCAGCAGCATCAACCTGTAGCTGTTCAGGGGTATTAAAGATGCGGTTTAAGGAAATTGTGTTAGATGCAAATATCTGCCCTGGTTTTTTAATGGGCGGCAGCCGGTTATCTTTGCAGATGGAGAATCTAAGTTTTAGTTCAAAGGAAGTAAGCGCTCCACAGTGTTATCAAGTTGCCGAGGGAAAGGGGCTGTCTGTATCGGGGTTCGGGGCTCTCACGGTGACTGAGGAAGGCTCCAGGGAGCAGCTGGATGCATTCTTTAATCTTTTTATGATTGAATCCCGGGTTGGAGCCGACAACCTTGCTTCCCTGACCTTATCCAGTATTACCGGGAATGGAGCCATCGTCTCCTATGCGTTATCATTTATTTCCGATAAAGTAGATGTTACGATTACGCCTCATGCTGAACCGTATGCCCTTAGCCGGATCAATTTTAGAACTGTGAGTTCGCTTAGGCAGCATCAAGCCAAAATTATCATTTTCAAGAATGACCGTATCATAGCCAGGGATTTACTGGCGGAGCAATAGGCCCAAATATGACGGAAACGGGGCCTTAATCACCGGCATGCGCAATAACCGGGGTGCAGAAAGGCCAACCATCCCTGGGACCCCGGTTAACCGGAAGGAGTATGGCCAGCCGAACCTTTAAATTTTGTCCGCCGCCTGTTCCCGTCCCCAGCGCAAGAGGCGCGCGGCTGCAGATTCACCCAGGACGGCCAGGTCTTCGGTGACCAGGTACTCATTGGCCACGGCGTCGAAAAGGATGGAGGCGCTGGCGGGCACCTCCTGATCCCCGGGTTCAAGGCGCAGCAGCAGCGGCAAGCGGGGCAGCGCCATCACCAGGTAGGTGTTTGCATCCCTGCCGGGGCGGGCATTTAATTTTTCCAGCAGCAGCTTTTTAAACAAATCCGGCCGGTGGCCAAAAAATTCAGTTAAGGGTTTCAGGGCCCGTTTAACAAAAGCGGCATTATAGCTGCTGCCGCCCCATAGCTGGCTGAAAGGCAGCCATTTGCCCTGCGGCGGCTTCCCGGAGGCGCCGGCCAGGTAATGCAGCAGGATCAGGGCAGTAGCGGTTGGAGCCGCTTTATTCGTGTTATAGGAGAGAACCTCTCCGGTAGGCCAGAGGATGCGATAGACGCGGCCCAGATAGGGCAGAGTAAATTCGCGCCACGACAGGGGCGGGTAGAGTGATAGGGCGGCGCCGCTGCTCCGGGCCATCTCCATGGTGTTTTTTTCGGCGAATTGCCGCCGCGCCTGCTCCAGCACGGCTTCGTAATTATCTTGCATCGGTATACCCCCAGTTATTTTTTGCAAACATTCGGCAACTCGAGACCCCTCCTGCCACTTAAGAGCCAGGTGAGGCAATCTCGCTTTACCTCCACCTTTTCGAACAAGCCTCGCGTCCCCACAAAAAGGGATGCATAATTGTTCCCAAAATACTGGATGCTGCTACTAGGGCTTCCCCCACGTATATCGCTCCAGGCATGGCAGGCGCCAGTGTTCCCGGTTAGATGTTCTATTTTTACTGCCACATACAATTTTCGCCGGAAACACGGTAATCCCTTTCAACAACGGGCAGGCATACGGCGATTCTTATAAACATTGTCTACAGATAATATTTCCATTGGCGGCTAGCCATGTTATAATGATCTACAATTAGCGTGTTCGAAAAGAAGCAAAGACAATCGAACCAGAGAGGAGGTCTTAAGAAATGGATAAATGGGAATGCCAGGTTTGCGGATACATCTATGATCCAGCGGAAGGGGACGACAGCTCCGGCATCGCGCCGGGAACAGCTTTTGAAGATCTGCCTGACGACTGGGTCTGCCCGGTCTGCGGGGTCGGTAAAGACGAGTTCGAGAAAATTTAGCCTTTCTATTTACTGGCAGGGCTAAAAGGGGCATCCAGAAAAGCCGGGGTGCCCTTTTTCCATTGATCATTTTGCAGTTTTTCTGCTGATAATAATGTGCCGGGTCCGGGCTTCAGGGGGCCTTTGGTGGAAAAGGGAAAACCGGTCTGTGCAACGAAGTCATATTTCGAGAAATATAATCAGTAGGGGAATATCAATAGTGGAAAACAACAGATGTCGTCTCAATGGAAATGCCGATGAGGCCTGGCTGGCGCGGCTGCACCGCGAGCTGAACCAGGCCCAGTATGCTTTTGCCACCGCCTCCGACCCGGTAGTGCTGGGGCTGGCGGGGCCCGGCTCGGGGAAAACTCGGGCCCTGGTTTATCGCGCCGCCCACCTGGTTAAATGCGGTGTCGCCCCGGAAGAGATCTTGCTGTTGACCTTCACCAACAAGGCCGCTGAAGAGATGAAAGAGCGCCTTAAAAAGCTGCTGGATTTCTGGCCGCAAGAGCTGTGGGCCGGAACCTTCCACAGTATTGGCGCCCGCATTTTGCGCCGCCACGCCGCCCTGACCGGGCGCGGCAGCAATTTTACCATCCTCGATGAAGATGACAGCCGGAGCCTTTTAAAGCAGCTGGTTAGCGGGCTTTCGCAAAGCCTCGGCGAAGAAGAGAAAAAACTGCTGCTCAAGGGCGGCTTCCTGGCGCGGGTGATCAGCCAGGCCCGCAATTCGGGCTTAACGATCAAAGAAGTGATGGAGGAGGCTTACTGCTACCGCATCGAGTACCTGGAGCTGGTGCAAAACCTGGCCGCATTGTACGAGCAGAAAAAGAAAGAGATTAATGCCTTTGACTTCGACGACCTGCTGTTATGCTGGCTGGAGCTGTTTGAACAGCACCCGGAGATCCGGGAAAGCTACCGGCAGCGTTTTAAACATGTCCTGGTGGACGAATTTCAGGACACCAACGTGGTCCAGGGGCGCATCGTCGACCTTTTTGCCGGCAGCAGCTCCATCTGCGTGGTCGGCGACGATGCCCAGTCCATTTACGCCTTCCGCTTCGCCCACGTGGGCAATATACTCTCTTTTCCGGAAAAATACCCCCACTGCCAGGTGGTGCGCATGGAGCAGAACTACCGCAGCACCCCGGAAATCGTGGCGCTGGCCAACTGCTCCATCTCCTATAACCGCGAACAGCTGCACAAAAGGCTGTTCTCTAAAAATCCTCCTGGAGATAAGCCCTGGATTGTGGGAGCCCGCAATGCCATCCAGGAAGCCTCTTTCGTGTCGCAGCGCATTCAGGAGTTGCACCGCGAAGGGCTGCCGCTGCGCGAGATGGCGGTCCTTTACCGCAGTAGTTACCTGGCCACTGAATTGGAATTTGCCCTGGTGCGGCGCGGTATTCCCTACCGCACCTACGGTGGAGTGAAATTTTTACAAAAAGCGCATATCAAGGATGTGCTGGCCTACCTGAAAGTGATCTACAACCCTGCCGACGAAGGGGCCTGGCGCCGCATCGCCACGCTGCAGCCGGGTCTGGGGCCTTCGACCTTCGACGCGCTGTGGTCCAAGCTGCGGCAGCAGAGCGATCCCCTGGAAGCGGCCCTGCAGGGCAAGGTGGGCCCCTCCCGCGGCAAGGCGGGCTGGGAAGCCTTGTGCGCTGCCCTGCGGGAGGCGCGCACCCGTGGCAAGGAAGTGGCGCAGGCCATCGAGAGCATCATGGCGGAAAACTACGATGCCATCCTGCGCAAAAATTACCCCGAACAGTACGAAGAGCGGCTGCGGGGCATAGAACGGCTGGCCATGTACAGCGAGCGTTTTCCGGATCTGGATCGGTTCCTGGAATCCCTGGTGCTGGAAGAATCCCTTTTCGATGGGGACGCCGGGTTGGCTTCCGGTGACTGCCTCACTCTCTCCACCATCCACAGCGCCAAGGGCAAAGAGTGGGAAGCTGTTTTTATCATCGGCATGAACGGGGGACACTTCCCCAGCAGCCGCGGCGACGTGCGGGAAATCCCCGAGGAGCGCCGCCTCTTCTACGTGGCCGTAACCCGGGCGCGGCGTTTTTTAACCCTTTCCACCTACTGGGAGGACTACCGCCACTGGGATGCCGCGGCCGGGGGGCCGTCCCTCTTTTTGCAGGAACTGCCCCAGGAATGCTATGAGCCCGTGCTGCTGGAGGAATATGAGTACTGAAGGTTTAGAATCGTTGTGGTGAAGCTTTATCTTGGTTTCTGCAGTAAATTTGTGCCGGATTGGGGAGGCAGGAGAGCGGAGAAGAAAACAGGAGGGCCCATGCTGCCACGTTGAGAAGGAGAATCGCCCACGGATCCGCTTATCTGGCTGTTGGCCGCTGTATTTTCGTTGTGGACTTCGAGTTTCTGGGAATTTACTTTAATTGGAAGGATGGGTTGAGGTGTCATATGGTGGAGGTGCGGCTGCCGGAGGAGCTGCGGCGGCCGCGGCCGTGGCCGAGGCTGTCAAGGCATCGGGGGCCATTGTCAGGGTTAGTCCCGCTGATTTCTGTAATATAGTCAACCGGGCCGAAAAGCCGCTGGTAGTTTTTTCGAAGAGTAAATTTTTCAGCACAGCCTATCATTATTTAACCGGTTACAAAGGCTTTGTATTCTACACCAGGTCAAACGAGAAGCTGCTGTTTAAAAGCAGCATCGAGATGGTTAAGGCTCAAAAAATCTGGATTCCTTCTTGACAGGGTTGACAGAGGCAATGCGTGGAGCTGTACTGCTTTTCTCCCGTCTCCTGGATTCCGGATTCTGTCTTCCCCCCATAAGCCCCTGTAAACAGAAAGCCATGCCTACTAATAGACTTATCTTTAGTGGTATAGTATAATACCCTTAATTTTATTTTTTTACGACAGGGGAGACAGCCATGCCTAACCTTGCCATTTATGACACCACCTTGCGGGACGGGTCGCAGCGGGAAGGGATCTCTTTTTCCGTGAGCGACAAGCTGAAAATCGCGCAAAAGCTGGATGAGTTTGGTGTTTCTTACATAGAAGGCGGCTGGCCGGGTTCCAATCCCAAAGATTTGGAATTTTTCCAACGGGCCCGGGAGCTTAAGCTGCGGCAGGCTCGTCTTTGCGCATTTGGC
Organism: Bacillota bacterium; assembly: GCA_029782095.1. GTDB lineage: Bacteria > Bacillota > Dethiobacteria > DTU022 > DTU022 > JAKPEE01. The sequence continues at coordinate 37,703 of JAKOVL010000131.1, read as the reverse complement.
AGCACCCGGCGCCCGCATACCGATGTGACCGCGGATGCGAATATTAAAGAACTGGTGGCCGCGGGAACAGAAGTGGTCACCATTTTTGGCAAGAGCTGGGACTTTCATGTGCATAACGCCCTCTCCACTTCTTTGGAAGAAAACCTGGCCATGATTGAAGATACGGTAGCTTATCTTAAATCCCTGGGCCGGGAAGTGATTTACGATGCCGAGCACTTTTTTGACGGCTTTAAAAGCAACCCGGAATACGCCCTGGCCACCATTAAAGCCGCGGCCCGAAACGGGGCCGACGTGGTAGTGCTTTGCGATACTAATGGCGGATTGATGCCCTGGGAGTTGGCGGAGATATTGAACGCTGTAAAGCGGGCTGTATCCGTGCCCCTCGGCATTCATGCCCATGATGACGCCGGGATGGCGGTAGCCAACACCCTGCTGGCGGTGCGCCATGGCGTTGGACACATTCAAGGCACGATTAACGGTTACGGCGAGCGCTGCGGCAACGCCAACCTGTGCACCATCATTCCCACTCTGCAGTTAAAGATGGGGCGGCCCGTGGTTTCTTCCGCTCAGCTTCAAGGCCTGACCAAACTTTCCCGCTTTGTGGCCGAGCTGGCCAATATTGTGCCTGCTGAGCAGCAGCCGTATGTGGGCTTTAATGCTTTTACCCACAAGGGAGGCATCCATGTGGATGCGGTCAGCAAAAGCCCTGAAACATACGAGCACGTAGAGCCCCACCGGGTAGGCAACCGGCGCCGCATTCTCGTTTCAGAACTGTCCGGACGCAGCAACATATTCCTTAAGGCACAGGAGAACAATATTGGTCTATTAAAAGATCATCCCCAGACAAAAATTGTTCTGCAGCGCATAAAAGAGCTGGAGCACCAGGGTTACCAGTTTGAAGGGGCTGAAGGTTCCTTTGAACTTTTGATCTTAAAAGCGCTGCAGGCGTACCGGCCTTTATTCAAGCTGGAGGGGTTCCGCCTGATCGTTGAAAAAAGGGCCAGCGGCCAGCTTTATTCGGAAGCCACCATCAAGGTTCGGGTGGGGGAGAAGCTAGTGCATACCGCCGCAGAAGGCAACGGCCCGGTCAATGCTTTGGACAACGCCTTGCGCAAAGCGCTTGAGGAAGTATACCCCGCCTTAAAGAAAATAAAGCTGATGGATTTCAAGGTAAGGGTGCTGGACGGCGCCGACGGGACCGGTTCGCAGGTGCGGGTGCTCATCGAATCCAGGGACGATCGCAAAGCCTGGGGCACGGTGGGGGTATCCACCAATATTATCGAAGCCAGCTGGCAGGCCCTGGTGGATAGCATTGAGTACGGCCTCCTCTGCGGAAAGCTGCCCGAACTGGACGACGCCAAGGCGGTGCTGCGGCAGTTGAAGGGGACGGAGGAAAAGGCGTAGAAGAAAGAGTAGCGGCGGGAGATAGGCGGCAGGAGCATAGATGGAATGGCGATATTGGTGCACCGGTCCCCCCGTAGGAGAGGTTTGGGGAAAGGGGGCACCGTTGACTACTTAATCGTACCGGGGGGCACGCTATAGATAAAGGCTGAGGCCCCCTGGCGCGTGAAAAAGGAGGTTTTCCCTTGAACCTGGAGAAGCTGTTCGGCAGCGTTACCGGCATTGGCAGCCTTCCCCATACCGATGTTGAAGAAGCGCTGCAGTTAATTTTTACATACTTCCGGCAGCTGCCCCACTGGCCTCAGCTGCCGCGGCGCAGCGCGGCCGAAGGATTTGTGGCGCAGTATCTGGCCCCGCTGTTTCAACGCGGGATGATCCTTGTCGGGAAGGAGCGCACCATACCACATTTTGACCATGAACACCCCCTCTGGGAAGAGCGCTGTCTTTCCCTTTTAGAGCTGCTACTGGATGAAAATCCGTCTGCCCTGGAAGAATTCGCCTTTCCCGATGATGCTGCCGCCGGTTTTTACAGCTTTATTGATGCGGCAGAGCGGCTGCCCGCAGAGACACTCTGCTTGAAAGGGCAGCTGAGCGGCCCGGTTACTGTGGGATTTCAGGTCACAGACGCCTCGGGCAAACCTTCCTTTTATGACCCCTCCCTGCGGGAACTGCTGGTCAAGACCCTGGCGGCCCAGGCCCGGTGGCAGGCCTCCCGCCTGCAATCTTTAGGCATGCCGGCGCTGTTGTTTATTGATGATCCAGGGCTATACAGCTACGGTAGCTCCAGCGCTGTCGGGCTGGGCAAAGCGGAGATCCAGGCTGCGCTGGGAGAAATAATTGCGGCTGTTCGCGCTGCGGGCTGCTTCAGCGGCGTCCACTGCTGCGCCGCTGCCGATTGGTCGCTGCTCTTCGAGCTGCCGCTGGACCTGGTCAGCTTTGACGCTTACGAATTTTTTCCTTCAATGCAGGCTTGCGCTGCAGAACTGGAAAACTTTTTAAAGAGGGGCGGCGCCCTGGCCTGGGGAATCGTCCCCACCTCGGAGAAAGCGTGGCAGGAAAACCCCGCTTCATTGCAGCGGCTTTGGGAAGAAAAAATAGAAGCGCTGGTACGCCTGGGAGTAAGCGAGCCGCTCCTGCGCCGGCAGTATCTGATCACTCCGGCCTGCGGTACCGGGACGCTGCAGCCGGAGCTGGCCGCACAGGTTTACCGGCTTGCCGCGGGGCTGGCGGAAAGACTGTAAGGAAACGGAGGGGGGTTGCCCGTGAAAGAAGCACAGCTAATCGATATTTTACTGGAGCTCTCTGAAAGCGCCGGAGTGGCAGGGGCCGAAGAGGACGTGGTCAGCTTGGCTGCCCGCCACTTCCGGCAGTACACCGACCGGGTGGAAACGGACCGCTTTGGCAACCTTATCGCTTTCAAGCAGGGTGAAAAAAATGGGACCGCAGACCAGGTGTCCCTGGCCGTGTTGACCCACATTGATGAAATCGGCGCCATGGTCACCAAAATTGAAGAGGAAGGCTACCTGCGCTTTACCCCCGTGGGCGGCATTGATCCGCGGACCTTGCTGGGGCAGGCGGTGGTGGTACACGGCCGCACACCTTTGAAAGGCGTTATCGGCGCCCCGGCGCCCCACCTGCTTAGTGAAAAGGAACGAAAAAAAGAATTAAAAATCGAGGATCTTTTCATTGACCTGGGGCTGACCCGGGAGCAAGCCCTGGAGCGTTTAAACATAGGCGATTTTATTTCCCTGGAGCAGAAACCGTTAAAGCTGCCAACAGGCTGTATCACCGGCAAATCCCTGGACAACCGCGCCGGGGTGGCTGCAGCCATATTTTGCGCCGCCGAACTGGCCGGAATGAAACATGATGCTGATCTATACTTTATTGCTACCCTGCAGGAAGAGGTGGGGCTGCGCGGCGCCTTCACCGCGGCGTACGGCCTGGTGCCGGACTTGGCCGTGGCTGTTGATGTGACCCACGGAGAATCGCCGGGCCTTTCCAACGCTGATGTATTTAAACTGGAACAGGGTGTAACCATTGCCCTGGGGCCGAACATGCACCCTGCGCTGTCCTGCTTCCTTGAGGAGCTGGCCCGGGAGCAGCGGATTCTATACCAGCCGGAGCCGATCCCGGCATCATCTTCAACCGATGCCTGGGCTGCGCAGGTTTCCCGGGAAGGCATTCCTTCGGCGCTGCTGTCCATCCCGCTCCGTTATATGCACAGTGCCGTGGAGATGCTTCACCCCGCTGATTTAACCGGCTGCGGCCGCTTGCTCAGCCATTTTGCCCGCAGTGTTGATCGCCGGTTTGTGGAGGGATTGGCATGTTTTTAGAGACTCTCTCCAACCTGCCCGGCGTATCCGGCGATGAGACCAGGGTCCGCCGGGCCATTGTCGAGATTTTGCAGGATCAGCCGCTGGTGCTGCAATGTGATACCATGGGCAACCTTTACGTGCGAAAAAAAGGATCGGCCCGGGATTCACGGATCATGCTTACAGCCCATATGGATGAAGTAGGGTTGATGGTGGTGGCGGTGGAAAAAAGCGGCCACCTCAAGTTCAAACCAGTGGGCAGCATTGACTCCCGCGTACTGGCGGCCAAGCGGGTGAAGGTGGGTCCGGACGCTATTCCCGGCGTAATTGGGGTTAAGGCGGTGCACCTGCAAAAACCAGGGGAGCGGCGCAAACCTTTCACCGAAGATCAGCTATCCATTGATATCGGAGCCAGCAGCAGGGAAGAAGCCCTTAAATACGTCCGGGTTGGTGATTACGTTACTTTTGACAGCACCTTTACCGCAGTGGGTGAAGGATATTTCCGGGGCAAGGCTTTTGATGACCGGGTCGGCTGCGCCGTGCTGCTGGAGCTTTTGCTTGATCCTGATACACCGCCCTTTGATGCGGTTTTTACCGTGCAGGAAGAAATCGGCTCCCGCGGGGCCCTGGTGGCGGCTTATAAGCTGCAGCCGCAGCGCGCCCTCGTTCTGGAAGGAACTGCCGCCGCAGACACCCCGGGCATAGAGAGTGAACAATCCAGCACGGTGTTGGGCGCAGGCCCGGCCATCAGCATTATGGATAGCTCTGTGATAGTGGATCGGGAAATGCTCCGGGAACTGGTTCATACAGCCGAAGCGGCGGGTATTCCCTACCAGTACCGCCGTTTTACCGGCGCGAGCACCGACGCCGGGGCTATCGCCCTTTCCCGGGAAGGGGTAAAAGCGGCCGTGGTCTCGGTTCCCTGCCGCTATATCCACTCCCCGCACGGCCTGCTTAAGGAGAGTGACTTTGCTCATACCGTGGCCCTGGTCAAGAACTGGCTCCAGGGCGTAGGGTGATAATAAAAAGCTGCATCCCGGATGGAGCAGGGCAACTGCTTCTCGCCTGCGTTTTACCGCCTTACGGCCATGCACGGGGGCGCCATTAAAAGAAAAATGCTGAGCGAAGGTGATGAGAGATGGAAGCGCTGATGAAGCGTTTGTGCGAAACATACGGCCCCTCCGGGGAGGAGATGGAAATCAGGGCTTTGATCGAGGAGGAGATCAAAGACAGCGTAGATCGCACTTTTACCGACAACCTGGGCAATCTTTTCGCCGTGCGGGAGGGACCTGCCCCGGCGCTGCTGTTGTCGGCACACATGGATGAAATCGGTGTAATTGTAACGCACATTGATGAGCAGGGCTTTGTGCGCATCGCCCCGGTGGGCGGTGTGGCCCCGCACCTTTTGCCCGGTCAGCGGCTGCGCTTCAAAAGCGGCGCCGTGGGGACGGTTTACCATGAAAAAATTAAAGAGCTCCGTGAGCTGGACTGGACCAGGATCTACCTGGATCTGGGAGCAAAAAACGCAGCGGAGGTAAAAAAACAGGTGCAAATCGGAGATATGGCCTGCCTGGAGCAACCCTTTGTGGCATTAAACGGGCGCTATCTGGCCAAAGCTTTAGACGATCGCGCCGGCTGCGCGGTCCTGATCGAGACAGCGCGGCGCTTGGCCGGGGTCCCTCTGCCGCAGGCTGTTTGCTTTCTTTTTTCCGTTCAGGAGGAAGTGGGGCTCCGCGGCGCCACCACAGCCGCTTACAGCATCCAGCCGGGATACGGATTGGCGGTGGATGTGACCCGGGCCGGCGATACCCCCAAAGCGCCCCTGATGGAAGTATCCCTGGGCAAAGGCCCGGCCATTAAGGTTAAAGATAACTCCGTCATTTGCAGCCCTAAAGTGCGTCGCCTGATGATGGAAGCGGCTGCACAGCATCAGATTCCTTACCAGCTGGAGGTGCTGGAGCGGGGCGGCACCGATGCCGGGGCCATCCATCTCAGCCGCGGCGGGGTGCCTACGGGAGCCTTGTCCATTCCCTGCCGCTACATTCATACACCGTCTGAAATGGTGGATCAGGCAGATCTGGACGGGGCGGTACAACTTTTGGATATACTGTGCCGCCTGAACTGGTCTGAAGAGATTGCGGCCCAGGCCATTTAATCGCCATCACGGCCCCGCAGCTCCCGGGGGTGCGCTGATAACGACAAAGTCACGCGATTCCATTTTTTAGGCCCTTTTGATTTATGGAAAGAGTTATGGTATACTAAAAAAGTATAAAAATTGGAAGATAGTTTGGAACAATCACACAACGGGAGGGCTGCATCTAAGTCCAATCGCATCGAAAGGAGTGATACGGTGGACGAAAAACAAAGGATTTCCTTGAACAGGGCCGCTGAACTTAAGGAAACCATCGCCGAATACCAGCATTCCCTGAAAGGCATGCCCACCGGGTACGGGCGCTGGCCGGAAATCCAGAAGAACCAGGAAAAAATGATGAAATATTTCGGCGCCACCGCCGCAGAGTGGGCGGACTGGCGCTGGCAGTTGAAGAACAGGATTCAGACCACAGAGGTATTGCAAGAGTTCCTCAATTTAACTCCCTCGGAAATAGAAGAGATTGACCGCACCGGAGCGCATTATCGCTGGGCCATATCGCCATACTATCTCAGCCTGATGGATCCCAATGACCCCGGCGACCCCATCCGGCGCCAGGCGGTGCCGCAGCTTTTTGAATATACCGATCCGTACGGTGAAAGTGATCCCATGGGTGAAGCCTATACTTCCCCGGTTCCCGCCATCACCCGCCGCTACCCGGACCGTCTCATCGTTAATGTTACCAATCAGTGCGCCATGTATTGCCGCCATTGCCAGCGCCGCCGCAATATTGGCGAAAAAGACCTGGCCACTCCCCGGGAGCAGATCGAGGAAGCTCTACGTTATATCCGTGATAACAAGGAGATTCGCGATGTGCTCCTGACCGGCGGCGACGGCTTTATGCTCAGCAATAAACGGATTGCCTGGCTGCTGGATGAGCTCGATTCAATACCGCATGTTGAGATAAAGCGCTTCGGGACACGCACCCCGGTGACTCTTCCCTACCGCATTGACGATGAGCTCTGTGACATCTTGTCCCGGCACCTGCCCCTTTATGTGAACACTCACTTTAACCATCCCCTGGAAGTTACCCCTGCAGCCCGGGAGGCCTGCCTGAAACTGGCCCGGGCCGGCGTGGCCCTGGGCAACCAGGCTGTGCTGCTGAAAGGGATCAACAATGATCCTTTTGTCATGCGCAAGCTTAACCAGGAGCTTTTAAAAATTATGGTCCGGCCGTACTACCTCTTTCATCCCAAGCGGGTGAAAGGAACCTCGCATTTCTACGTTCGGGTAGAGGAAGGCCTGGAAATCATGGAAAAACTGCGCGGCTTTACCTCCGGCCTGGCTATTCCCACCTACCTGATCAACGCACCGCACGGCTACGGTAAAACGCCGCTTCTGCCCACTTACCTGCTGGGCATCGGCAAAGATACAGTAACCATCCGGACCTGGGAAAACAGAGTTTTGCGTGTTGATAACCGGGAAGCAGAGGAGGGCGAATAGTAGCAGGAGCCGTTTTCACCCGGCCGGTGCCGGCCCGGGTTGGACGAAACAAGGGACTTGTCCGCGAAAGCGATGAGCGAGCAGACTATCTTTTTAAATGCGTTGAATCGAATCTCCTTTTTAGGCCCCGTTCGAATCGGGGCCTTAATCAGGAATTGCGGCACAGCCCGTGAAGCCTGGAACGCCGGGGCCGCCCAACTGCAGCAGATACCGGAATTGAAAGGCCTGGCGGAAAAGTTTCTGGAAGAGCGCCGTAAAATTAATCCCGAAGCGGAATGGCGCCGCCTGCAGCGCTTAAACATCGGTTGTCTTACCCTGGAAAGCTCCGATTACCCTTCATTATTGCGCCAGATCACACATCCTCCGCCGATACTTTATTATCGCGGCTGCTGGGTTAACGAAACTGCGGCCATAGCCATTGTGGGCAGCAGGCGCTGCACGGCCTACGGCCGGGACATAGCCGGCCGCCTGGCCGCTGAACTGGCTCAAGCCGGGGCTGCCGTAATCAGCGGCCTGGCCCTGGGGGTGGATACGGCAGCGCACCGGGGGGCCCTGGAAGGGGGCGGGCGCACCGTGGCCGTGCTGGGCTGCGGCCTGGATCGCTGTTATCCGCCCTCCAATGCCGCTTTGATGCAAGCGATCCAGGGGAGCGGGGCGGTGCTTAGTGAGTTTCCCCCGGGCACTCCGCCTTTACCACAGCATTTTCCCCAGCGCAACCGCATTATCAGCGGCCTGGCCCTGGGGACAGTGGTAGTAGAAGCACCGCTAAAGAGCGGCGCCCTGATCACCGCCTCTTATGCCCTGGAGCAGAACCGGGAGGTTTTTGCCGTGCCGGGTCCTATCGACAGCCCTTACAGCCGCGGCTGTCATAAGCTGTTAAAAGAAGGGGCGCGCTTGGTGGAATCTATCGCCGACATTTTGGAAGAGCTGCCCCTGATTCCCCTTGCAGCAGCGGCTGCGGCAGCAGGCGCCGCGGGCGGTGTTTCCGGGGAAGAAAAAATAATTTTGGACTTAATCCCTTACCGGCCCGTGCATATGGATGAGCTCATTGCCTCCAGCGGCCTCAGCGCAGAGCGCATCGGCCCGCTGCTGCTGGAGCTGGAGCTAAAAGGACGGATCAAGCAGCTGCCTGGAAAATATTTTGTCAGGCAATAGATTATGTTAGAATTAAGAAAGCGTTTGAAAAATAGATGCCTAATTATCGGATGCAGAAGCTGGAGCAAAATCTGGAATCCAGAAGCCAGGAGCAACAATATGGTGTAAACTTTTTGATGGCCTTTTGTATTTCATTAACACTTGTTTGTTGTTAGAATGTAGGTTAGGAATTTGGCGGGTAATCGTATTCTGACTTCTGGATTCTGAATTCCTGAAAGAAACTTGCCCTTTACGCAAGAACTAACAATGAATCAAGGCATAATAGGTGTGTATGCTATATTCAAGGAGAGATGTTGTCCATGAACCTGGTTATCGTTGAATCGCCTGCCAAGGCCCGCACTATTGGCAAGTTCCTGGGACGCAACTATAAGGTGATGGCCTCCCAGGGTCATCTTATCGACTTGCCCAAGAGCCGGCTCGGCATAGACATTGAAGGAGGGTTTAAACCGCGTTATATTACTATTCGCGGCAAAGGCCAGATCTTAAAGCAGCTAAAAGATGCGGGCAAGAAGGCAAAGACGGTCTACCTGGCCGCGGACCCTGACCGCGAAGGCGAAGCCATCTGCTGGCACCTGCAGCAGGCCCTAAAAATTGACGAAAACCAGCCTTGCCGGGTTGAATTTAACGAGATTACCAGGGAGGCGATTAAGGAGGCTTTTAAAAATCCACGCCTCATCGATTTCAACCGGGTTGATGCCCAGCAGGCCCGGCGCATTCTAGACCGCCTCGTCGGCTACCAGATTAGCCCCCTGCTCTGGCGCAACATTCGCAGCGGCCTTAGTGCCGGGCGGGTGCAGTCTGTGGCGGTGCGTCTGATCTGCGACCGGGAAGATGAAATTAACAGTTTTGTCCCGCAGGAATATTGGACCCTGGAGGCGCTGCTGCAAAGCGGCGCCGACGGTGCCCGGTTCAAGGCGCTCCTCGACCGCCGCCAGCGTAAAAAAATTGAATTAAGCAGCAAAGAACAGGTGGACGGGCTTATGGCAGAACTGCGTACTGCCGATTTCGTGGTGGAGAAAATTGTCCGGACCCGCCGGCAGCGGCGCCCCTACCCGCCGTTCACCACCAGCAGCCTGCAGCAGGAAGCCTCCTCCAAGTTAGGTTTCACCAGCCGCAAGACCATGACCCTGGCCCAGCAACTATACGAAGGAATTAATATCGGCCAGGGCCAGACCGTGGGCCTGGTAACCTATATTCGCACCGATTCCACCAGGGTTTCCGAGCAGTCCCAGAAGGAAGCCAGGGAGCTGATCCGGGACACCTTCGGGGCTGACTTCGTCCCCGATAGTCCGCCCCACTACCGCTCCCGCAAAGGAGCACAGGAAGCCCATGAAGCGATCCGCCCCACTTCGGTGCAGCGGAAGCCGGCGGACATGGAAAAGTATCTCACCCGCGACCAGTTCAGGTTGTATAAGCTCATCTGGGATCGCTTTATGGCCAGCCAGATGGCTCCGGCGGTATTCGACCAGGTCCGGGTTGTTATTGCCGCCGGGGATTTTACGTTAAAAGCCACCGGCTCAACTCTCCTCTTTCCGGGTTACCTTGTCCTTTACCGCGCTGAAGACCGGGACGCGGACACAGTTCTTCCACCCCTGGAGGAAGGTCAGAAGCTGAAGCTTATAGAGCTGCTGCCGGAGCAGCATTTCACCCAGCCGCCTCCCCGCTTCAACGAGGCCTCCCTCATTAAGACGCTGGAGGAAAAAGGCATCGGGCGGCCCAGCACCTATGTTCCCATTATCGAGACGATCCAGGGCCGCGGCTACGTCGTAAAGAAAAATAAGGTTTTTGTGCCGGCGGAGCTGGGGTACGTGGTGGTGGAGCTGCTGAAACAATATTTTCCGGAGATTATTGACATCGGTTTTACCGCCAAGATGGAGTCTCAACTCGATGATATCAGCGCTGGAAAGTTAAAGCGCGATCATGTGCTCACTGATTTTTACCGCACCTTTAAAGAAAGGCTAACGGTGGCGGAACAGGAAATTAAACGCATTGAGCTCACCGCCGAGGTCAGCGACGAAACCTGCCCGCAGTGCGGCCGCCATCTCATTTATAAACATGGCCGTTTTGGACGCTTCCTGGCCTGCCCGGGCTACCCGGAATGCAAGTATACCAAGAATATTGTTAAAGAAACAGGGGTGCCCTGCCCCCACTGCGGCAAGATGCTGGTGGAGCGGCACAGCAAAAAGGGGCGGCTTTTTTACGGCTGCAGCGGCTTCCCCGAATGCCGCTTCTCGGTTTGGGATAAACCGCTGCCGGAAAAATGCCCGCGCTGCGGTGCGCTGATGGTTGAGACGGTGCGGCGCAAGAATAAAACTAAACGCTGCTCCAGCAAGGATTGCGGCTTTAAAGAGCCGGTTTTGGCCGGAGCGGCAGCGGAGGGATAGCATGAAAAAAGTGCTCGTAATCGGAGCCGGCCTGGCCGGTGCCGAAGCAGCCTGGCAGGCGGCACGCTTTGGCCTCGAAGTGGAACTTGTTGAAATGAGACCGGAAAAGATGACCCCGGCGCACCATACCGGGCTTTTTGCCGAACTGGTATGCAGCAATTCACTGCGGGCGGAAGGTTTAAAAAATGCCGTGGGCCTGCTCAAGGAAGAGATGCGCCGCCTCGGGTCCCTGATCATGGCCTGCGCCGATGCGCACCGGGTCCCCGCAGGAGGGGCCCTGGCCGTGGACCGGGAAGCATTTGCCGCCTGCGTTACCGACAAGCTGCGCCGGCATCCCCGCATTAAGGTTGTGATTCGGGAAGTAACGGCGGTGCCCGAACATCGCCCCACCATTATCGCCAGCGGCCCCCTGACCTCTCCGGCCCTGGCCGATGCCGTGGCTGCACTCACCGGTGAAGACTACCTCTATTTTTTCGACGCTGCGGCCCCCATTGTTACCGCCGATTCGATCAATATGGATAAAGTCTTTAGGGCCTCGCGCTACGGAAAGGGAGGCGCCGATTACCTCAACTGCCCCATGGATGAGGAACAGTACCGCACCTTCTGGGAAGAGCTGGTCCATGCCGAAAGGTTTCAGGGCCACGACTTTGAAAAAGAACAATTTTTTGAGGGTTGCATGCCGGTGGAAGAGATGGCTTCGCGGGGCCCGGACACCCTGCTTTTCGGGCCGCTTAAGCCGGTGGGGCTGATTGACCCCCGCACCGGCAGGCAGCCATTTGCCGTGGTGCAGCTGCGGCAGGACAATCATGCCGCCACCCTTTATAACCTGGTCGGCTTTCAGACCCGCCTGAAGTGGCCGGAGCAGAAGCGGGTTTTTTCCCTGATCCCCGGCCTGGAGCAGGCGGAATTCGTTCGCTACGGGGTAATGCACCGCAATACATTTCTTAACGGCCCCCGGATTTTGGGCCAGACATATGCCATGAAAAGAGAACCGGGACTGTTTTTTGCCGGGCAGATCTCAGGGGTGGAGGGGTACGTGGAATCGGCCGCATCGGGACTGACTGCCGGCCTTAATGCAGTGGCATGGGCGAAAGGCGCCCCGCCGGTAGTTTTTCCCGCTGAAACGGCGCTGGGCAGCCTGGCCCGCTTCATATCCAAGGCCTCGGCCGATAACTTTCAACCAATGAATATCAATTTTGGCCTCTTTCCACCACTATCCGAGAAAGTGCCCAAGAAAGAACGCAAGGAGGCCATTTCCCGGCGCGCTCTGAAATCGATAGAATTTTTTCAAAAAACAGTCCTGCAATCTCTTGCATAACCATACCGGTTGTGCTACTATGAATCAAGGTGAAATAGCTTGCATAAGCGGCTCGAGCGGTTTTTGACATACCTGGATGTTCAAAAAAACGCTTCACCTTTAACCCTGCAAAGCTATCGGAATGACATCATGCAATTCCTGGCTTTGTTAAATCAATATGGCGAAGACCTGGGCGCTGTTGATCACTACCGCATGCGCCGCTTCCTGGCCTGGTTAAAGGAACAGGGTTATAGCCGCAGCACCGTGGCGCGAAAATTGTCGGCAGCGCGCACATTTTTGCGTTTTGTCCAAAGGGAGGGCGGGCTGCAAAGCGGCAGCTGGGCTGCCGTGGCCAGGCCGCGCCAGGAAAAAACGCTGCCACATTTTTTATACTACCACGAGGTGGCGGCGTTGCTGGAGGCCCCGGACTGCGGGACACTGCTGGGTTTTCGAGACCGTGCCATCCTGGAAGTCACCTATGCCTGCGGGTTGCGGGTCAGTGAGCTGGCCGGTCTGGAGCTAGACTCGCTTCAACTGGAAGAGCGCCTGGTAAAGGTTTACGGCAAGGGGAGCAAAGAGCGAATCGTGCCCCTGGGCCGGGTGGCTGCCGCTATTTTGGAAGAATATTTGCAGCGGGTCCGGCCGGCTCTGCTGGCCTTAAACCGGGACGGCGCCGCCACGGATAAAGTTTTCATCAACCATCGGGGCGGCCCGCTAAGCGATCGGGGAGTGCGGCTCATCTTTCAAAAGTATATCCGGCAGGTTTCGCTCCGGGAAAAGATCACCCCCCACTCCCTGCGCCATTCATTTGCCACGCACATGCTGGAGCGAGGGGCCGACCTAAGGGTGGTCCAGGAACTTTTAGGACACGTCAGCGTTTCCACGACCCAGGTTTATACCCATGTTACCCGGGAGCACCTGCAGAAAGTATACCAGCAGGCCCATCCACGCCGGGACATTTAAAGAAGGCAGTTGAGGAAGATGTTCCAGGGAACCACCATTATCGCTGTAAAAAAAGGAGAGCGGGTGGCCATTGCCGGAGACGGCCAGGTGACCTTCGGGAACAGCACTGTGATCAAGCACGGAGCCCGGAAAGTAAGGCGCCTGTACGAGGGAAAGGTCATCGCCGGCTATGCCGGATCCGTGGCCGATGCTCTGACTCTTTGTGAAAAATTCGAAGGGAAGCTGGAAAGCTACCAGGGCAACCTGCAGCGGGCTGCGGTAGAGCTGGCCAAGGAATGGCGGACAGACCGGGTTCTGCGCCGGCTGGAAGCGATGCTGCTTGCGGCCGGGCGAGAGGCGCTGCTGCTGATTTCAGGTACGGGAGAAGTAATTGAACCCGATGACAATATTGCCGCCGTCGGTTCCGGGGCGCCATATGCCCTGGCCGCAGCCAAGGCCTTGCTGCGCCATACCGACCTTGGCCCCGGGGAAATTGCCCGGCAAGCCCTCGGTATAGCGGCAGAGATTTGCATCTATACTAATGATCGGATTATAGTGGAAGAGTTGTAGAAGGGCTGGATTAAGATGAGCAGTGAAGAGTTGACGCCCCGCGAAATCGTGGCAGAACTGGACCGCTACATAGTGGGGCAGGAGGAAGCAAAGCGTTGTGTGGCGGTGGCTTTGCGCAACCGCTACCGGCGCAAGAAACTGCCGCCGGAAATGCAGGATGAAATAGTCCCCAAAAACATTATCATGATCGGGCCTACCGGGGTCGGTAAAACAGAAATAGCCCGGCGCCTGGCCCGGCTGGTAAATGCACCTTTCGTTAAAGTGGAGGCCACCAAGTTTACCGAAGTGGGCTACGTCGGCCGGGACGTGGAGTCAATGATCCGGGATCTGGTGGAGACAGCCATCCGCATCGTGCAGGCCGAGCGGATGCTGGAGGTGGAGGACAAGGCGCTCCATGCTGCCAATGAACGGCTGGTGGAGCTGCTGGCGCCCCTGCCCCGGAAAAGACGCCGCTCCACCAACCCCCTGGGCTTTTTATTCCAGGCGCCGCCGGTCCAACTCGAAGACCAGGCCGCGGAAGACGCCGGTTTCCAGGAGCAATTGCGCCAGGCCCGGGAAGAGCAGCAGGTGATGCGGCGGCGGCTGGAAAACGGGGAACTGGAAGCTTGGCAGGTCGAAATTGAAGTGGAAGATCGCCGCCCGCCCATGATTGAGTTTGTTTCCGGGCAGGGCATAGAAGAGATGGGGGTTAACCTCCAGGATATCCTGGGCAATATCATCCCCCCGCGCAAAAAGAAAAGAAAAGTTACCGTAGCTGAAGCCAGGAAAATTTTAAAACAGGAAGAAGCCCAAAAACTGATCGATATGGATGCGGTTATCAGCGAGGCCGTGCAGCGGGCCGAGCAGCTGGGCATAATCTTCCTGGATGAAATAGACAAGATTGCAGGCAAGGACTATCACGGCGCCGGACCCGATGTATCCCGCGAGGGCGTGCAAAGAGACATCCTCCCCATTGTGGAAGGGTCTACCGTAGTGACCAAGTACGGTCCGGTGAAGACGGATTATATTTTGTTTATCGCTGCCGGAGCGTTTCATATGACTAAACCCTCCGACCTCATTCCGGAACTGCAGGGCCGCTTTCCCATCAGGGTGGAGCTGAACAGCCTCACCGAGGAAGATTTTAAACGGATCCTGGTTGAACCGAATAACGCCCTGATCAAGCAGTACACAGCCTTGCTGGAAACCGAAGGGGTGAAGCTGGAATTTTCCCAGGATGCCATTGAAGAGATAGCCAGCACCGCTTGCTTGCTGAACCAGGAGATGGAAAATATCGGCGCGCGGCGCCTGCACACCATTCTGGAGAAGGTCCTGGAAGACATCTCCTTTGAACTTCCGGATCCTAAAGTGAAAACCTTCACTATAGATCGGGAATATGTTCGGAATAAATTGCAAAAAATTGTTAAAAATAAAGATTTAAGCAAATACATCTTATGAAAAAAGAGCAGAGAAAGGTAGGTGACCGATGTGATTTCTTCTCCTTTACTTGAGAAGACGCGTCGCATCAACAAAATTCTACAAAAAACCGCCGGCCAGCATGTAGATTTCCAAGAAGTGGCTGAAGTTTTGAAGAGCGTCATTCACGCCAACTGCTACATCGTTGACCGTCAGGGGGAAGTCCTGGGGTATGCCATAGTTGACGAGTTTGAATGTGAACTGATGGTAGACCATGTGTTGAAGGAAGGCAAGTTCCCCGAAGATTACAATGAATTCCTGCTGAAAAGCGAGGAATCTCGTGTAAACTTGCGTCAAAAGTCTAACGACTGTGTTTTCGTGGGTACAGAAAACTGCCTCTTCACCAACAAAATTGTCACCGTTATCCCCATCAGCGGGGGAGGCAAGCGCCTGGGAACCCTGCTTTTGGCCCGCTTCAACGAGCTGTTCGACGCAGAAGACCTGATCCTGGCCGAAACCGGGGCTACAGTGGTGGGCATGGAAATCTTGCGCTCCAAGGCGGAAAAAATCGAAGAAGAAGCCAGGAACAAGGCCGTGGTTCAACTGGCCATCGCCACCCTCTCCTACTCGGAGCTGGAGGCGGTGGAGCACATCTTTGAAGAGCTGGGCGGTGACGAAGGACTGCTGGTAGCCAGCAAAATCGCCGACCAGCTGGGGATCACCCGCTCGGTAATTGTCAACGCCCTGCGCAAGTTCGAAAGCGCCGGGGTCATTGAATCACGCTCCCTGGGGATGAAAGGCACTTACATCAAAGTGCTCAACCCCTACCTGCTGGAGTACCTGGCCAAGAAATCTAAGACGTTTCAGAAATAAGAACAATAGTAGTTAAAGTATCTGTTCAAAGAGTAATTCGCTTATGCGGATTACTCTTTCTTTTTAGAATCATATTTTACAGCAAGGGGCTGTCCTCTCCAACCTGGAGGACAGCCCCGCAGCTGCTAATAAGTGATCATGTCTGACGCTTTTTAGTTATACACCTGGAAATCCAGGGCTGCGTCTTTTTTGATCAGGGTCACGGTATCGCCCTCTTTAATTTCGCCCTTTACGATGCGGTAGGAGAGCGGTGTTTCCACTTCCTGCTGGATCAGGCGCTTCAGCGGGCGGGCGCCGAAAGAAGGGTCGTAGCCCTTTCGGGCCAAGTAGGCGGTCGCAGCTTCATCCCAGAGAAGGGTAAAGCCGGCGTTTTTCTTGAGCCTTTCCGCCAGGCGCTCCAGCAGCAGCTCGGTTATTTTTTTCAGCTGCTCCTGTTCCAGGGCGCGGAAGACAATAATCTCGTCAACCCGGTTTAAAAATTCCGGGCGGAAATGCTGCCGCAGCAGCGCCATCACCCTCTCCTGCATGGCCTCAAAATCGCCGCCCCGCTCCTGGAACTGCAGGATTTCCTGGCTGCCGATGTTTGATGTCATGATAATGATGGCATTTTTAAAGTCCACCAGCCTGCCCTTGCCGTCGGTGAGACGCCCGTCATCCAGGATCTGCAGCAGGGCGTTAAAGACATCGGGATGGGCTTTTTCGATTTCGTCAAACAGGACGACACTGTAAGGCTTGCGCCGGATCGCCTCGGTAAGCTGCCCACCCTCGTCGTAGCCCACATACCCCGGAGGCGCCCCGATTAGTCTCGCCACGCTATGCTTCTCCATGTATTCGGACATATCCAGGCGGATCATATTGCGCTCGTCGTCAAACAGGGTTTCCGCCAGGGCGCGGCCCAGTTCGGTTTTACCCACTCCCGTGGGGCCCAGGAAGATGAAGCTGCCCACGGGGCGGTTGGGGTCTTTAATGCCGCTGCGCGCCCGCAGCACCGCGTTGGCCACGGCGGTTACCGCCGTCTCCTGGCCCACGACGCGCCGGTGCAGGATTTCTTCCAGCCTGATCAGTTTCTCTCTCTCCCCCTCCATGAGCCTGCTCACCGGGATTCCCGTCCAGCGGCTGACCACGCTGGCAATATCCTCCTCGGTGACCTCTTCGTTCAACAGCATCTCTTTTTGATGCTTTCCTGCCAGCAGCTCTTCTTCTTTTTTCAAGCGCTGCTCCGCCTCGTTCAACCTGCCGTATTTCAGCTCGGCAACGCGGTTCAGATCGTATTCCCGCTCTGCCTTTTCAATTGCGGTGCGTATCTCTTCGATCTCGCGCTTCAGTTCGCGCAGCCGCCCGATGGACTCTTTTTCGGCCTGCCACTGGGCTTTCATCACTTCCTGCTCACTGCGCAGGTCGGCCAGCTCTTTTTGCAGCTTCTCCAGGCGTTCCCTGGAGGCCGGATCCTTTTCTTTTTTCAGCGCTGCCTCTTCGATCTCCAGCTGCATGACCCGCCGGGTAATTTCGTCCAGGGCTGCGGGCATGCTGTCGATTTGGGTGCGCAGGCGCGCCGATGCTTCGTCCACCAGGTCGATGGCCTTATCGGGCAGGAAGCGGTCGGTAATATAGCGGTCCGACAGCACAGCCGCCGCAATTAGCGCCGCATCCTGGATGCGCACGCCGTGGTGCACCTCGTAGCGCTCTTTGAGCCCGCGCAGGATGGAGATGGTGTCCTCCACGGAGGGTGGCTTGACCAGGACCGGCTGGAAGCGGCGCTCCAGGGCTGCATCCTTTTCGATATGCTTGCGATACTCATCGATGGTGGTGGCGCCCACGGCGCGCAGCTCGCCGCGGGCCAGCATCGGCTTCAACAGGTTGCTGGCGTCCATGGCCCCTTCCGCTGCCCCGGCGCCGACCACTGTGTGCAGCTCGTCGATAAAAAGGATCACCCGGCCGTCCGACTCCTGCACCTCTTTTAAGACAGCCTTGAGCCGCTCTTCGAATTCACCGCGATACTTGGCCCCCGCCACCAGGGAACCCATGTCCAGGGCGATAACCTGCTTCTCTTTTAAGCCCTCGGGGACATCTCCGGCCACGATGCGCCGGGCCAGCCCTTCTACGATGGCCGTCTTGCCCACGCCCGGCTCGCCGATCAGCACGGGATTGTTCTTGGTGCGGCGCGATAAAATTTCGATAATGCGCCGGATCTCCTCGTCGCGCCCGATGACCGGGTCGAGCTTCCCTTCGCGGGCCAGGGCGGTCAGGTCCCGGCCGTAGCGCAGCAGCGCTTCATAGGTGCTCTCGGGGTTGTCGCTGGTAATGCGCTGTGAACCCCTCACTGAGCGCAGCGCCTGCAGCAGCTTGTTTCGCTCCAGCCCCCACCGGCGGAACAGCTCCACCAGGTCCCCTTCACTGTCTTCGATCAGGGCCAGCAGCAGGTGCTCTACGCTAATGTAATCGTCTTTTAAGGCTTTCGCTTCCTGCTCCGCCCGGCTAAGGACCCTGGCCAGGGCTGTATTCATCTGCAGGGTCCCCTCATAACCGTATACCTGCGGAATTTTGTCCAGCAGGGCGGCCAGATCCCGCCCGAACAGCTCCGGCGCTACCCCGGCTTGCTGCAGCACCCGGGGTGTGATTCCTTCCCGTTGTTCCAGAAGCGCCAGCGCCAGGTGTTTGGGCCCCACGATCTGGTGATGGCGGTCAACGGCGATCTGCTGCGCCGCGGCCAGCGCTTCCCGTGTTTTTTGCGTCATTCTATTAAAATCCATAACGGTTCACCTCTCTTCGTAAACGATTTATCTCTTCCTGCATCTCTTCCATCTGCTCCAGCAGCTCCACCACTATGGCGGCTCCGGTTAAATTTACTTTGAGCGTGTTCCACAGCCGCAGCACCCGGTATGCGCGGCGCAGGTGCGCCGGGGTGATGCAGCCGTCTTCAATGTCGATCACGCCCAGCTCCTCCAGCCGCCTGGCCAGGGATGGCTGCAGCCCGGTTTGCTCCAGCGGCAGCTTCTCTTCCTTCCCGCTGTGGCTGTGGATAATGATCAGCTTCATGCCTGCGACCTCCCTTTGCCCAGCTCTTTTAACTTTTGATAAAGCTCTTTTTCAGCTTCACCGATATGGGCGGGTATATCGATCTGGATGCGCACCAGGTGATGCCCCCGGCCGCCGCCTTTCAGGGGGAACCCTTTCTCGCGCAGCCTTAACTTGGTGCCTGCACGGCTGCCCGGCGGAACTGTTACCGTGACCGGGCCGTCCAGCGTGTTTACGGTTACCCTATCGCCCAGGACGGCCTGTTCCGGCCTTAAAAAGAGATCGCTTTCCACCGTGGCGCCGTTTAAACGGAAGAGGGGATGGGGCAGAAGGCGGACTTTTAAATATAAATCGCCATTGCTGCCGCCGTTCAAACCTTCGCCCCCCTGTCCTTTAAGGCGGATCCGGCTGCCTTCCTGCACTCCTGCCGGAATTTTAACCTCCAGGGTTTTTTCCCGGGGGGTTGTTCCCGTTCCCCCGCAGCGGCTGCAAAAACCTCCGCCGGCGACGCCGCTGCCGGCGCAGCCGGCGCAAATGGCTTCCCCTGAAACGCGCAGCGACCTGGTCACACCCCGGTAAGCTTCTTCTATGGTCAGCTCAATTTCGCTCTCAATGTCCTGGCCCCGCACAGGCCCCCGGGCGGTCCGGGATTGTCTAAAACCGCCCCGGCCGAAAAGCTGTTCGAAGAAGTCGCTGAAACCGCCCGGATCGACGTTGAAATCGGTGCTGTAGTAGTAATGGGTTTGGCCGGCGCCGGGCTGCTGGTACTGGTAAGTAAATTCGTCGCCATCCTGCCAGCGGCTGCCGAGCCGGTCGTACTTGGCCCTTTTTTCCGGATCGCTTAAGACCTCGTGCGCTTCATTAATGCGCTTAAACATCTCTTCCGCCTCTTTTTTCTTATCGGCGGGCTGCAGATCCGGGTGCCACTTGCGGGCCAGCATGCGATAAGCGCTTTTTATCTCCTTGGCGGTGGCGTTCCGATCAACTCCTAAAATTTTATAATAGTCCTGGAATCTAGTCTTCAAACAGATCACCCCTTTCCCTGTCCTTAAGTTGCCGCCGCGGCGGCATTAAGGTTGCCCTGCCGCTATTTTTCCCCCACATGCAAAAAGGACCAGGCCGATCATTCCTGATCTTCATCTGGCAGGAATGGGAAAACGGCCCATAGATAGGGATATCGTTTATGGTAACTAACCAAATTATAGCACAATTTTAGTAAAAGGTAAACAAAGATTTCATTAAACACGGCACTGCCTGCTGCAAATACCTGGCATTTCCCTTGGCAATTCTCCCTTTAGAGCAGACGGGTGATGCGCCCTGCGCGGAAGGGGCGATGACCGGCGAACAGGCAAGATTGCCTGCCGCCCTTGCCGGCTTTTCCGGTTTCAACGGCGGCCCGGACCTGCCTGCCGCTCCCCCGGATTTTTCCCTGCTATACTTTAAAGAAGCAAAGGCGCGCGGGTATACTCTTCCAGGGATGTGGCAATATTATGGCTATGATTTTGCAACTTGCCATGGAGGGAAAAGGAGGGAATTTGATGGAAGCGCATGTCAATGAAGAGTGTATCTTTTGCGGCCTCTGCGTGGACCTTTGCCCTGAGATTTTTCAATTGGGGGAAGAGACCGCCTATGTTACGGTTAATGAAATTCCCGAAGATATGCAGGATTGCTGCCGGGAAGCCGCGGAAGAATGCCCCACGGAAGCCATAGAGATTTTTGATTAAGGCCTAAGCAGAACATCAGGGGGTCGTCCCAAAAGGGCAGCCCCTTAGGGAGAGGGGGAAGGGAAGTCTGCTGACCTGGCATGAACCGTGAAAAGTAACTCCCCACCCTGCCCTCCCCCACCAGGGGGGAGGGGAAAATGCATCATAAGCCGGCCGGCGCCGGAACCCGGCAATTGTGGCTCTCCCAAAAGGGGTACCCCTTTTGGGAGAGCCCCCCTATTTTAACGGGGCAGCCGCCAATTACTCTTTGTCTCAATTAGCGGAAGGTTTTTAACGCTTTAACGTCGAATTTAATTTTTTCAAACTTTTTTATCAAAAAGCAGCGCTGCCGAAAAGGAGGAAGATGATGTTCAAAAGAGTTTTCGTTTTTAACAGGGACTTATTCTCTTCTTTTGATTTTACCTGTTTGAGCTTGCAAAGAGAGACAGCCGTACCGGGGCCGCTCTGCTGCAGCAGTGGTTCCGCAGCCGCGCTGGCCGAGCCCCTGCTGCCGCGCATACGCCGGGCGGCGGAAGGTCCGAATACGATTACTTTTGTCGGTTCAGCCGCCGGAGGCGCCGGAGCAGAGCCGCTAACCCTAACCTGGGCACAGCTGCACCAGGACGCCCTGGCCGTGGCGGCGTCTTTACAGGAACACGGCATCAAGCCGGGAGATCATATCGCGCTGCTGGGCCCGACCACCCGGCCCCTGGTGACCGCAATCCAGGGCGTATGGCTGGCCGGCGGCTGCGTGTTGGTGCTGCCTCTGCCCATGCGCATGGCCTCCCTGGAGGAGTTTATGCGCCAGACCAGGGCCCACCTGACTCACGGAGATGTGCGTCTGTTGCTTTTGGACCCCGACCTGGCGCCGTTCCTGGAAACCAGGCCAGGCGATCCGCCCGTGCTGATGCTGGACCAGGTCCAGCCCGGGCCGGGGCGCCCCACTGCTTCAGACTACAGAGAGGTGCCCGATGATCCGCATCGCCTGGCCATACTCCAGTTTACTTCCGGTTCCACGGCTGAGCCCAAGGGGGTCATGCTGCCGCACCATGTGATCGGGGCCAATATCGACGGGATGGTGGAGGCGGCCAAGGTAACCGTAGATGACATTATGTTTTCCTGGCTGCCGCTCTACCATGACATGGGCTTAATCGGCCTGACCACTGTGCCGATGACTGTGGGCAGCTCCCTGGTTTTGGCTTCGCCGCAGGATTTTTTGGCCAATCCCGGCGACTGGATGCGCTGGCTGCACCAGTTTAAGGCGACCATCACCGCAGGCCCCAATTTTTCCTGGGTTCTGGCCACCCGCGCTTTAAAAAGGATGAATGATACGGGGGAGCGGCTGGACCTTTCGGCGGTGCGCATCGCCTTAAATGGTGCCGAACCGGTGGATCCCGAAGCGGTGGACCGGTTTGTGGCGGCAGCCGAACCGCACGGTTTTCGCCCCGGAGCCGTTTTTTGCGCCTTCGGCATGGCCGAAGTGGCCATCGGCGGCAGCTTTCCCCCGCCGCTGCGGGGCATGGCCTGCGACTATGTGGACCGGGCAGCTTTAGAGAAAGAAGGGGTAGCGCGCCCGGCTGACCCTTCCCTCGATTCGACACGGCGGCTGCCCCTGCTGGGACGCCCTGTACCGGGGCTGGAAATGCGCATCTGCGATCCGGCTACCGGAGAGGAGCGGGGAGAGCGGGAAGTTGGGGAGCTGGAAATCCGCGGCACCTCGGTGACCACCGGTTACTACAACCGGCCCGACCTGACGAAGGAACTTTTTCATGACGGCTGGCTGCGCACCGGGGACCTGGCCTACTTTACCAGCGGCCCCGATGGCGGCCCTTTAGAGTTGGTAATCTGCGGCCGTATTAAAGATGTGATCATCATTGCCGGCAGAAATATCTTCCCGGAAGACCTGGAGCGGTCTATCGGCGCCCTGGAAGGCGTGCGCGCTGGCAATGTTATCGCCTTCGGCCTGGAAAGCAGTAAAGGCAAAGAAACCATCGTCGTGGTGGCCGAGGTGCGCACGGAGAAGCCGCTGGAAGTGCGGCGCGCTATCCGCAGCCGGGTTATCGATGTCTGTGCAGTTCCGCCCCGGGACATCGTCCTGGTGCAGCCGGGCACCCTGCCCAAAACCAGTTCGGGCAAGCTGCAGCGCAGCCTTTGCCGCAAACAATATTTAAACAAGGAGCTAAAGCTGATCGAAGGCTTAGACGGCTGAAAACGGACCTAAGTGACTGAGGCTTAAACAAGTTTGCCCGCCGGAAAGCGCCGGTTCTGCTTTCCGGCGGGTGCTTTTTTCTCTAAGGAATAAGGTCAGGGGCAGGTTCAGCTCTGTCCCTGCGGGAGAGGGGCTGCTGAAGGGGTGCTCCGAATATTCTTAAGGGGGGACGGGGCCTGTTCCAACCTGGTGACAGTAACCCCTGGCGAACCGGGATCAAGATTAACAAATGCAGTGGCGCCTGCCCGCTCAAGGGCCTGCCTGGTCCTGGAGGGATCCAGGGTTAAAGCGATAATGGTGCCCCCGCCGCCGGCGCCGGCCAGCTTGGCCCCCAGCGCACCATTTTCCCGGGCCACCTTGATCATATAGTTGTTCTGCTCGCCCGAAAAAGAAAGCGCATCTTGAATACGGTGGTTTTCATTCATCAGGAAGCCCAGGCGCGGCCAATCCCGGTTCAGCAGCGCTTTTTTGCCCTCCCGGGCAATTTCTGCAATCTCGCGGTAGCCCTTTACAACCTGCGGCTCTCCTTTCAGCCAGCGCTCACGCAGCGGGCGGTGAAAACTGCCGGAGTGATGCTGCACCCCGGTATGGGCGATCACAAAGGGCAGCTCGCTGCAGAAGGAGTGGAGCGGCTCCACCGTGGCGTACTGTTCGAGGTGCAGCTCCTGGTAATGCTCCTTGCCCCGGAAGTCCATGTAATTGAGGCCGCCGAAAGTAGTCATGTAGGCGTCCTGGTAGCCGCAATGATTGTTCAGGTAGTTAAGCTCTATGGTCCGGTTTAGCTCTGCCAGTTGGTACTTGTGATAGCTGCGTCCCGTAAAGGCCAGCAGCGCAGACAACACGGCGGCTATGACCGCCGTGGAGCCGGCCAGGCCCGCCTGTTCCGGCACCGTGGTGTGAATGGTTATTTTGGCCCTCAGCTGCTCCAGGTTGAGGCAGCGCAGAACAGCGCGGGGAATATCAAAATAGTCACCCCGGCTGGTAAAATCGCTTGTCCGCTGCAAGACCACGCTGCCCCGGCTGTTTTGCAGGATAAGCTTATCTGCGGGCTCTATGGTGGCAGAGGCTGTGTTTTCGATGGAGCAGGCAAGCACCGCGCCTCCATACCCGTCGGTAGGATTGCCGATTATGCCTGCCCGGCCGGGGGCCCGGGCAACGATCAACAAGTGGCTCCTCTCCTTTTCCCGTTCACCTGGGTTAAATTCTCTTTTTACCATCTTAACAAATCAAGCCAGATTAGGCAAAGTCAAGTTGGACTGCCTTCAATTAGCGCCGCCCGACTCCGGGGTAGAAGAGCTGCCCTTTTGGGACAGCCCCGGCGGTGCGCCGGCGATTTTCAGGGCATATTCCAGGGGATTGGTATAGGCCTTAAGCAGCGCTGCACCGCCATAAGCGTTCAACAGCGATACCTTGGCCGATTGCGCATTGCATTCAATAAACCAGGGGTGATAATTCTGGTCCACGCCGATATCGATGCCCAGCTCCCCGAAAGGGCCGTAGTGCTTCTCCAGCAGCAAGTAAATTTTACCCAGCAGGCAGCGCAGTTTATCTTCCAGGGCGGCAACAGTGTCCTGGTTTAGCTTTAAAACATGGCCAAAAAAATCTTCAAAACGATAGCAGGCTGCATGGGTGGTGATGGGGGAGCGGGCATGGCCGACCCGCACCGGCATGCCGACTATTTCCAGCAGGCCCTTTCCGTTGCGCTGCATTTCAGCCCGCAGGTCAGCTTTGCGGTCCGCAATACCGATCAAGTCAATGGGCTGCTGGATAATTACCTGCTCTTGGCCAAAAAAATGGGCCACAATGCGCTGCAAACACCTGTTGTTGGTCTGCTTGATGAATAGCCTGCCGTCGTAATAACTGTATTCAAGGGCACCTCCCGGCAGCCGGCTCACCTGCATCACCTCCCGCCCCCGGCTTCCCCGGCAGGCTTTCAGATAGACCTTTCCATAACGGTTGAGCATGCCGGAAATTTCGCTTTCCTGCCCGCGGTAGAGCCTGGTTTCCGGCAAATGCGGCCTCATTTCGGGGCTGGCCCATAAGACCCGGTACAGCTCCCACTTGTCAAAGGCAGAGCGTGCGTTTACCAGGGGGATGTGCATTTTTGCGGCCAGCTTTAAAAAATGGTGTGCTTTTTTGTCCAGATGATCCGGCATTTTGCGCATATATAGCACATGGGGAAAGGGGAAGATTTCGCTGCTCCAGCGGTTCTGAGAAGCATTATAGAACAATCCCCTGATTTTCAGGTTTTCGCTGTCAATGTCTTCAAGCGTAAAAAGATAGAGCACCGGTTTAATGCCGCTGCACGCCTCCCCGCCAATGCGGATTTTAGCCAGGTGAGTAAACCGGCTGAGGTTGTTTTGGCTAACCAATACACCGAGGTAAATCGGCCTGCCGGCGGTTTCAGCAACAGGCAATTTAAATTTAACCTCATTTCTTTTGATATTTTTTGACGGTGGTTTCTTCGATAATGCGGCGGTAGCGATCAAACTTTTCGTCAAGGCCCTGGACATATTGCGGCCTTGTATTTACTTCAAAGATCCACGGCTTGCCCTGGCGATCCAGCCCGATATCCAGGCCCAGCTCCCTTAAATGCGGATATTTGCGGCACAGCGCCGCTGCCGTTTTTTCTCCGATATAAATAAGCAGCTCCTTCAGGCGATCGCTGGCGTGGGGCTTCAACCCGGCCAGTTTAAAAGCCTGGTCCAGTTCAACCAGCCTGCCGCCCTGGCAGAAGTTGGACACAGCTTTTCCCGGCGCTCTCAGCTTGGCGATCATGGCTGTTACTTCCCAGCGGCTGAACGGCTTTTGCACATTTACCCGCAGGTCAAAGGGCACATTGTTGATGGTTAACAGCTTGATGCCCTGTTGAACGATAAAGCGCTCTCCCGCGGCAATCTTTTCGACCAGGGCGGCTGCGTCCGCTGCGGTCTTGCCCTTAAGGATGCGCGTATCATAGTGAATGGAACAGGTTCCCGCATTATCCAGGTATATGGAGATAACTTTGTTTCCGCCCCTGCCGCAATCCGGTTTAACATAAACATGCTTGTGTTGATTGAGCATTCTCTCCAGGTTTGCCCGGCTATAGAATACGGTTTCGGGAATATACCGGGCGAGCCCGGGATCTTTAAGCATTACGCTGGTCTTGGCCATCTTGCTGCGGACAACTTGATAGGTGCGCACTGAGCATCAAATCCTTTATCTTTCCGGGATTCTGTCTTTTTTTGCTTTCCTGGTGTGCCGGGGATGCTGGGAATAATAGAGATAGCGGGCATAAAGCATCGGGTTAAGAAACGCTTTTTCTATGGCGCCGGGATCGCCGCTTTTTAGCAGCGACACTTTCATGGACTTGGCATTGCATTCAAACAGCCAGATCCTGCCCCTGCGGTCAAGGCCGAAATCTATGGCCATTTCTCCGAAGGGTCCGTAAGCCCGCTCAACACAGTCATATACAGCATACAGAAAATCGATAATCTTCCCTTTGAGCAAGGCGATCTCTTCCCTGGAGCGGTTTAAGCGGGTGTGGAAGAAATCTTCAAATTGGTAGCTGTCACCGTGCGTGGTGATTGGTGACCCCTTTTGTCCCAGCCTAACCAGGATAGCTACAATTTCAAGCTCTCCCCGGGCGTTTCTTTGCATCTCCCCGCGCAGATCCATCAACTGGCCGTTGACCTGAACCAGGTCGATGGCCTTTTGGACAATGGCTTTTTTCGGGCCCGTTACCTGCCTGATTATTTTGACCAGGGCCGGCAGAGCGGTCGTTTTTCCTGAAAAGAGTCGCTCATTAAAGTAGCGATAGTAATAATCGCCTTGCGGGTTCCTGGCAATCTGCACCACCTGTTTGCCGCGCCTGCCGTCTGCCGCCTTGACGTAGAGGCGGCTGCTTCTTTGAAACATTTCCAGCAGTGTTTCCGGGCCTTTAAATTTACTGGTTAGCGGCAGATGTGGTGCTACGCGGTCGCAGCGCGATAAGGTTTCGTAGAGATCCAGCTTGTCGAAGTAAGATTGGGCGTTAAGCTTGATCACCCCGCGCCTGTTTAATTCATGCCGCACTTTGTCAGCTTCCCGGGTATGGTTTGGTGAACCGCCGACAAGGCGGTCGTAAATAATATCGGGGAGAGGCGAGGGGGCTGCTTCCCAGCGATGCAAGCGATGATTGTATGCCATTCCGATTAATTTATCGGGGTTGAAAGAGATGCTGCCCGGTGAGAAAAGAACCAGCTTTACTCCTGCTTTCCGGGCCGCCCCGGCATACAAATTTAGCCGGTAAAGCCGTGTTGATTGTTGTCTTTGCAAAGTCCTGATCACACTGTCATCCACAAACAGGCCAACCACAGGTTCCTTTAGGGATCGATTCATGAATAGGCATCCTTATATCAGAAATATTTACAGACTATTATATGCCTGCTGTTGCATAAGCGTAACATGCCGCCTGCTGAAAAGCGTTTTTCCTCTGTTATAGCCGCTCGATGAAGAACCGTATATCGCCTTTTGAATATACTAAACTGTAGCTTAAAAAAAGAAAACGAGCATTGCCAACACCTTTGCAAGTTTAATGGAGATTTAATGCGATGAAGCCTTTGATCGGTGTCTTTGTCAACAGTAGGTTTTTAGCGAACCCCAAGGGAGCTCTATTCGCCTCCAAGTTGATGCAGGCCAATGAAATTGCCGGCTGCTCCGTCTGTTTTTTTTCCCCGGAAGATATTGACTGGAATAGGAGAAGGATTAACGCTACTGTATTTTGCTTTCCCGAAGGGAGACAGGTGCGGCGGCAGTTGCCTTTTCCCGATATAATTTATGACCGGGGCGCCGCTTTCCCAAAGGAGCGGCAGCGCGAGGTGGAGGCCATCCGCCGACGTTTTAAAATTGTGGAGAAAATTCGTTTTGTTAACAGCAGCAAGCTGGAAAAATGGCCGGTCATTGAAAAGCTAAGACAAGTCAGAGAGGTGCGCCCCTACCTGCCGGCCACGTTGCTCTGCCGCCATGTGAATGATATCAGAATGATGCTTCAGCGTTTCGGCTTTATATTTATTAAAAATTCTGCGGGCAGCGGAGGGACGGATGTTTTATCCGTGAAAAGGCAGGGTAACAGGTATCATTTGTTTTTCTTCCGCAAAGGGGCGCATCATCGCCGGGTTTTTAGCAGCATCAATGAGCTGCTTTCGGAATTGGCCGGTATGCTCGACTTGAAAAATGAAAAGTACGTTGTGCAGCAGGGAATCCGCCTGGTCAAGTACCGGGGACGTCCCCTCGATTTGCGGGTATTGCTGAATAAGAATAAATACGGCCGCTGGGTCGCCGTCTATAACCAGGCCCGGGTAGCCCCCACAGGCGCTGTGATTACCAATCTTGCCCTGGGAGGAGAAGTAATGGACTATGCCGCCATCGTTCCAGATTTAAAGGAAAGGTATCCCCGTATACCGGAAGACAAGAAGATCCGGGAGGTCTGCATAGTGATTGCTGCGGCCATTGAAAAAATGTTTGGACCCTTTGGCGAAATTGGCATGGATATGGCTGTGGACGAAAGAGGAAAGATCTGGCTATTGGAAGCCAACTCCAAGCCCAGCAAGCTTCCCGAGGATTTTATTGAAGACACCCGCGGTGTTTCGCCCCAGTTCCTCATGGTCCTGGAGTATGCCGCCGCGCTTCATCGCCAAAGGACCTTAGCACCAGGAGCCAACAAATATTAGGGGTGACTTGAACCGTGCCTTGCATTCTCAGTGGGATCGAAACCGCCAACCCGATCATCGGGGTTTTTGTAGCCAATACAAAACAGATCATGCGCTCCGGCCGGCACTCACCCCACTACGGGCCCGTTGCCAGTCTTTGCCGGGCACTCAATGGCACAGCTTACATTTTTTCGCCCCAGGATATAAACTACCGCAAGCAACAGATTAGCGGTCTCTACTTTGACCGGAAGCGGGGACAATGGATGAAAAAAATTTATCCTTTCCCCCATATCCTCTACCTGCAAGGAGGGCTGGAGAAGCTTGGCCCTAAAGAACTGGAGCGTTTTCGGCTTGCCGTACAGTCCCGCAAGATCCGCCCGGTGAGCAGCCCCCTCGAATTTAACAAGTGGGAGGTATACCGGATTTTATACGGCAGGGGCAGTTTAAGGCAGTATTTGCCTGAGACAAAATTATTCCGCAGCGCCGACGCTGATCTGGAACCGATGCTCAACCGCTACGGCGCGGTTTACCTTAAAGCCTGTCGGGGCAGGAGAGGGGAGCAGGTGATGCGGCTGGCGCTGCTCCCGGATAAAGCATACCACTGCTGCTATTTCAATGAAAAGCCTGTGGCTAGAAAGCTTAAAAATTTTAGCCAGGCTGTGGAGACCATACAGGGCTTTTTCCGCCATCGCGGCTTTGTGGTTCAGCAGCCCATCGATCTTATTGAATATAAGGGTAAAAAAGTTGATTTGCGGGCGGAAATGCAAAGAAACGGCCAGGGAGCCCTGGAGATTCTGGGCATTCCCGTTCGTATAGCCCTGGAGAATTCTCCGATTACCACCCATGCCCTGAGTTATCGTTTTGAAAAATTTTTTCTGGAAATGATGGGCTACAACGAAGCAGCCCTGGAGGTTTTAAGAAACAATCTTAGCAACTTGCTTTATCGTATTTATCAAAGCCTTGAGAGCAGGTACGGGCCCCTGGGGGAAATGGGGATCGACATTGGTATGGATAAAAAGGGGAATTTTTGGATTATTGAGTGCAACGCCTTATCGGCCATGGTGTCTTTAGGCAAGGCCTATGAAGAGAAGACAGTATTGCGCGCATTTAGCAATGCGCTGGACTATGCTTTATACAAAAGCAGACAGCAGAGGAGCGAAAAGCATAAAAATTGATCTTTCACCCCTGAAGGTCTGGATGATCTGCCTCGCATGCCAACAGGGGTCTATCTTTTAAGGAGGTTTGATTAATGAATCAGGATCGCCAGGAGGGCAGAGATGCCCGTAAAAATAAAAACGGAAACCCTGCCGGCGCCCTTACCCTGCGCAAAGCCGGGGAAGCGGATCTGGCCTATATTAAAGAGCTGGCCCACCGGGAAATCGGCAGCATCCCCAGGAGACTGCACAGTCACCAGAATTACCTGGTCTATTTGCAGCAAAGACGCATCGGTTTCATTTCTTATTGCCGGCTAAACGATGCAAAATTGTATATCTATATGATGGCCCTGGAGGAGGAGGCCCAAAACCACGGCCTGGCCCGGCATATTGTGCGGTGGGTCCTGGCCCGGGAGGTGAAAATTAATCCTGTTCAGGGCATCCTGTTCAGGGTTTATAAAACCAACAGCCAGGCCTTGCATGCCACCCTGGAAAAGTATAATTACAAGATCATTAAAGAGCTGCCCAAGCATTATGTCCTCTACCGGCCCCTTGATCCAAAAAGGGATCCGGTCAATAAACCCGGGCAGCAGGAGTGATAGATGCCGGTGTAACCTTCGGTTAAACGGGCGCATATATTAATGGAGAAATACCGGAGGAGGTGTGTCCGTGAACAGCAGGAGAAAAAGGGCCCGCAAGATTGCCAGATTCCTCAAGTGGAGAAAGAAAATGTCGCCGGCACAGAGGGCCAGGTTGGCCAGGGTTTTGCGCAGGCGCATCGCGGCCAAAAAAGCACAGTGAAAGCTGATTCACCGGGTAATTAGTCCAAATGGCAAGGACAGTTTGTAATCCCCCATGGTATTAGCCAGGGGGATTTTCTGTTGTGTAAAGCCCCTTAGCTTCAGGCAGGCTATTGCTGGCAATACAGCCGATTATTACAAGTTGACATAAAGAAGGGTATTGTTAAGCATTGTTGAAGATTATTAAGCAAAATTAACATGATGGGAGGACAAGCTGGTGAAGAGTTCGAAAAAGAAAGCGTCTCTAAAGCATCCGCTGTCTGTAACGCTGCTGCTGCTCAGCGTTATTGCTGTCATGGCCGCTCTGCCCGGGACAGCGCTGGCTTATGAAACGGCCCATGACTTTCGCTATCCCCTCGATGCTGGAGGATGGTACCTGGGGCAATCTTTCGGCGCCTGGAACACTGGCCGAAATGCCTACCACCTGGCTGAAGATTTGCTGCCCCTGGACGGCAGGGCAGAGCTGCCCGTATATGCTCCGGCCAACGGTTATGTGAGGCATAGCGGCTACCAGTCCGGCTACGGTTATGTCCTGGTAATCGAACATAGACTTCCCGATAATACTTATGTTTGCTCAGTCCTGGGGCATTTAAAGGCCGCAAACCTGGTCCCCAGGGGAGCTGAAGTAGTGAAAGGGCAACTTGTAGGGCGCATCTCCGCAAACTACGTGGAAAACGGCGGCTATCCTTTTAGCCACCTCCACTTCGGCATTCGCAGCGGCCCGTACAGCACTACCAGGGATCCCGACGGCGGGTGGCGCTACCGGGGTTATGCCGCCAGCACGGCCATACGGGCCCTCTGGCACCATCCCAGCAATTTTGTTAAGGCGCACAGCTCTCCCGCCCCCTCGCCGTCTCCGCAGACCGGATCCTTGAGGGTCACCATCAGCCCCCAGGAGGCGGTGCAGGCGGGAGCGCGCTGGCGCATTGCCGGCACCTCCACGTGGCGGAGCAGCGGCGAAACCGTCTCGCAGATTCCGGCCGGCTCATATACTGTGGAGTTCAGGGATGTACCGGGTTGGGACAGGCCCTCCAGCCAGCAGGTTACTGTAAATCGTGGGCAGGTAGAAACAATCTCCGCCACCTATGCTCAAAAACAGGCTTCCCCGGCCATGCTGGGTGTGAGTAAAACATCGTTAAGCTTCGGCCTGACCAGGCGGGGCACTTATACCCCTGCTCAAAGCTACATTGTCGCCGGAACCAATTTGAGCGGCGCGGTGCATATCCAGGCACCGGCCGGATTCTGGATCTCCACCAACCCTTACAGTGTTTCCAGTTTTGGACGGTCGATCACGCTGCAGCCGCGCAATGGAACTGTCTACCAGAAGATATATGTTAGCTTCCTGCCAACAAGGACCGGGTCAACGGCCAGCTATATTGCCCATTCAACGGGCGGCGCCGCGACCAAGTATGTGCGGGTCAGCGGATGGGGCTACTAGGAGCACCACATGGGGGTCGTCCCAGCTCACTTTTTGGACGACCCCCATGGCTCCTTTTTGCTCAGTAGCGCTTGCGCCCGTGCTTTTTCCCTTCTTCTTCTTCTTCTTCCCTCAGTTTGCGCTTAAAGGGTTTTTGCGTAGCGGTCAGGGGAATATCATTTTTAAATTCGACAAAAGTGGGGACAGCATAGGGCGGACATCTCTCTTTGCAGAAATTGATAATGTCTGCAGCGGTAACCCTGCTCTCAAAGCCGCCCTTTAATTGGACAAAAGCTTTAACCCGCTCGCTGCCGCCCCGTTCCGGATCGGGAACGCCGATCACTACCGCCAGGGAGACCGCCGGGTGCTGATACAGGACATCTTCGATCACGCTGGGGTAAACCTTGTACCCGGAAACATTGATCATATCTTTGATCCGGTCTTCCAGGTAGAAGTACCCGTCACCATCCATGCGGGCGATATCGCCGGTGGGCAGCCAACCTTTGATCAGCCCGCTGCCCGGCCTGGGCCAGTAGCCTTTCATGACCTGGGGGCCTTTGATATACATGTGCCCTGCTTCGCCAGCCTCGCATTTCCTTCCGGTTCGTTCGTTAATCAGCACCACCTCGGTGTCCGGGACGGGAACACCGATGCCATGCTTGCGATTGCCGCCCAGATTCATATGCGTTAACGGGCTTGCTTCCGTGAGCCCGTAGCCCTGGGACACCGGTATCCGCGTTTTGGCGATAAATTCTTTGCGTACTTCTAAAGGCAGGTGGGAGGCCCCGGAGATAATTCTTCCCGGAAAACGGGTTAGTTTCATATCGCGCAGCTCCAACAGCTGCGTGGGGACGACGCTGGTCAGAAATGGGCGGTGTTTCCTCATCAGCGAGGCAATGCTGTCTATATCCCGGGGATCCTCCACCAGGACAATTTTTAAACCCCA
Organism: Bacillota bacterium; assembly: GCA_029782095.1. GTDB lineage: Bacteria > Bacillota > Dethiobacteria > DTU022 > DTU022 > JAKPEE01. The sequence continues at coordinate 4,872 of JAKOVL010000131.1, read as the reverse complement.
GTAAATTGCCGACAGCATGACCCAGTCGCCATAGGAGTGGAAGAGGGGCACGGCGATAATGACCGTACCTTTCCCCCGGATTTGCCCTTCATAATGGCTCAGCATCCAGGGCAGCCCCTGCAGGACATTGCAGAAACGATTGTAGTGCGTCAGCATTACCCCTTTGGGCCGGCCGGTAGCTCCGCCGGTGAAAGCCAGGTAGGCCAGATCTGTGCGAGGTTCAAGCACGGGCCGTGGCAGGGACCCTGGCTGCCTGTTGATCAGGCCGGTAAAAGTATAGCTTCTTTTTAACGGTAATGGATACGCGGGCCGCCCGGAAAAAAATTCGCTATTTGAAGTAACGATCACATTTCTAACACTGGTATGGGGCAGCACCCTTCTCATCCGCTGCAGGTATTCTTCGGTTATGATCAGCAACCTGGCGCCTGACTGGTTGAGCTGCTGCTCGAGCTCCGCCGGCTGGAGCAGGGTGCTGCACGGCACATGAACCGCTCCCGCTTTAAGGATGGCAAAAGTACTGATCACGTACTGCGGGCAGGTGGGCAGTACCGTGGCCACCCGGTCTCCCTTCCTCACCCCAAGCCCGGCCAGGGCTGCGGCCAGGTTATCGCTCTTAAGCCTTAGTTCCGAATAATAGAGCCTGCTATTGTGAAACTCGAGAGCCACAGAGGCGGGATGCCTTTCTGCTGCCTGATCCAGTATGGCATATAGGGGCAGCCGGGGATATGGCGCCAGGCTATGCGCCAGCCGGTGCCGCCCCATGCGGTAATTTTTATACCAGGGTTTCTTCTGGTTGTCACCAGCCAATCTTCTGCCTCCCGGAATAGTCTACTATCCTATTTTACTCGTCGCTTGGCAATATGTACCACCGGCAATAACTTTAAGATTCAAGTGGGGACGGTTCTTGACTTGAATTGGTTGTATTTGCCATCAAAGGCCCCATAGTAAAGGGGCGCTATCATAGGGTTAAATAAGCTCCTCTCCCCTTTTCCCTATGACGCAAGGGAATATAACTACCGGATACTGAATGCTAAGCAAGGGGGATACCTGCAAAGGGCGCCCCCCTCTTGTTTGATTTGCCGCCAGCCAGGGCTGGTGGTGGCGGAAGGCTTGTATTTGCTGTAAAATGAAGATGTTCACAGTTAACCGGCCATGAGAGAGGGTGGGATCCGATGGATCTTTTGATTGTGGAAGACGATAAAACCATTGCCATGGGCATCGAGTATGCCCTCAGGCAGGAAGGGTTTACGCCGGTGGTCTGCCATACCGCCGCCGCCACGCGGGAGGCGATTCAGAGCAGGAATTTTGCGCTGATTATTTTGGATATTGCCCTGCCTGACGGCGACGGCTTCACGCTGTGCCGGGCCATCCGCGAGAAGGGGGACACGCCGGTGATCTTTTTGACTGCCCGTGATGAGGAAATCAACGTGGTCATGGGCCTGGACCTGGGCGCGGACGATTATATTACCAAGCCTTTCCGGGTTAGAGAGCTGCTCTCGCGCATAAAAAGCGTGCTGCGCCGCTACCAGGCTCAGCCGCAGCAGAAGCAAGAGATCGCCCTGGGCCCTTTGCTCATCAATACTGCAGAAGCCAGGGTTTACCGCAATGATGAAGAGATTCCGCTCACCGCCCTGGAATACCGGCTGTTGTTAATCCTGGCCCGCAACCAGGGCCAGGTCTTAAGCCGCAGCCAAATTCTGGAGGGAATCTGGGATGTGGCCGGTAATTTTGTCAATGACAATACCCTTACCGTTTATATCAAGCGGCTGCGCGAAAAAATCGAGGAAGACCCGGCCCGGCCCCAGATCATAAAAACTGTGCGCGGTTACGGCTACAAGGCGGGTGAATAGAGTGCATCTGCTGAAAAACCCCGAAGTAAAAAGGCTGTTTATCCTGATGGCCGTTTTTTTTGCCCTGGCTCTGCTCCTGGCCCTAATTTTTTGCCATACCGGCATGAACTACTACCTGCGAGCTGCCGGCGATCATTTTGCGGCGGTGGCCAGCGCAGTGGTGGAACTGTATCCGCAGGCGGAAGAGGAAGTGCTGCGGCAAATCAGGGGGGCGGACGAAGAAACAATCTCCCGGGGGAGAGCGCTGCTGTCCAGATACGGCCTCACCGCCGGGGAGCTTCTTCCGGCCACAGCCTTAGCGAGGCAGGTTTTCAGGGCCAACCTGTTTTTATTTCTGCTGCTGGCCGTCCTGGCCTGCGGTATCCCCGCCTGGCTGGTGTTTCGTTTCCTTAAGGCGCAGTACTACCGGATTAACGAGCTTACCGCCTACGCCAGCCGGATCAACAGCGGCGATTATTCCCTCGATATCCGGGATAACCGGGAGGGAGAAATCAGCCTGCTCAAAAACGAAATCTATAAGATTACCACTGCGCTGCGGGAGCAGGCGGAATCGCTGCAGCGGGAAAAGACAGCCCTGGCCGATTCCCTGGCGGATATCTCACACCAGCTTAAAACTCCGCTGACTTCACTTTTTGTCCTGACGGATCTGCTCGATGAAGAGCAGCCGGCCGAGGTGAAGGCCGGTTTTCTCGACCGCATCAGGGCGCAGCTGCAGCGGGTGGAATGGCTGGTCACCTCCCTGTTGAAGCTGTCGAAGCTGGACTCCGGCGCCGTAACATTGAAAAAAGAAGAGGTAAGCGTGGAGGAGCTGATCGAGACAGCGCTGCAGCCGCTGCAGATCCCCCTGGAGATTAAAAGGCAACAGCTTTCCATACACGGCCAGCCCGGCGCCAGGTTTAAAGGGGACCTGGCCTGGACCGCGGAAGCCCTGCTTAACATCGTTAAAAACTGCATCGAGCATACCCCGGAAAAGGGCTTCATTGAGATCTCTTATACTGAAAATCCTCTCTATACGGAAATCATCGTGGCTGACAACGGCACGGGTATTGATGCCGCAGATCTGCCCCATATCTTTGACCGTTTTTACAAGGGTAAAAACGCTGGCGAGAACAGCGTCGGCATCGGCCTGGCCATGTCCCGGGCCATCATAACCCGGCAGGGCGGCGAGATCAACGTGGTTAGCCCAGGCGGGCGCGGCACCACGTTTACCATTAGATTTTATAACCGCTAACCTGGATTTTTTTGTTGTGCTGACTGCTGCTTTCCTGTTCCCTGTCTGTTTGTGACTAAACTGTCACCTGATCCGTCACCGGGCAGTCATTTTAGGCAGGTAGAATGAAGACATCAACATTTAAAGGGGTTGCTTCCATGGATATTTTAAAAGTTGAGCATCTGTCTAAAGTGTATGGAACGGGCGCTACCGCGGTCAAAGCGCTGGATGATGTTACTTTCAGCGTAACCCGGGGTCAGTTTGTGGCCATTGTCGGCGCCTCGGGTTCCGGCAAGTCGACCCTGCTGCATATCATCGGGGGCGTGGATCGTCCCACCGGCGGCCGGGTGCTCATCGAAGACACCGATGTCTACCGGCTCAGCGAAACCAACCTGGCCATTTTCCGGCGCCGGCAGGTAGGGTTAATCTACCAGTTTTACAATCTTATACCTATACTCAATGTGGAAGAGAATATCACCCTGCCGCTGCTGCTGGATCAAAAAGCAGTAGACAGGCCCTATCTCGATGAGATCCTGCATACCCTTAATCTTACCGACCGGATGCACCATCTGCCCAACGAGCTTTCGGGGGGGCAGCAGCAGCGGGTTTCCATCGGCCGGGCCCTGATTAACCGGCCCGCCCTGGTCCTGGCCGACGAGCCCACCGGGAACCTGGACAGCCAAAATTCCAAAGACATTATCGAACTGCTTAAACTGTCCAACAGGCGTTACCAGCAGACCCTGCTCTTGGTCACCCACGATCACCAGATCGCCCTGCAGGCGGACCGCATGATCACCCTGGCCGACGGACGGATCATCAAAGACGAGGTGATCCGGCCGTGAACATCCTGAACACACTCACCCGGCGAAGCCTTAAGCTTAATCGAAGGCGCACCATCGTCACCATCATCGGAATCATCCTCTCGGCGGCGATGATCTGCGCCACCATCACCATTGCGGCCAGCTTCCAGGATCTCTTCGTGCAGAGCGCGAAGCTGACCGATGGGAATTTTCATGCCACCTTTTACAGCGTCAAACCGGAGCAGGTCAAGTATATCGCCGATAACGCCTATACCGAAGTGTCCATGCTCAGCCGGAACCTGGGCTTTGCCCGCTTTGCGCAGTCCACCAGGGAATACCGGCCATATTTCTATGTCAAAGAATATGACGCTACAGCCTTAAGGCATATGCCGATCAAGCTCACCGCCGGGCGCTACCCGGAAAAGGCCGGAGAGGTGCTCATCTCTGAGGAAGTCTTGGAAAGCGGCGGAGAAGCCTACCGTATCGGCGAAACCATTGCCTTTGATTTCGGAGAGCGGCTCAGTCCTGAGGGGGAGCCCTTGCCTGCAGGGCAGCCCTTCGAGGAAGGAGAGCAATTTGTAATCACTTCCACGCGGGCTTATACCATTACCGGCTATATCGAAAAACCGCACTTTGAATTTATTAGCAGCAACCCCGGATTTACCGCAGTGGCCTACCTGGACCCGGAGTCTATCGGCGAAGGAGACACGGTCAATGTCTCCATCCTGGGGAAAAACCCGCGCCAGGTTTACAAACGGGTGCCGGAGATGGCCGCCGGCGCCGGGGTGCCGGAATACGGCTACAACAACGAGCTTTTGAAATACCTGGGCATCTCCAGAAACGAGCGGGCAATAGCCATGCTCTACTCCGTGGCCGGCATCGTGATCCTTCTCATCGCCGTGGGCTCGGTGACGGTGATCTACAACGCCTTCGCCATCTCGGTGAACGAGCGGAAGAAGCAGTTTGGCCTGCTGGCCTCCACCGGAGCCACCCCCGGTCAGATCCGGAAAAT
>JAKOVL010000117.1 GCA_029782095.1 Bacillota bacterium | reverse complement strand
GTTAAGGCAATTTAATTTGACCGATGCGGCGGCGGATAATATAATAAGAGCATGGACAAGGGCGCGGCTTACCGCGCCCGCATTCTGTCCGCCTAGAAAGATGATCAACCATGCGCCGCCGCAGTAAAACGGCCCTCGTAGTGCTTCTTGCCTTTGCCCTGTTTGCGGCCGCCCTGGCCGCCTTTTCCATCTACCTGCTCGACCCGCAGCGCCTGTTTGCCCGGGCGGAGGGCAGGAGCGAAACAGTTGAAAAAGAAGATTTTGCCGGGGAGGACCGGATCAACATTGCCCTGCTCGGCTTTGACCGCTCCGCCGAGCGGGATAAAACCTTTACCATTTACCGGCCCGATACTATTATGATTGCTTCATTGGAGCTAGAAAAGGGGACGGTTTCCCTGGTCAATATCCCCCGCGACAGCTACGTTGCCATTGCCGGAGGCGGGGGTTACGACAAAATTAACCACGCCTATATGCATGGCTACCACCGGCCCGGGGTGGATGATCCCCATCAGAGCGGCATCGAAGCGACACTGCAGACCATCGAAGATTTTCTCGGCGGCGTGCCGGTGCATTACCATATTGCCCTGGACATGGACGCCGTTGTGGAGATTGTGGACCTGCTGGGCGGGGTGGAGTACGAGGTAGAATACCCGGTGCGGGCCAATTTCGGCCGCGGGGAGCTTTTGCTGGAGCAAGGCTTCCAGCGCCTTGATGGCCGCAGCTTTTTAACCTATATCCGCGATCGCAGTGTCGGGGGGGACATGGGCCGATCCCGGCGCCAGCAGCAGATTTTGATCGCCGCCTTTAGCCAGCTGAAAAATAAGGGCGGGCTTTCCGAGCTTCCTGCCCTTTACCGGGCGCTCCAAAACAGGCTGGAAACAAACCTATCCCTCGCCCAGGTGGCCTCCCTGGCCGTGTTCGGAGCACGCGTTGAGCCGGAGCAAATCCGCACTTACGTTTTTCCGGGAACTATCCAGTATGCGCCCCAGGGAGAGCTTGACATTTCTTACGTGGTCATTGACGAGCAGGCCCGGGTGGAGTTAATCTGGGAGATTTTCGGCGCCGCGGTGGAACAGCGGGCCCAGATTGTTTTGCCGGGCCGCCGCCACGACCCGGCAGTTCCCTCTCCCCTGGTGGGAGAGGGTTAGGGAGAGGGGGTTTTTAGAAATCGGAGGTCGGATTTGTAAACCCCTTTTCCTGGAACTCTTCTTTTCACAGTTACCGGTGCCGTTTATCCCGCATGAAAACTTTCTTCTGACTTCTGGATTCCTTTATACCGTAAAAACTGGCTTCTTGATTCTCCATTCTCCTGTATCCCGTCTCCTGCCAAGTCCCCCCACCCCGACCCTCCCCCGCCAGGGAGGATGGGGAGGGTATACCCAGCCGGCGCCGGAACCCGGCAGTTCCCTCTCCCCCGGTGGGAGAGGGGGAAAGTGGACTTGGCTGGCCAATGCGGTATAATTATAGGTAATTTACCGATCACAGCCAAAAGGGGGCTTGAACAATTAAAGCTGAAGAAAGAATTATCTGTGCCCTGGACGTGCACGAGGCCGCCGCAGCAAGGCGCCTGGTGGAGCAGCTGGACGGCCTGGTCAGCTTTTTTAAGGTGGGGATGCTGCTCTACCTCACCGGCGGCATGCAGTTCGTCCAGTGGCTGCAAAAGCGAGGGCTCAAAGTATTTCTAGACCTGAAGCTTTACGATGTCCCTGACACCGTCGGCCCGGCCGTGCGCGCGGCTGCCGCGGCGGGAGTGCAGATGCTTACCGTGCACGGCAACCGGGAAATTTTGCAGCGGGCGGGGGAGGCAGCGGCAGGAACCGGGTTATATGTCCTGGCGGTAACGGTTCTAACCAGCCTGGATCAAAACGATCTGGCGGAGCTGGGCTACCCCGCGGCCGTGGCAGACCTGGTGCTGAGCCGCGCCCGCTGGGCCGTGGAAAGCGGCTGTGCCGGGGTCATTGCCTCGCCGCAGGAAGCGGGGAGGCTGCGAAGGGAACTGGGCACGAAGCCTCTCCTGGTGACGCCCGGTATCCGGCCGGCCGGATTTGCGGCTGGAACGCATAAGCGGGCGGCCACTCCGGGGCAGGCAATCCGCGATGGCGCCGATTACCTGGTCATCGGTCAGCCCATCATCAAATCTGCCGAGCCGCTGCGGGTTGTGGAAGCAATCATTGACGAAATCAAGGCGGCGGAAGGGAACAATCTGAACCAATAGCTCTAAGTTGAAGTAAAAATGTGGGACGGGGCGTCTTACTAAATGCACGGTCGCCGCAGCCGGGCTTAAGCCGGAGAGGCTTTCCCCAAGCGGTTTTCTGCGGCGACTGTTGCTGCTGTAGAGCAAGACAGGGAAAGGAGACACTTTTATGGAAAGCTGGCATGACAACCTGGCCGCCCTGGTCCCCTGCTACGCCGAAAACGGCGGGAACTGCACCAAAATCTATACCCTGAACGGAGAAGCCGCCCTGGATCAGCGCACCGTCAAATGGAACCTGCGCCGCCTGGCGCGCCGTTTCTGCATCGACCTGGAGGCCTCCCGCAGCCGCTATGGTGAACTTTTGGATTGGAGGCAGGGTGTGCCCATCCCGTTCAGCGCCGCGCTGGTCCTGGTGCCGCTCAAGATCAGGTGTACCGTTGGCAAAAATGACGGCGCCAGCGGCTATTTCAATGCTGCAGCCGTTGAGGTTTTTCCGGGAAAAGGGATGGAAGGCTTCCGTTCGGAGCTGCTGCTGCCCGGAGGACACCGCCTCGGCTGCTGCTACACAGAGCGGACCGTTAAAAAAAGGCTCAAAGCGGGGCAGCTGGTGTTAAAATTCTTTGCTGAGGAAGCAAAATTTGCGGCGCGGGAGAACCTGGCGCCGGAATACAGCCGCTTTCTGGAGCGCCTTTTTTTAGCCACAATTCAGGCGGCCGGGGCCGGGGAGTAAGCCTTTTTGGGTCCGGCACAGGCTCAGGTCTTCTTTCTGCCGCCGAGGCAATAAATGAGGAGACCGCCGGCCGCGGCGGCCATAACCGCGCCGGGGGTGACTGCGGCAGGCAGCAGGGCCCGGGTTGAACCGAGAATTAAGCCGGCCAGAAGGAAGGTAATGGCGTTGCTATAGCGGCGGTACAGGGCGGATAGGAGGCGCGCCAGCACCAGCAGGCCGACGATACAGCCTGCGCCAAATACCGCAAGGTTAAGCCACTGCCACTGGTTTACGGCCAGGGTCACATCGTCGTAAAGGTTCATCATTACCAGGGCTGCACTGCCCGAAACGCCCGGCAAAAGCATGGTGGCGCTGGCCACGGCTCCCCCCAGGAAAAAATGAAAGAGGCTGCCGGGCGGCAGCGCGGTCAGGGTGGAGGAAGGTTCGCTGAAAATAAAAAAAGCAACTACAAACCCCGCTGCGCCCCAAAGGAGCGGCACTGGTGCGATGCGGGTGTTTTCACCGTGCAGCAGCACCACGTGAGCCGATAGCACCATGGCGCCCAGAAAAAAGGCCATGAGCAGGTCTTCGGCCCGGTTCATCAGGAAGCCGATAATCCGCACAAAGGCCAGGGCCCCGATGATCCCGCCGGCGAGGTGGAGCAGGTAAGGCCGGATATTGAGCCGGGAAATGTCCTCCAATAAACTGCGGTAGAAGCCGAGCAGCAGAATGATCGTGCCGGTGCTGATGCCGGGTATAACGAAAGTGGCCCCAATGGCGATGCCCTGCAAGAATTTTTTTGCCACGATTGACCCTCGCATTAATGGAGTTGGGAAACGCCCAGTAAACCTTCGACAAAGCACCGGCTATTCCTTTTTTATAGGCCCTTAAATCCTGTTTTTATTTAAACTTTACTTTGTTATAATTACCATGAACAGAGCTGGCACGGCTCGCCGCCGCAGCATACCCTGTATCGAAGGCTGTTCCTCTGCCCCGGTGGGAGAGGGGCTATCTGCAGCTTGGCTAATAGCGCTAAACATGGCCTTGGTTATATGGTTAGCCTTGTCCATGCTGGAGGGAGTATAATATGATCACCGTGCGCCCGAAGCACCCTGTGAAAAAGATCGGTGTCGTATCGGACACGCATATACCGACGCGGGGAAAGTTTCTGCCGCCGGCCCTTTTTCGCCTGCTGGCGGGAGTGGATTTAATCTTGCACGCGGGAGACCTGGTCAGCGCAGCGGTATTGGAAGAGCTGGCGGCCCTGGCCCCGGTGGAAGCGGTGGCGGGCAACATGGATCCCCCGGAGCTGCATAAGCGGCTGGGGCGGCAGAAGCTGATCCGACTGCCAGCTGTCTCCATCGGCCTGATCCACGGCGACGGCGCCAGGAGTTTTACAGCGTACCGGGCCGCCGCGGCCTTCGCCGCCATAAAACCTGACCTTGTCGTTTTTGGCCACAGCCATATGCCCTTCCATGAAAGGCGAGATGGCGTGGCCCTGTTCAACCCCGGTTCGCCGGTAGTTCCCCGCCGCGCGCCGGGCCCTTCCTGCGGCTTGCTCCGCGTAGAAGGGAACTCCATTAATGGGGAAATATTATTTTTTTAAAGGAGATAGATAAATGGAAAGAGAGAGCATTGAGGAAAGGGCAAAACAAAGAATCCTGGAGGAGGCGCCGCAGCAGCGCCTGGCCTGCCGCAAGGCTTTCGCCCTGGCCGGTGAACTTGGCTTAAAGGTGGCGGAAATAGGCAGGCTGTGTGATGAGCTGAATGTTAAAATTACCCATTGCCAGCTCGGCTGCTTTTAGATGCTATCGCTGGAGAAAACTACAATTTTCAGTATAAACCCTCATTTATAAGATCATAATAACCATGTGTGCCAAAGAAAATTTATGAAATGTGGCGAAATGATGTAATTTGACTGCCGGATCTATCAATTCAAGGGAATGTAACGCCAGACAAGTAAAAATCATGCTTGCGTTGCAACCGCAAATCCGGTACTATTTTTTATGTGATTGTTAGCACTCGATTTAAGTGAGTGCTGCTAAATTAAACCTTCCAAAACACACCTATAAAAGGAGGCAGATCTGATGAACCTCAAACCGTTAGCTGACCGCATTGTGGTCAAGGTCCTGGAGGCAGAAGAGAAAACTGCCAGCGGTATTGTCCTGCCGGACAAAGCCAAGGAAAAGCCCCAGGAAGGCGAAGTAATCGCCGTCGGCCCGGGGAAAGTTCTTGATGACGGCACCCGCCTGGAAATGGAGGTTAAAGCGGGTGACAAAGTGATCTTTTCCCGGTATGCCGGCACCGAAGTGAAGGTTCAGGGAGAAGAGTACTTAATCTTAAGGCAAGACGACGTCCTGGCTTTAGTCCAATAAAAACCGCATAAAGGGAGGTTAATCATCAATGGCAAAGCAGATTATTTATAAAGAAGATGCCCGCCGGGCCCTGGAAAGGGGCGTCAACGCCCTGGCGAATACTGTTACCGTGACCCTGGGGCCGAAAGGGCGCAACGTTGTTTTAGATAAAAAATTCGGCTCCCCCCAGATCACCAATGACGGTGTGACCATCGCCAGGGAAATCGAACTGGAAGATCCCTTTGAGAACATGGGAGCCCAGCTGGTTAAAGAAGTAGCCACCAAAACCCAGGATGTGGCCGGCGACGGCACCACCACCGCCACTCTGCTGGCCCAGGCCATTATCCGCGAGGGATTGAAAAACGTTACGGCCGGGGCAAACCCGATGATCGTCAGGCACGGCATTGAAAAAGCGGTTGATGTAGCAGTCGAAGAGCTGAAGAAAATGAGCAAGCCCGTGGAGACGAAGGAAGCCATTTCCCAGGTGGCCGCCATCTCGGCAGACGACGATAAAATCGGTGCCCTGATCGCCGATGCCATGGAAAAGGTAGGCAAAGACGGTGTTATTACCGTTGAAGAATCCAAGGGTTTTACCACCGACCTGAAGGTGGTAGAAGGAATGCAGTTTGACCGCGGCTATATTTCCCCCTACATGGTTACCGACACCGAGAAGATGGAAGCCGTCCTCGAAGACCCCTTCATTTTATTGACCGACCGCAAAGTAAGCAACATTCACGACCTGCTGCCCCTGCTGGAAAAAATCGTGCAGAAAGGCAAGCAGCTGCTGTTAATTGCTGAAGACGTGGAAGGCGAAGCTCTGGCCACCCTGGTGGTGAACAAGCTGCGCGGCACCTTTACCTGCGTCGCGGTCAAGGCGCCCGGTTTCGGCGATCGCCGCAAAGCGATGCTCGAAGACATTGCCGTGCTCACCGGCGGCCAGGTTGTCTCTGAAGACCTGGGCATCGATATGAAGAACGTGGATCTCAATATGCTCGGCCGGGCGCGCCAGGTACGCGTCAGCAAAGAGGAGACAGTGATTGTTGATGGGGCGGGCAATCCCGAGGACATCAAGAAGCGCATCGCCCAAATCAGAGTGCAAATTGAAGAAACCACCTCCGATTTTGACCGCGAGAAGCTGCAAGAGCGGCTGGCCAAGCTGTCCGGCGGCGTAGCCGTGATTGAAGTGGGAGCCGCAACTGAAGTGGAGATGAAAGAGCGGAAACTGCGCATCGAAGACGCCCTTTCTGCCACCCGTGCGGCCGTGGAAGAGGGCATCGTCCCCGGTGGCGGCGTCTCTTACCTCAACGTCAGCTACGCTTTGAACGATCTGGAAAAAGAGCTGAGCGGCGACGAGTTGACCGGAGTGGCCATCGTCAAGCGGGCCCTGGAAGAGCCGCTGCGGGTTATTGCTGAAAACGCCGGCGCTGAAGGTTCGGTGATTGTGGAAAAAGTCAAGGGCATGGAAAAGGGTGTCGGCTTCAATGCCCTTACCGGCGAATTTGAAGACATGCTGAAATCCGGCATTGTCGACCCGGCCAAAGTGGCCCGTTCCGCCATCCAGAATGCGGCCAGCATTGCCGCTCTCTTCCTGACCACGGAAGCGGTAGTGACCGACAAGCCGGAGAAGAATGAAGGGAAAATGCCCGGACCCGGCGACATGCCCATGATGTAGCAGGCATTTCGCGGCAATAAAAGAGGCGGCGTCTTCGGTGCGCCGCCTCTTTTTTCGTGTGAATGCCGCTTATTGAAACTGGGGGTTGGCGGGAGGCTGCATCACGCTGCCCGGCTGCTTGAACTGCTGCTGCTGTTGCTGCACCTGCTGCTGCAGCGCCGGAGGATAGGATTGGGGCTGGGTACCCTGCGGGAACTGGGCCGGCTGCTGCTGCTGCTGGATGCTGTGCTGGAACTGCGGCTGCTGGAAAGTATGCTGTAAAGTGGGCTGGGTTTGCTGCAGCTGCATCTGCATCCGGTCAATTTCCTGGTTTAGCTGATTGCAGAGCTGGTTGAGATTGCGCAGCTGCTGCTGGGCGTTGGCTTCATATTGGCTAATCTGCTGCAGCTTTTGTGCATTTTGCTGTTCCGCCTGCTCCAGCTGGCGGATGACCTGTTGCATTTGCTGAATGTGCTGTTTTGCGGAAAGGGTGTACATGCTTTTTTTCACTCCTTTATCGGTTTATTTAAAGGTTTCCCCACAATAAAAAAAGATATTAATGGTGATTTTTGTACTTATAGACAACAATGAGCTTTGCTGCGCTATAAAAGCAGGATTTGCCGCCATGCCGGCGAAATATTCAAAACATCTTGAAACAGGTCGGGCACCAAAAAATTACCGGCCAAAGGAGAGCGGCATGAGAAAACGAAAAACCCTGGCAATGCTGTTTTTGATTATGGCGGTGGCCCCTTTTTTTCTGACAGGCTGTTTTAAATTCAGCCTGCATCTTACCGTAAACCGGAACGGCAGCGCCGACATGGATATCATTATGGCGGCATCACAGGCGCTGGTTGCCATGGGGATGGGCCTTGAAAACAGCATCTTCGGTGATAAACGGGAGCAGCTGGCCGAGCAGGGATTTGCGATCAGCGATTATACCGCAGAAAACCTGACCGGGTTCAGGGCTACCAAAAGGATGAAGACGCTGGAGGAGTTCTCTGCCCTGGGGCTGGGGGATGATCTCGGCCTGGGGGACCAGGAGCTGTTCACCGTGGAGAAGGGGCCCTTTTTTACCACGTACCATCTCCATGCAGAGATAAATTTTCTAGATCTTTTCGGGGATGAAAGCGAAATGATGGTTCTCTTTGCCCCGGATTTGCGCTTTATTCTTACTTTACCTGTAACGCCGCTGGAACATAACGCCTCATCTGTTTCCAGCGACGGGAAAACCCTGGAATGGATCCTCTCGCCGACAAAAGTAAACCAGATCTCCTTAAGCGCCAGGGTTCCTAATACCAATGCACTGCTGGTAATCATACTGGCGGCGTTAATCCTGGCTTCGTCCATCGTTTTGATTATTTTGCGCCAAAAGCGAAAGGCTGCGGCGAGTGCGCCGGTGAAGAAGTAAAGCCCGGTTCACTTTCTGCCTGCAGGGGCAGGCCAGGTTTGCAATGCGGGCTTCCAGGATTTATCCTCGGAGCCCGTTTTCTGTTTGACGGTTATATCACGCCGTGGTATAATACATTATGATATATCATGCTGCAGAGTAGGCCTCGAGGAGAGTTGCACGTTGAACCAGGAAAAAATTCGCAGGCGCTATATCCCCATGAGCGAAACCATGTTTTATATCTTGTACTCTTTGCAGGAAAAGCGCCATGGCTACGCCATCATGCAGCATGTCAGCGCGCTGACGGGCGGGCGGATTGTGCTGGGAGCGGGGACGGTCTATTCCAGCATCGGTAAACTTGAAGGTGACGGCCTGATTAAGCCGGTCAGCGAGGAAAACCGCCGCAAGATTTACCTGATCACCGAATTGGGCACCCGGATTTTGCGGGAGGAGGCGGCACGCATCGCCGAACTGTACCATTACGCGGAGGAGCTGCTATGAAAGATAGGAAAGTAGTACTGTTGCCGGCTTTTCGTCATGTTGTTCCGGCAGATTTTGAACGATGGCTGGAAAAGATGGCCTCAGAAGGCTGGCATATTGATCGTATCAACCAATGGAGCTCCCTGGTTATGGTTTTCAAGCGGGGCGTCCCGCAAAAATACCGCTTTGTCTATGACCTGCAGGCTGTGCCCCGAAAAGACTACCGCGCTATATACGAGCAATTCGGCTGGGAATACCTGGGCCGCATGGCCAGTGTCTTTATCTGGCGGAAGGCATACCGCGAGACGCGGCCGGAGGCGTTCAGCGACAGGGAGAGTTTGATCAACCGCAGCCGTAGAACCGCAGCGGCCCTCTCTTTTTCATTTTATCTGTTTTTGCTGACAACCCTGATCCTCGGTGTCGTTTTACTGAAGGGAACCCTTGCCGGAAGCGAAGCGGCCCAGGCTGCGCTGGGCCTGGCCCTGTCACTGGCTTTTACGTTTTACCTTGGTGGAGCAATGTTAAAGATCATAAAAAACCGCGAACGCTGAACTGCGGGGTTTTTTTCTGCTCATTTTTTATTTGACCGGGAAGGGGGTGCGGCAAATGGAATACGGCTTCAAAGAGGTGCTGCAAATTTTTTGGCCTCTCCTGCTGCTGCAGCTGGCTGTGGCCCTGTGGGCGCTGGTGGATTTATTCCGGCGCAGCAATACCCTTCTTGGGGAGATGGTTAACCTGGTCAACGGTGCTTCAAACGCTGCGGAGATAGCCCTGCCCCTGGCCACCACCGCAGGCCTGAGCCTGGCAGTGGTTGCCCTTGCCGGCCTGCGCTTTGCCAGAATAGAGCTGAAGCGGCCTTGATTCGACCTGCGCCGGCGGCATCTGCCCCCGGAAGGTTCTGCCGGCTGAGTTGTATGGCAGCGCTGATAGCCGCATCTGACCGACGAAGGGCTGGATCTTGTCGCTTAAGCAAAAGGGGCTGTCCAAAAGGCAGCCCCAAGATGGCCGCTGTTTCCGCCTGATATTTCCTAAATCCCTTTGCCGGTACTATCACAACATCTCAAAGAACAAATTTAAGGGGCCGTCCCAACTGACTTTTGGGGTGACTCCATTTTTATTAAATTTAGCATATATAAAAAATTTAAAATATTGATGACAATTCTCTGCGCTTCCGGTATAAATATAGATAGATATAACGGAAGCGAGGAGGCTACGCATGATGCGGGAAACGGCTGAAGGTTTTCGCTTAAAAGACGAGGGCACGATAGTCCACCTGTTTCATAAATGGGTGGTCACCAGGCCGCGCCGGACAGCCCTTTTAGAAAAAAGGGATCAGCAGTGGAAGCCGATAAGCTGGCGCCAGTTTGGCGACAGGGTGGCGGAAATTGCTTTTGGCTTGAAAGCCCTCGGGATCGGGAAAGGCGACCGGGTAGCCATATTTTCTGAAAACAGGGTGGAATGGACCTTTTGCGATATGGCCATCCTGGCCGTGGGCGCCGTGACGGTGCCGATTTATGCCACCAGCGCGGCGGAGCAGGTTCGCTACATCCTCGCCCACAGCGGCTCCAGGGTTGTCTTTGTGAATACGGCGGAAGGGGCGGCCAAGGTGGCGCAGGTCCGGCAGGAGCTGCCCGACCTGGAGAAAGTGGTAACGATCAGTGCCGGGGCGGCGCAGGGCGAGAGCGACCTGACTTTGGCAGATCTCTGCCGCCTGGGCCGGGAATCGAAAAGGGGCGAATTTGCGGATCTCTTTGCCGGGCTAACCGTGGATGACCTCTCTTCGATCATGTACACCTCCGGCACAACCGGGCCGCCCAAGGGATGCATGCTCACCCACGGCAACATTATTTATATTTGTCAGAGCGTCTCGCAAATACTGCCCTTGAAAAAGAACGACCTGGTGCTGTCGTTCCTGCCCCTGGCCCATGCCATGGAGCGCAATGGCGGGCAGTTTATCAGCATCTATTTCGGCCTTCCCACCGCCTACGCCACCAGCCTGGAAACGGTACCGGAAGACCTGCGCGCCGTGCGGCCCACATTTTCCCGGGCTGTGCCCCGCTTCTTTGAGAAGGCCTATAACCGGGTCCAGCTGACGGTGGCCGGTTACAGCCCTCGCCGGCGGGCTGTATTTGCATGGGCCCTGGAAGCGGGGAAGCAATACCAGAAGTATAAGCAGGCCGGCCGGTCCATTCCTCCCGGGCTGGTCTTAAAACGGGCCCTGGCCAACCTGCTGGTTTACCGCAAGATTAAAAAAATGATGGGAGGCAGGCTGCGCTTTTTTGTCTCCGGCGGCGCGCCCCTATCCAGGGAAATCATTGAGTTTTTTACGGCCCTGGGCATCCTGGTGGCGGAAGGCTACGGGCTCACGGAAACCACCGTGCTGGCTTCCATTAACCGCATGGATGACTACCGCTTCGGGACGGTGGGACGTCCCATTCCCGGAGCGGAGATCAAAATTGCGCCGGACGGGGAAATTTTAATTCGCCACCCCGGCGTGATGCTGGGGTATTACCGGGATGAGCAGGCCACCCGGGAGGTTCTGGACGAAGAGGGCTGGTTCTACTCCGGGGATATCGGCTTCTTCGATGAGGTCGGCTACCTAGTGATCAGTGATCGCAAAAAAGACTTAATCATTACGGCGGGCGGGAAAAATGTAACGCCGCAAAACCTGGAAAACGCCTTGAAAACACATCCCCTCATCAGCCAGGTTGCTGTTTACGGCGATCGCCGACCCTACCTGGTGGCCCTGATTACCCTGGATGAAGAAGCACTGCTCGACCAGGCGCCCCGCTACGGAATCACCCTTAATCCAAACGAGCCCTATTCCAAAAACAAGGATATTATCCGGGTGCTAAGTAACTTTATCGAGGAGCAAAACAGCTACTTTTCCCGGGCGGAAAGGATTAAAAAATTCGCCGTGCTGGACAGCGATTTCAGCCAGGAGCTGGGCGAAATTACACCCACGCAAAAAGTGAAGCGCGCCGCCATTTACCAGCGCTACCGCGACCTGCTGGAGGCCCTCTACCGGGATGAAGGGCCGCAGACACCGCACTAAAGTTTGCAACATCACTGGCCTCCCCTTGTACCTGCAGCTAAAACAGGGCGCTAGAAGAGTAATTTTGTGAAAAGTGTGAAATGACTATCGACAGGAGAACGGCGATCAGCTATAATTTGCTTATTAGATCAATATTTTCCTTTGTAAACAAAGAGGGGCTCAACACACTTTTTCAGTTAAAGCTACAGGATCAAAGAAAGTGGAGGAGGTTGACATGATCGATTTTTCATTAACCGCGGAGCAGCAGGCCGTACAGAAGATGGCCCGGGAGTTTACTCGCGCGGAAATTGAACCGGTTGCCGCCGCCTACGATCGCAGCGGTGAATACCCCCGCGAGATTGTGCAGAAAGCTTTTGATGCCGGCCTGGTCTATGCCGCTGTTCCGGAAGAGTATGGGGGGGGAGGCCTCGGGGCGCTGGACCAGTTGATTATCGCCGAAGAACTGTCCGCCGGCTGTGCCGGCATCTCCAGCTGCATTGCCATCAACAGCCTGGCAGCAATTCCCCTGGTGCTTTTCGGCAGCGAAGAGCAGAAAAAGAAGTTCCTTGGTTCTGCCTGCAGCGAGCGCAAGCTGATGGCCCTGTGCGTGACCGAACCGGGAGCCGGTTCCGATGTGGCCGCCATGACCACCACGGCGCGCCGAGTTAACGGCGAATACGTGATCAGCGGTCAAAAGTGCTTTATCACCAACGGCGGAGTAGCGGACTATTATATTGTTTTTGCCACGGTTGATAAATCCAGGGGCCACAAGGGGATCAGCGCCTTCGTGGTGCCCCGGGAAACGCCGGGGGTATCCGTGGGCAAAAAAGAGGACAAGATGGGGCAGCGGGCAGCCAATACCACCGATGTTGTGTTTGAAGAAGCAGTGGTTCCTGCCGCCAACCGCATCGGCGAGGAAGGCCTTGGCTTTAAGATAATCATGCATACTTTCAACCATTCCCGCCCTGGAGTGGCCGCTTCGGCGGTAGGGGTAGCCAGGGCGGCCATGGAATATGCCCTGAAATATTCCAAAGAGCGTGAACAGTTCGGGCTGCCCATCTTTATGCACCAGGCGGTTATGTTTATGCTGGCCGACATGGCCAAGGATATCGCCGCCGGGCGCCTCCTGGCCTGGCAGGCGGCCTGGAAGGGAGAGCGGGGAGAAAACAACGCCAAAGAAGCGGCTATAGCCAAGGTTTTCTGCGGAGACATGGTCATGCGGGTGACCACCGATGCAGCCCAGATCTTGGGCGGGTATGGCTACATCAAGGATTACCCGGTGGAAAAATTGATGCGAGACGCCAAGGTTTTTCAAATTTACGAGGGAACAGCCCAGATCCAGCGCCTGTTGATCGGGCGCGCCCTTTTCCAGGAAAGTCTATCCGGATAAACCGGCATGACTGTTGCCGGGGCTGACCCCAAAGGACAGCCCCTTTACCACATTTTGTTTTACACGAATAATTGGCAATCGGACCATGAAAGAGAAAAATAAACATAAGGGGTCGTCCCAACTGACTTCTGGGACGACCCCTGTCTCAGTGTTCAGTCTCCACCAGGGAGCCGGCGATTAAAGCCATGGCGGCAGCGACTTTGTCCGCCCAGCGGGGATCGGTTGCGTAAAATCGTCCCACTGCGCGCAGACTGTCTCCCTGGTAGTAGCGCCCTTCCCGGCTAAGGTAGCTCCTGCTCAACAGTTCCGCCGTATAATGGACACTTTCCGATTTATGATCAAATTCGAAGGCGCGGTGATACGGGTCTACATCCGAGGCCCCAAGGCCGAAGAGGTTGTTTTTTTCTACCGCAATCAGTGAACTGCCCCCGGCGCTTTCCAGGTAAGCCATGGCTGCAAGGACCAGGCCGTTGACCCCCGTTTCTCCTTCCGCCGCGGCGATGGCTTTGCCGGTGCCCTTCAGACCATCGGCTCCCAGTTTCGACCAGGCCTGCTCATACATCTCTGCAGTGAATCCGGATGGCCTTAAAACTGGCATATCTGCGCCGCGGTTATTGAGCAGGTAGATGAGGGTTTGCTGGCGCTGCATGGCCATTTCTTCAGTAGTTTTTAACTGCTGCTCCAGCATGGCAACATTTTCCATCAACCTGGCGTTGTCCAGGGCAAGCTGCTGCAGCTTCAGCCCTCCGGCAACCGCCACCAGGGCTGCCAGGACATAGGCCAATCTTTTTTGGATCCGGTTCATTCAAATCTCCCCCTGCCATTTTTCGGGTCTAGACTCACGAGGAATAATCATACCAGAGCAGAACAGGGCCGTCAATACAGGATCTGGGAAGATGGTCCCGGAGGCAGTGCGGGAGAAGTGCACCCTGATTAGGATTGATCATTTGGCCAATTGCCCGAGGGCTGCCGGGAAACAAGCGTGGAGAGAAAAAGAGGGCCGTCCGTTCAGACGGCCCAGTATTCGTGTCGGGCAGCCGGCTGATTCAGCCAATCTGCGGTAGCCTGGCGATGGACTGCTCGATTAGCTCCTGCGGGTATGCGCAGTCTTCCATTTTCCCCGCAAGGTAGGATTCATAAGCAGAGAGATCAAAGTGTCCATGGCCGCTGAGGCAGAACAAGATTGTCTTTGCTTCGCCCGTTTCCTTGCATTCAAGGGCCAGATCAATGGCGGCGCGAATGGCATGGGCCGATTCGGGGGCCGGCAGTATGCCCTCGGTGCGGGAGAAGGTTACGGCCGCCTCAAATACGGAGGTTTGACCGTAAGACCTGGCTTCAATTAACCCGTCATGATAGGCCCGGCTGACCAGGGGGGAGTCGCCGTGGTAGCGCAAACCCCCGGCATGGATGCCCGGCGGCACGAAATCATGACCCAGGGTATACATCTCCAGCAGGGGCGTAAACCTGGCCACATCGCCAAAATCATAGGTGAAAACACCCCTGGTCAGAGTGGGGCAGGCGCTGGGCTCCACGGCGATCAGGCGGGTGGCCCTGTCTCGCTGTATTTTTTCACGGAGGAAGGGGAAGGCAATCCCGCCGAAATTGCTGCCGCCGCCGCAGCACCCGATGACCACGTCCGGATAGTCTTCAACCAGGGCAAACTGCTTCAGGCATTCCTCGCCAATGATGGTTTGATGCAGCAGGACATGATTGAGCACGCTGCCCAGGGCGTAATTGGTATCGCTGCGCCCGGCGGCATCTTCTACCGCCTCGCTGATGGCGATGCCGAGGCTTCCCGGCGACGCAGGATCATCCTGCAATACTTTCCGCCCGGTTTCAGTCAGCTCACTGGGGCTGGCTATGACCTGCGCGCCCCAGGTTTCCATCAGGGAGCGGCGGTATGGCTTCTGCTGGTAGCTGACCTTAACCATGTACACAGTGCATTCCAAGCCGAAGTAGCTGCAGGCCAGGGCCAGGGCGCTGCCCCACTGCCCGGCGCCGGTCTCGGTGGAGAGCCGCTTGATGCCGGCCTGCTTGTTATAGTATGCCTGCGGCACGGCCGTATTGGGCTTGTGGCTGCCGGCGGCGCTCACACCTTCATTTTTGTAATATATTTTGGCCGGGGTTCCCAGGGCCTGCTCCAGGCGGTACGCCCGCATCAACGGGGTGGGCCGCCAGAGAGCGTATATATCCAGGACCGCGGAGGGGATGTCGATCCACCGCTGCCGCGACATCTCCTGTTCGATCAGGGCCGGAGGGAAGATGGCACTGAAATCTTCCGGGCTGGCCGGCTGCCCCGTGGCTGGGTTTAACGGCGGGCTTAAAGGTACGGGCAAATCGGCCTGGATGTTGTACCACTGCTGCGGCAGCTCCTTTTCCGGCAAAAGGATTTTGTACTGTTTTGCGCTCATTGCGACAACCTCCTTGTTTTATAAAATAAAAAACTCTCATCCTGGGACGAGAGTTTGCTCGCGGTGCCACCCCGGTTGCCTGCATCGATGGCAGGCCCCTTTGTGTTCAGGTGCGGGAAGAAGCGCTCTTCCCAGACCTGCTTTCTTTTAACGGTGAAAGCTCCGTCCGAGCCTACTTTTCCGCAAGAATTTCGGTCGGCAACTCGAGGATCCATTCGCCTGGCGCGACGGTACCGGAATCGCAGCTTCGGAAGAGGTTCTTCCTCCATCCGGCTCTCTTAACCGCCCCGATCCAGGTTACTAATTCCTTTCATCGTCTTATCTTTTTGCTTTTCGTAATGCTACCACAATTGCCCGGCCCTTGTCAACAAAAATTTTGGACCGGCCCGTTGAACGGCGCAGCGCCCTTTAACGTTCACCGGCTGTCTCGCCAATGGCGCCCCTTCCCGGAGCTGTGCGGCGAGACAGCCGGGACAGCCCCGGGAATGGAATTTAACGGTCGAAATAAATGCTTTTGCCGGTGGCCGAGAGGGGCACCCCGATGGCAATTTCACCTTCAATTAAATTCATCTTTCGCGCCACCACGCCGATACGATACATGACCCGGTTGTCCACATTGAGCAGCGAAGCGGTTTTGACCGCCGAGCCGAGGGCAATGCCCAGGTCCATGACTCGCCAGGCGCAGACAGGGCCAAAAAACTCTTCACCTTCTTTGCGGGCGGCTTCGGCTGCGGCGCAGCTGGGAAAGCCGCAGGCGCCGCAATTTGTCCCGAGGTTTCGTGCATTGTGAAGGGACAGCAGCAGGACTGCTTCGGAGCGGCGCACATTATCGCCGTCCCGGTCATAATTGGGCCGGCCGCTTTCCCGGCCATATTTGATCATTTCCCCGGCAAGTCGTTCAATCTCGTCACCGGTAATGATTTTAATCTGCAAAAAATCCTGGCCCACAGCTTTAGGAGCGGTACGGGCCGACAGCGCCATCAGGCCGGCCACTGTTTCCATAATTTTGTCCATAGTGATGAACCTCCTTGGCCTTTATGATCTGCCGGCGGCGCAGCGATCCGCCGGCTTTTTCGCATCCAGCCAGCATGCCAGCGCCCGGGTGGCTGCAGCGGCGAGGACAAAACGGCTGATTAAGAGCACCAGGAAATTTGCGCCCAGCGCAGTGAAAAGAAGGTTATCTTCAATAATGCTGTGATTCAACGCCAGGAACGTGCCCAGCAGAATTAGATCACGCTTAGAGATAAGCTGATCCCGCGAAAATTCAATTAGTACAGCCGCGCCATATAGTATTCCGAAAAAAAGCCCGATCACCAGGGGAAAGGCTGCAGCCGGAGATAGGGTAAGCCATTTGGTCAGCCAGTTAAAGTAGCAGGACAGCTTCTCAATGAGGCGGTAGTGCCGGGCGTATTCGAACAGGATCATCATGGGGATGAGAATTGCCATTAACATCAGGATCGTGGAACAACTTTTAATGATACCCTCCATGAGTATGGATATGGCCATCGCTTACCCTCCCAGCCAGCCATAAATCAGGTTAATGATCAAGCCGAAAAGCAACGCTGCGGCTATGCGGATGAGCGTGGACAAGAGCGGGGAGAGGCCGGTAAATTTAAGCACCGGGCCTTCCATGGCCAGAGAGTGGCTGGTCAGGATCATGATTGCCATGACCGTAATTTCACGGGTTGAGAGGGGTAGAACGGCGGCCACGCCGATGGCAGCGTAAATATTGACGAAAAAACCGAGGAGCAAGGCCAGGGCCGCTTCCCCGGGCAGCCCCCAGTAGCGCACCATGGGGCTGAACCACCGCGCCAGGGGAATCATCAGGCCGAGCTGCTCCAGCGTTACCACGATCAGGGTCACCGGTATAACAATTTTTGCTAAAAGTACTGTTGTGTTCAGGGCTTTGAGGGCGCCGTTCCGCGCCAGCTGCAGGTGAAGGTTCATATGCATCTCCCTTGTTAACTCCATTACATCTTTAATGATACTACGGGGGCCCATTAAGAACAAGAAATAATCGATTAATTATCCCGGCAAGAGCAGGAAATTCTGCCATCTTGTCGAAATATATGAATGTCGAAGCCATGGTGCAGGGGCTTCTGGCTGCAGCTAAACAGAAAATATCGTAAAAAATCATATTTTTACGAGGGAAAGTGTACCTAGGGTTCCGCCGGGGTTATATCCGGGACTGGTCCAAGTGGTACAGGCGCCGACCGCTGCCGGCGCTACACCGAAGGGAAAAAAGCCCAGGCGGGTAGGTTTCGCTCATGACCTACCTGCCCGGGCTTTTGAATTAAGGAGGTGCGGGGTAAACGGTTAAAGAACTGAGAGATTAGGCACCCTTAAGGTAGAACAATTTAAAAGGAGGTTCAAGGGGTAATGGAAAGTTTTTTTAAGCTTAAAGAGAACAATACCAGTGTGCGCACCGAGGTCGTTGCGGGTATAACTACATTCATGACCATGGCCTACATTATTTTTGTCAATCCCGCTATTCTGAGCGACGAGTTTGGCGCAGGCATGGATTTTGGCGCGGTTATGACAGCCACAATTATCTCCGCCGCGCTGACGACCATCCTGATGGGCCTCTTCACCAACTATCCCTTTGCCCTGGCCAGCGGCATGGGCTTAAATGCGTTTTTCTCCTACGCTGTTGCCTCCCAGTACGGCTGGCAGGCGGCCCTGGGCGCTGTTTTTATTTCGGGGATCGTCTTTTTTATTCTTGCGGTTACCGGTTCAATTGGATTTATTGACAAGGCCGTTCCAACCACGCTGAAACGGGCGGTGGCCGCCGGCATCGGCCTCTTTATCGCCTTTATCGGCCTGCAGAACGGCGGTATTATCGTGGCCAGCGAGGCCACCCAGGTATCCCTGGGCAACCTTAAAGATCCGGGAACCCTGCTTACAGTGATCGGTATTTTGATCACGGCCGTGTTGATGGCCCGCAAAGTGCGGGGCGCCATCCTCATCGGGATTTTACTTACCACCATTGTCAGCTTTTTTATGGGCATCAGCGAAGTGCCCACGAGCCTGGGCCAGATCTTTGGTCCACCGGCGCCTCTCACCCCGATCTTGTTTAAGCTTGATTTGAAAGCGGCCCTATCCGTTCCCATCTTTGTTATCTTTTCTTTCCTCTTTGTAGACGTCTTCGATACCATGGGGACACTCCTCGGCACCGGCGCCCGGGCCGGATTCCTGGATGAAAAGGGGCACCTGCCCAAAGTAAACCGGGCCATGCTGGCCGACTCCATCGGCACCATGGGCGGAGCGCTCCTGGGTACCAGCACGGTCACCACTTACGTGGAAAGCACCGCCGGTATTTCCGAGGGCGGCCGCACCGGCCTGACCTCGGTGGTGACAGGGCTGCTCTTTTTGCTGACCCTGTTTATAGCGCCCCTGGCCGGGCTGGTTCCGGCACAGGCCACCGCCCCGGCGCTGGTTATTGTGGGGGTGCTGATGGTGGGAGCTGTTGTCAAAATTGACTTCGAAGACTTTACCGAAGCGCTGCCCGCTTTTCTAACAATTATCTTTATGCCCCTGGCCTACAGCATCGCCGACGGTATCGCCTTCGGATTTATCGCTTACCCCATCGTGAAGGTGGTGGCCGGACGGGCCAAAGAGGTGCACTGGCTCGTTTATATCTTGGCCTTAATTTCGCTGATTCACTTCTTCGCCGGCTAGGCTGCTTTCCCGGGAGGGGCGGAAGAAAGGGCCGCCCCTCTCCAAATTTTAAGACTGCAACGACCCAGTTTGATAAAAAGTTAAAAGGAGTGAGCCCTGTGCTTCAGGTAGCTATCGTCATGGGCAGCGACTCGGATCTGCCGGTCATGGCTGAAAGCGCCAGGGCGCTGGATCTTTTTGATCTTAAATACGAGATGGTCGTGGCCAGCGCCCACCGCCACCCGGAAAAGGTGGCCCGTTACGCCAGGGGGGCAGCGGAAGCGGGGATAAAAGTAATTATCGCCGGCGCCGGAGGGGCGGCGCATCTGCCGGGGGTTATCGCCGCCATGACCACGCTGCCGGTAATCGGCGTCCCGGTGGCCATACAACCGCTGAACGGGATCGATTCGCTCTACTCCATTGTCCAGATGCCGCGGGGCGTCCCGGTGGCTACGGTGGCCATAAACAATGCCTTCAACGCCGGGCTGCTGGCCGTGCAAATTCTGGCCTTGGGCAATGAGGCTTTGCAGGAAAAGCTAAACAGCTACCGCCGGGAGCTGGCGGCCAAAGTAGAAGAAACAGACTGCCGCCTGCGGGAAATGGGCTGGGAGCACTGCCTAAAAGAGAAGGAGTGAACACCTCGTTCGAATGCTATGCTCGCCGGAAATGAAACAAATCTGAGGCTTAAAAAACCGCTGTGCTAAGTTTTCGCCGTTAGAGATCCCGGCCGCCCGGGGCTGATTGACGAAGCGACCAGAATATTTTAATGGCGAAGATTAGGCGGCAGCCGCTGGCAGCCGTAGAGATGGCGTCACGGGGAAGGCGGGATTAATTTTCATGTTATACTCTATCTGTTTGGCGATTGAGCCCTGAAGTAGGAGGGTTAAGCGATGAAGCGGGGGAATTTTTTTTGCGAAGGCAAGACTTGCCGCGGCAGCGATGGGCAGGGAGCTGGAATTGGCCCGAAGAAATTGAAAGAAGCATGCGGGGTCTGCGGCGGGTTTTCCCGGGGAGAGGATCTGCCCTATCTGACCTGTTTTGCCTTGTATGCGCTGCAGCACCGCGGCCAGGAAAGCGCCGGTATTGCTGTAGGGGGCGCCGGAGAGGAGAAGATCTGGTTAAAGCGGGGCATGGGCCTGGTTTCCGAAGTCTTTCCCAGCACAGATTTGCTGAGAGAGCGGCGCGGCAGCGTCACCGTGGGCCATGTGCGCTACTCTTACGGCGGGGAAGGATGGCGCCCGGAGAACGCGCAGCCCCTATTATTAAAATACCGTCACGGCGAGATCGCCATAGCGCATAACGGGCTGCTGCTCAACGGGCCGCAGCTGCGGGAGGAGCTGGAGGAGAGGGGAGCCATCTTTCAAACCGGCAGCGACAGCGAGCTTCTGGCCCACCTGGTAGCCCGCCAGGGAAGCCCTGACCTGGAAGAGGCGCTTTCCGAGGTTGTTCCCCGCCTTGCAGGCGCTTTTGCCTTTGTCCTCACTGACGGAAAAAAAGTGATCGGTCTCCGCGACCGCCACGGGTTCCGGCCTCTCTCCCTGGCCGCACTGGGCCGCGAAGGATATTTCCTGGCCTCTGAAACATGTGCTTTCGACACGATCCGGGCCCAGTTCTTGCGGGATGTAGAACCCGGCGAAATGGTGGTGCTGGATCAAAACGGTTTGCGCAGCCGGAGGATCATGCCGGCGGAACAACCCTCCCTCTGCATTTTTGAATTTATCTATCTGGCCCGCCCGGACAGCAATATCCACGGGGTCAATGTTCACCTGGCCCGGCGGGAGTTGGGCCGCACCCTGGCCCGGGAACACCCCGCGGCAGCGGATATTGTTACCGGTGTGCCCGACTCCAGCATCGCCGCGGCGTCAGGATATGCCGAAGAGGCCGGCCTGCCCTACGAGATGGCCCTGGTAAAAAATCGTTACATCGGGCGCACTTTTATCAGGCCGAGCCAGAAGCTGCGGGAAGAAGGGGTCGATCTGAAGCTGAATGCAGTGCAAAAAATTGTCGAAGGGAAAAGGGTGGTTATCGTGGACGACTCCATTGTGCGCGGCACCACCAGCCGCAAGCTTGTGCGCATGGTCAGGCGCGCCGGGGCGCGGGAGGTGCACCTGCGCATCAGTTCTCCCCCCATAATCGCCTCCTGCTTCTACGGTATCAATACGCCCTCGCAGGAAGAACTCATCGCTTACGGGCGAACTCCCGCGGCGGTGGCGGAAATGGTCGGCGCCGATTCAATCGGCTTTTTAAGCCATGCAGGGATGATCAGCTCCGTTGGGCTCTCCGGCGAGACCCTTTGCCAGGCCTGCTTTACGGCCAGGTACCCGGTGCCGGTGCCCGGAGCCAGGGCCTGGGATGTCCGCAGCAGCTAAATCGAAGCCGCAGCATTAACTGGATTTTTTTGGGGCTGAATCGGACATACTAAGTTTATCCTGGAGGAGAGCAGGCGGCCCGTAGCCAGCCGATTATCTCCGCCGGCAAATGACATTTCCAACCGGCGCCGCCCGCGATTTTGCAATGTTCTTGAGAAATTAGCAGGATTTTATGCTTTAATCATGTATAATAAAGGTTGTACTTATATAATTACCAATCGCTGAAGGAGGCTGGTTGATTCAATGGAGATTTATCTTTATGCCGCCCCGGCATGTGCCCTGGCGGCCCTGGTCTTTGCTCTGATCCTCTGGACCAGGATGAGCCGGGCTGAGGCAGGAACGGATCGCATGAAAGAAATTGCCGGGGCCATTCAGGAAGGCGCCATGGCCTTTTTAAAGCGGGAGTACTCCTACCTGGCTGTTTTCGTCATCGTGCTGGCAGTTCTACTGGCAGTACTGCCCGGGATTGGACTGCTTACCGCCGTCAGCTTTGTGGTGGGCGCCTTGTTTTCGGCTACAGCAGGTTTTGTGGGCATGCGGGTGGCCACCAGCGCCAACGTGCGCACCGCCCACGCCGCCCGCTCGGGGATGAATCCCGCCCTGACCATGGCCTTTTCCAGCGGCACGATTATGGGCATGATGGTGGCCGGGCTGGGTCTGCTGGGACTGGGCATCCTTTATATTATTATCAGAGACCCGGTAATAGTGAACGGCTACGCCCTGGGGGCCAGCTCCATCGCCCTCTTCGCCCGTGTTGGGGGAGGCATTTATACCAAGGCTGCGGATGTGGGCTCCGACCTGGTGGGCAAAGTAGAAGCGGGCATCCCTGAGGATGATCCCCGCAACGCCGGCGTCATCGCCGACAACGTCGGCGATAACGTCGGGGACGTGGCCGGCATGGGCGCGGACCTGTTTGAATCATACGTGGGCTCCATGATCGCGGCCATGACCGTCGGTGTTACCGCCGTAAATTTGAGCGGGCAGGCCTTTGAAGCGGCTCTGCTGCCCCTGCTGGTAGCCTCCGTGGGCATTCTCGCCTCGATTTTCGCCTTCTTCTTTGTGCGGGCCAAAGAGGGGGCGCGCCTTGGCGCCGTGCTGGAGCGGGGCCTCTGGATCAGCGCCATCGTTGTCCTGGTGGTTTCTTTCTTTGTGACGAAGAGACTTCTCGGTGAAATGGGACCCTTTTACGCCGTGGTGGCAGGTCTCCTGGCCGGTGTAGCCATCGGGCGGATCACCGAATTTTATACTTCAGATCATTATCAATCGGTTCAGGGTATTGCCAGGGCTTCGCTTACCGGCACCGCCACCAATATTATCAGCGGGCTGGCAGTGGGGATGAAGAGCACCACCCTGCCGCTGTTGGCAGTGGTGGGGGCCATCCTTATTTCTTACCACTTTGCCGGGATTTACGGCATCGCCATCGCCGCGGTGGGCATGCTTTCCACTGTGGGTATGACCGTGGCCGTGGACGCCTACGGACCCGTGGCCGACAACGCCGGCGGCATCGCCGAAATGGCCGGATTGGAAAAAGAGGTGCGCGAGATTACCGACCAGCTGGACTCTGTGGGCAACACCACCGCCGCCATCGGCAAAGGCTTTGCCATCGGTTCAGCCGCCCTGACCGCCCTGGCCCTCTTTACCGCCTATGCCCAGGTGGCCGGGCTGAGCGCCATCGATATAATGAGCGCCAAGGTTATCTCCGGCCTGTTTATCGGCGGAATCCTGGTCTTTTTCTTCAGCGCCCACACCATGGAGGCAGTGGGCAACGCCGCCTATAAGTTAATTGAGGAGATCCGCCGCCAGTTCAGGGAAATTCCCGGGCTAATGGAAGGAAAAGCGCGCCCGGAATATGCCCGCTGCGTTGATATCAGCACAAAAGCCGCCCTCCGCGAGATGGTTCTCCCCGGGCTGATGGCCGTGGTGGTACCTCTGGCGGTAGGCTTGATTCCCTTCCTGGGCAAAGAAGCCCTGGGCGGGCTGCTGGCCGGGGCAACAATCACCGGTGTGCTGCAGGCTGTGTTTATGGCCAATGCCGGGGGCGCCTGGGACAATGCTAAAAAGTATATTGAATCGGGCCAACACGGCGGCAAAGGCAGCGAAGCGCACAAGGCAGCCGTAGTGGGCGACACCGTGGGTGATCCCTTCAAGGACACCGCCGGCCCCTCGTTGAACATCTTGATCAAGCTGATGAGCATCGTTGCCCTGGTTTTTGCACCGCTGTTTTTCTAATCCTGAATCACAGCATCCGAATAAAGGGGGCTGCCCTTTTGGGACAGCCCCCACCAGTAGATATAAGGGCGCAAGGGCCAGTCGGCAAAGGCGCTGTGGTCATAACCCTGCCCGGCCGGCAGCGCTTTAATTATCGTTGAGTTCACCGCCGCAAGCTGCCTTCATCTTCTGCGGCGCGATCAAAGTGACGGTATTCCAGGGATTCCTGCGACTGGGCCAGCCGGCGCTGTTCATTGACCTCTTCTTTGTTTTTTTCTAAAACTTCCACCACAGAGCCATCCAGCTTCTGGCGCTCAGCCATGGTGCGTAAAATGCGCAGGGCTTCATTCAATTCCATGCCCCGGCGATAGGGGCGGTCTTCGGTCAAAGCGGTGAAGATATCGGCCACCGCCATAACCCGTGAACCCAGCGATAGATTATCCCGGTTGCGGTGGAAGGGGTAGCCGCTGCCATCCAGGCGTTCATGGTGCAATGAAGCCCAGTTATTGACCTGCTCAAAAGCCGGCAGGTTTTCAAGGATCCGATAGGTGTAATAGGTATGATTTTTAATCAGGGAATACTCGGCCGGCTCCAGCCTGGATGGCTTCTCCAGAATCTCCACGGGTACTGCCAGTTTTCCAAGATCGTGCAGGTATCCTGCAGCCTGCATCAATAAGCATTCTGCCTTGGAAAAATTAAGCAAGCCAGCCAGGGTCGCGGCGCATGCCGCCACACCGCTGGAGTGAGTGGCGGTAAAGTTGCTGCGAAAATCAACCACCCGAGCAAACAACCGGGACACGTTGACCAGTTCATCATCATTTAACAGCAGCATGGGGGAATTGAGCAATGAAGTGATGTTTTTTTTCAGGTCGCCCGATACCAGGTCCAGCCAGATGTACTCTTTAACCGCCAGGGAGCAGAGGGCATCAACCAGCTCCGGATTGAATTGCCGGCCGGCATGACGGGAGATGTTCCGGCAGATGGGATCAACCTGGCTCAAGATATCGCGCCCTTCTGTTATTGATACCACCGTCCGGTCCGCCAGGTGCAGAATATGGCTTTCCAGCGCCACAGGCTTCCCCCGGAATTCCGCACCTGCACCGTGGTCCCAGGGCAGGTGGTGATGCCTGACGATATGGGCCTGCCTGCTGAAACGAGGAAAAGACTGCAAAAATTGATAGCCCAGCTCACAGTGGTGAAAGGGGTTTTCGATTTCAAAATTGAGAGCATCCAGCCTTTGCTGCAAGGAGAGACCGCCAATATCATGCAAGGCCCCTGCAAAAACGAGGTCCAGCTGGCGGTCAAGGTCCAGGTGAAGGACCCTGGCCAGCTGCAGCGACAGGTAGGCCACCTGCAGGTGGTGATTGTTCAGGCGAGGGCTGACCAGGTCCACTGCCTTGGAAAGGCAGAAAGTAAAATCCAGTAGTGACAACGGTTTCTCCAGGTGCATGATCGGTACCTCTTCTCCAGTTATAGTTGTTTTATAGCGGCTGATGCCATTTCTTTATCCATTGCAGAAAATCAAGCGGTTGCGGCATCGAAGAATTGTCTGATTAATCCCCGGTGAGAATATTTCTTACCCGGTATACTCCTTGCGGTGCAGCAACAGGAAGCCCAGGGCTGTACCCAGCAGAAAAACAACCAGTAATAACAGCATTCCCGTGTAAAAAGGTTTGCCTGCCGCGGCATCTTCAAATCCGGCATAATAGTAGACCGTGAAGTATTTCAAGAAATGCAGCTTCTCCGTTGTTTTGCTGAGAGCATCCACCAGGAAGAAGCCGAAACCGAGGCCCACCCCCAGCGTGGTGGCGGCTGAGACCTGGTTGAGCAGGGGAGCTGCGGCGAAGGCGATGCCTCCTGCAGCCAGGGTGGCCAGCAGCCCGGCCAGGTGCACCCACAGCTGCCGGGTGCTGTGAAAGCTTCCAGGTTCTGTTGCCGCGGCGGTAATTACCGCCGCGATGTAAAGGAGCGCCCACAGCAGCACCATGAACACCAGGAAGGCACCGACCTTGGCGGCCATGATGCGGCTGCGGGTGACCGGGCGGGTAAAGAGGAAGTCCGCGGTATTCAGGTCCGCTTCCCGGGCAACCAGGCGCCCGGCCAGCATGGCCGCGTAGATTGCGGCCAGAAGGAGCAGGTACTGCAGCACCAGCACGGCATAATAGTAGTTGATCTCTTCAAAAACGATGTTGCGCATATTGAAGGCTTCCTTGAGCGAGTCGGGGAACCCTTCCAGCAGTTCGCTGTAGCCGCTCTTCCCCATAAACGGGAAAAAGGGAAGGTAAACCACCAGCACTAGGATGATGATGGCCGCCCAGATCAGAAAACCGCGCCGGTTTAGGCGGAGCTCCTGGCGAAAGACATTAACGGACATTTGCAGCCTCCCCTTTCTCCGGTGCATCGTACATGGCTAAAAACAGCTCTTCGATGCTGGGATCGCTAATTTGAACATATTCCAGGTCAAGCTTTGCCATCTCCCTGACGATTTCGCCCGGCGGAGCCTGGACAGCCATCCGGTAGCGCCCCGGCCGGCCTTCCACCGGCACGGGCTGGCCCCATGACTCCGGGAGTCCCCGCGGCGGGCCGCCGCCGGACACTTCCAGGGTAATTAACTTCATCCGGCGGCCGGGAAGCTCCTCCAGGGGCGACAGGTGAATCAGCCGTCCTTCTTTAATCACGCCCACCCGGTGGCAGATGCGCTCGATTTCTTCCAGCACATGGGTGGAGAAAAAAATGGTCATACCGAGGACATTCAGCTCTTGCAGCAGGTTAAAGAACCTCTGTCTCATCAGCGGATCCAGGCCGCTGGTGGGCTCATCCAGCACCACCAGGCGGGGGCGGTGCAGCATCGCCTGAATGATCCCCAGCTTCTTGCGGTTCCCGGTGGAGTAGGTTCTAATGCGGCGCGAGGGGTCGAACTGCAGCAATTCCACAAGCTCCCGGATCCAGCGGCGATCCACTCGGGGGTAGAAGCCGGCGGCGTAGTTAATCAGTTCCTGCCCGGTCATTTCGGGATAGTAGCTGACTTCGGCGGGCAGGTAGCCCACCTGGTGATAAAGGGGACCGCCGCCGGGAGGAACCGTGCGGCCGAAAATGCGCGCTTCGCCGGCAGTGGGGCGGATCAATCCCATCAGGGAGCGGATGGTCGTGGTCTTTCCGGCGCCGTTGGGGCCGATGAAGCCAAAGATTTCGCCTTCTTCAACCGCGAAGTTCAAATTTTCAACACCCCGGTTTTTGCCGTAATACTTGGTCAGATCCACCAGGGTTATTGCTTCGGGCATCGTTGCGGAGCACCTCATTTCCATATGGATATTTTATCCTCCCGGGCTATTGTACCCCTTTGCCGCAGTTCCGGTCAAGGGCGGCAAGGAGAGCTGCCCAGGTGAATTGACAAGGTTGTTATGCAAAATTATACTGGACTGCGAAAGGATATCTTCTTTTGCCAGTGGAATATGTAGGTGAAAGGGGCGACCATATGCTATTAATGGGAGGCATCAAGCCATGAACCGGCAGATCGATTACCGCCAGGCAGGGGTCAATATCGAAGCAGGAGAAGCGGCGGTTGAACGAATCAAGGACCTGGCCCGCTCCACCGCCAGGCCGGAAGTTTTGCAGGGGCTGGGCGGTTTTGCCGGGCTGTTTGCCCTGAATGCGACCCGCTATCGTGAACCGGTTCTGGTGGCCGGGTGCGACGGCGTCGGCACCAAGTTGAAACTTGCCTTTGCCGCAGGCCGTCATGACACTGTAGGCGTAGACTGCGTTGCCATGTGTGTTAACGACATCCTCGTACAGGGGGCCGAGCCCCTCTTTTTTTTGGATTACCTGGCCGTGGGCAAACTGGATCCGGAACAGGTTGAAAGGGTTGTGGCCGGTGTGGCAGAGGGCTGCCGCCAGGCGGGCTGCGCCCTTTTGGGAGGAGAAATGGCTGAAATGCCCGGTTTCTATCCTCCGGGGGAATACGACCTGGCCGGATTTGCCGTAGGCGTGGTTGAGCGCGACCAGATCATCGACGGATCGAAAATCGTTCCCGGAGATACGATCATCGGGCTGGCCTCCGCCGGCCTGCACAGCAACGGCTTTTCCCTGGCCCGAAAGGTGCTCCTGGAGCGGGCCGGCCTGGCCCTGGAAAAAGTGCCGCCGGGACTTGAAGTACCCCTGGTGGACGAGCTGCTTAAACCCACCAGAATTTATGTCCGGGCGGTGCTGCCGTTAATGAAAAAATATGCGGTAAAGGGCGCAGCCCATATAACGGGGGGAGGACTGCCGGGAAACCTGCCCCGCACTATACCCCGGGGCCGACAGGCGGTCATCAGGGAGAGCTCCTGGCCTGTGCCGCCTGTCTTTAAACTGATCCAGGAGCTGGGCCCGGTTCAAGTGGAGGAAATGTACCGGACCTTCAATATGGGCATCGGCTTAGTGCTGATCGTCCCCCCGGAGCAGGCCGAGGCGGTGCTGGCCGACCTGAAGAAAGAGAGTTTTCCAGCCTGGATTATCGGAGAGATTGCAGCCGGCGACACCCCTTACCGGCTCGTCCACGGCCCGGCCCCAGAGTATTAACCTTGCACGGCGCTGCATCAATTGATTAAAGGGGTTGGCTGCGGTTTAGCTGCACCCCATGACAAGCAAGCTTTTTGGGGCGCTGCCCGGAGGGCTGAGCCAAAGGGAATAACCGGCCTGGAAAAATGTTACCGGAGGAGGTGCAGCCATTGAAGAGGCTGGCCATACTGGCTTCAGGCCAGGGCACAAATATGGAAGCAATCTTAAACGCCATCGAGCGGGGACAGGTGGCAGGGCAGGTAGTCCTGGTCTTAAGCGATCGTGCTGAAGCCCCGGCGCTGCAGCGGGCCCGCGCCCGCGGCATTAAAAGCCTGTGGATCGATCCGTCTCTATACCCCGACCGGGCCGCCTACGACAGGGCGCTGCTGCAGGAGCTTAACGCTGCCGCTGTGGAGCTGGTCATTTTAGCCGGATTTATGCGCCTGCTTTCCCCGGTGCTGATCGAGGCCTTTCCGCACCGCATCATGAATATTCACCCCTCCTTGCTGCCTGCTTTCCCCGGCAAAGACGGGGTGAAGCAGGCGCTGGCTCACGGGGTGAAGGTAACGGGCTGCACTGTGCATTTTGTGGACGAAGGCCTGGATAGCGGGCCGGTGATCTTGCAGGAAGCGGTGCCGGTAATACAGGAGGATACTGTAGAAACGCTGCACCAGAGAATTCATGCCGCTGAATACCGGATTTACCCCCGGGCGGTGGACCTGTACTGCCGGGGGAAAATTATTGTGGAGGGAAGGAGATGCCGGATCATTGACTGAAATTAAACGCGCTTTAATCAGTGTATCGAATAAAAAAGGTGTAGTTGAGCTGGCCCGGGAGCTGCAGCAGCTGGGCTGGCAGGTTATCTCTACCGGGGGCACCGCCCGCGCCCTGCGCGAGGCGGGAATAACGGTTACGGCGGTGGAAGAGGTGACCGGTTATCCGGAAATCCTTGACGGCAGGGTCAAAACTCTCCATCCCCGCATTCACGGCGCCATACTTGGCCGGACTGACCTGGAAACGCACCGCCGCCAGATGGAGCTGCAGGGCATTATGCCGGTTGACCTGGTGGTGGTTAATCTCTACCCTTTTGCGCAGACCGTATCCCGCCCGGGAGCTACGCTGGAGGAAGCAATTGAAAATATTGATATCGGCGGGCCGGCCATGATCCGTGCGGCGGCTAAAAATCATTCCCGTGTAGCCGTGGTGGTCAACCCGGAGCGCTACCCGCAGCTTATGGCGGAAATTAAAGCCAATGGAAGCGTCAGCGCTGAAACACGCTTTCAGCTGGCTGTTGAAGCCTTT
This sequence comes from Bacillota bacterium, assembly GCA_029782095.1. Classification (GTDB taxonomy): domain Bacteria; phylum Bacillota; class Dethiobacteria; order DTU022; family DTU022; genus JAKPEE01. The sequence continues at coordinate 49,916 of JAKOVL010000117.1, read as the reverse complement.
GCCCATACGGCCCAGTACGACGCTCTCATTGCTGCCTACCTGTCCGGTTTGCCCGGATGGCAGGGCGGCACCTTTCCCCATACCCTGACCCTTCCGCTGACCAAAGTGCAGGATTTGCGCTACGGTGAAAACCCGCAGCAGGAGGCCGCCTTTTACGCCTCCACGCTGCCGCGGCAGGGCCTGGCAGCGGCAGAGCTGCTCCAGGGGAAAGAGCTGTCTTTCAACAATCTTAATGATGTAAACGCAGCCTGGGAGCTGGTATCAGAATTTAGCGAACCCGCCGCGGTGGCGGTCAAGCACACCAATCCCTGTGGGGTTGGCACAGCTTCCGCGCTGGCAGAAGCTTACCGGCTGGCCCATGATGCTGATCCTGTGTCCATTTTCGGAGGTGTTCTTGCTTTTAACCAACCGGTGGACCAGGAGACCGCCGCAGAGATGGTTAAAATATTCCTCGAAGTGGCTGCCGCCCCGGCTTTCACCCCGGAAGCCCTGGCAATACTGAAGCGTAAAAAAGACCTGCGGCTGTTGAAACTGGATCCTTTAACCAGGGACTCGGATCCCCTCGAGCTGAAAAAGGTATCCGGGGGCGTGTTGGTGCAGACCGTGGACCGGGAACCTCTCGATGCATCCTCTTTCAAAGTGGTGACGAAAAGGAAACCGACCGAGCAAGAACTGAAACGGCTGGTTTTTGCCTGGAAAGTTGTGAAACACGTTAAATCAAATGCCATTGTTGTCTCCGGCGACGGGCAGACCCTGGGCGTGGGGGCCGGCCAGATGAGCCGCATCGCCGCCGCCCGCATTGCCCTGGCGCAGGCCGGGGAGCGCGCCAGGGGTGCAGTTCTGGCGTCGGACGCATTTTTTCCTTTCGCCGATACTGTGGAAGAAGCGGCGGCGGCAGGAATCACGGCGATCATACAGCCCGGCGGCTCTCTCAAAGATAAAGACTCCATAGCCGCCTGCGATCGCCTTGGACTGGCCATGATTTTCACCGGACGCCGTCATTTTAAGCACTGAGCCTGGGTGAAGGAGGAATACGGATGAGGGTTTTAATCGTCGGGGGAGGCGGACGTGAGCATGCCCTGGCCTGGAAGCTGTCGCAAAGTCCTTTGCTGAGCGAACTTTATTGTGCTCCCGGAAATGCGGGGATTGCTTCCCTGGCGGAATGCCTGGAGATCAAAGCAGATGATGTTGCCGCTTTAACCGAATGGGCTGTTGCCCATAAGATCGATCTGGTGGTGGTGGGGCCGGAAGCGCCCCTGGCCGCCGGCCTCGGCGACGAACTGCGGGCCGCCGGCCTGGCCGTGTTTGGGCCGGGGCGGGATGGAGCCCGCCTTGAAGGCAGCAAAATCTGGGCCAAAGAGCTGATGCGGCGCTTGAAAATACCGACGGCAGATTTTGCTGTATTTGACAGCTATGACAGCGCGAGAAGCTACCTGGAGAACCTGGGCGACAAACCCGTTGTGGTTAAAGCCGACGGCCTGGCGGCCGGAAAAGGGGTTACCGTGGCCCGCACCGCCGCCGAGGCTGCAGGGGCTCTTGAAGAGCTCATGATCAAAAAAAAGTTCGGCGCCTCCGGCGAGAGAGTGATCCTGGAAGAGTACCTGAACGGTGAAGAAGTGTCGGTGCTGGCCATCACCGATGGAAAAGAGCTTCTCATGCTCCCGTCAGCCCAGGATCACAAGGCCATCGGCGAGGGGGACACGGGCCCCAATACCGGCGGTATGGGCGCTTATGCACCGGCTCCCGTCTATACCCCCGATCTGGCCCGGCAGGTGGAGCAAAAAGTGTTCCGGCCTTTGTTGAGAGGCTTCTCCGACCTGGGCATCGATTATCGCGGTGTCATCTATGCCGGCCTGATGGTAGAAGGTGGTTCGTTTAAAGTGCTGGAGTTCAACGCCCGCTTTGGCGACCCTGAAACCCAGGCGATCTTGCCGCTGCTGCAGTCAGATCTTTTGCCGGTGCTTATGGCGGCTGCCGCCGGCGACCTGGCTGGCGTAAAGGTGGAGTGGAGCGATGATGCAGCTGTTTGCGTGGTTCTCGCTTCAGCCGGCTACCCGGGCGACTACGAAACAGGCTGCCGCATCGAAGGGCTGGATTATTTTAACCGCAGTTTGGAGGATAAAATGGTTCTTTTTCATGCAGGGACCGCTTTCCGCCACGGCGATATAGTTACTGCCGGAGGACGGGTTCTCGGCTTAACGGCCTGGGCCGGCGATTTGTCCGCGGCAGTGGAAAGTGTTTACCGGGCTGTGCATAAAATTAAATACCAGGGCTGTTACTACCGTGGCGACATTGCCCGGCGCGCCCTTAAGCGGCCGGAGTAGCTTTTTGGAGCCGATCAGGCCGACGGCCTTATTGATTGATAAAAAACAACAGGAGGTAATAGCAACTTTGCCGGGACAGGATTTCTCCTTGAAAGAGCAAAAAGCGGTTGTCTACAAACCGGCCGGCAGCCGCAGGTTGTTTACCAACCCTGATGCTGACGCGGCGCGGGAGCACTTTCGCCGCAAATCCCGCCGCAAAGTGGATAAAACCACAACCGTGGCGGAGGCGGTTAAGCGGCTTATTGACGACGGAGATTACCTTGGCGTGGGAGGCTTCGGCTCCAACCGGATTCCCACGGCGGTGCTGCACGAAATTGTGCGCCAGGGCAAAAAGAACCTGGGCCTGGCCGGGCACACCGCCACCCATGACTTTCAGATTCTGACCGCAGGGGGCTGCATTGACCGCTGTGATGTGGCCTACATCATCGGCCTGGAGGCGCGGGGCCTTTCCCGGCGCGCCCGCCAGGCGGTGGAGCAGGGTGAAGTGGAAATTACCGAATGGACCAACGCCGCCTTGGCCTGGCGTTTCAAAGCGGCGGCCATGGGGCTGTCATTTATCCCGGCGCGCTGCATGCTGGGCACCGACACGGTCAAATACAGCGCCGCCGTGGAGATGGAATGTCCCTTTACCGGCAAGAAATACCTGGCCCTGCCCGCCCTCTACCCTGACGTGGCCATTATTCACGTGCACCGCGCCGATGTTTACGGCAATTGCCAGATCGACGGGATCATGGTCTCGGACTATGACCTGGCCCGGGCGGCGAAAAAGTTGATTATTACCACGGAGAAACTGGTGCCGGAAGAGCAGATCCGCCGGGAGCCGGAGCGCACCGTGATCCCCTATTACCTGGTTGACGCGGTGATCGAAGTTCCTTTTGGCTCTTATCCGGGCAATATGCCCTACCTTTACTTTAGCGATGAGGAGCACCTGCAGGAGTGGCTGCAGGCGGATGGGGATCCTGACCGCCTTGAACAATTCCTGCAAAAATATATCTACGGGGTCGAAGATTTCTGGGGTTACCTGAATCTCAGGGGCGGCCTATCCCGCTTATCCAGCCTGATGCAGCAGGAAAACCTGGTGGAGAAATAAGAATTGGCAAAGACCGCAAACACCATGAAGGGGGATTTTCTCCATGGACTATAATCGCATGGAATTGATGATCTGCCTGGCTTCACGCTTTCTGGAAGACGAAAGCCTGGTGGTGGTGGGCACCGGCGCGCCCTGCGCCGCGGCCATGCTGGCGCAAAGCCTTTACGCTCCCAACCTGATGATCATGTTTGAAGCGGGCGGGATTGGCCCCGTGCTGCCGTCAATGCCCATTTCCGTGGGCGATTCGCGCACCTTTTACCGCGCCCTGGCCGCCGGCAGCATGCCCGAGGTGATGGAGACCTGCCAGCGCGGCATGGTTGATTATACCTTTCTTGGCGGCGCACAGATTGATATGTACGGCAATATCAACTCGACCATGATCGGCCAGGATTACGACCGGCCCAAAGTCCGTTTTCCGGGCAGCGGCGGCGCCAATGATCTGGCCTCTTTCTGCTGGCGGACCATGATGATTACGGTGCAGGATGCGCGTCGTTTTACCAACAATATCGATTTTATTACAACTCCGGGCTACCTGACCGGCAAGGGGGCCCGGGAAGCGGCGGGGCTGCCCCCGGGCAGCGGCCCGTACAAGGTGATTACCGATCTGTGCGTGCTCGGCTTTGAGGAAGAAAGCAAGCGCATGCAGGTGGAAAGCATCCATCCCGGGGTTACCCGGGAGCAGATTATCGCGAATACAGGGTTTGAGCTGCTCTGGTCGCCAGATCTCCTGCCCAGCGAGCCTCCCACGGCAGATGAGCTCAAAATCCTGCGGGAGAAGGTGGACCCATACCGCTACATTATCGGGCGCAATTAATTCGCCGCAGAAAATTGCAGGAAAATACATGCTATATAAAGAATTTATGCAAAGATTGCTAGAATTAAGCTAAGGGGTGAGATCATGGGCCGCACTGTGGTTGTCGGTTTTGCCCGCACCCCGTTCGGGCGCTACCTGGGAAGCTTGAAAAGCCTGGCGGCGGTGGAACTGGGCGCCCTGGCATTGCGGGAAGCGCTGCGCCGGGCCCGCGCAGCCCCGGAGGCCGTAGATTACGTGTATATGGGCATGGTGCTGCAGGCCGGTGCCGGACAGATTCCCTCCCGCCAGGCCACGATCAAAGCGGGCCTGCCCGCCGCCGTCCCCTCCGACACGATTAATAAAGTCTGCGCCTCCGGGATGCGGGCGGTGATCCTTGGCGACATGATGATCCGCAGCAGTGAAGCCGCAGTGGTGGCTGCCGGCGGCATGGAAAATATGAGCGCTGCCCCCTACCTGCTGGAGCGAGCCCGAACCGGCCTGCGCATGGGCGACGCAACCTGGGTGGACGGAATGATCAAAGACGGCCTGTGGTGCCCCTTTCATCAAGTCCACATGGGTGTGCACGGCGGCAAAATCCCGGCGGAGCACGGCATCACCCGGGAGGAGATGGACCGCTGGGCGCTGCGCAGCCATCGCCTGGCCATTGAGGCCATGGACAGCGGTAAACTGGCAGAAGAAATAGTCCCAGTGGCGGTGCCGCAGCGGAAAGGTGAACCGCAATTAGTTAAGCATGACGAGCTGCCCCGCCGGGACACCTCCTATGAAAAGCTGGCCGCGCTGCCGCCTGCTTTTGAACCGGAGGGATTAATCACGGCCGGAAATGCTCCTGCCATCAGCGACGGTGCCGCGGTCCTGGTGCTGGCCTCTGAAGAGAGGGCGAGGGAATGGGGTCTGGAGCCCCTGGCCGCCCTGGTGGCCCACGGACATGCTTCCCTGGAGCCTCCGTACATAGCCACGGTGCCTTACCACGCCGCAGAGGCGGCCCTGGGCAAAGCGGGCTTGACGGTTCAGCAAATGGATTGCATTGAAGTAAATGAGGCTTTTGCCGCCGTAGCGCTCACTTCAATGAAGCTCGGGGGCTGGCCTGAGCAGAAGGTGAATGTCAACGGCGGAGCCGTGGCGCTGGGACACCCCATTGGCGCCAGCGGGGCCCGCATTTTAATTACTTTAATCGCCGAGCTGCGCCGAAGGGGCGGCGGCTACGGTCTGGCCACCATCTGCAGCGGCGCAGCACAGGGAGAAGCTGTTGTAGTGAAGGTGGGCTGAAGTTCAATCCCCCCTCCCCTCGTGGGGGAGGGGGGGATTGTAGCAGGATACGGGAGATAGGATACAGGAGAGGCAGGCAAGCAGACTGCAGGCGTTCCAAGGGTATTCAGAAACCAGAAGCAAGGTTTTAGAAACGAGGTAAACGGCACTGCCAACTCGAGAAGGCAGAAGTTTAGGAACAGGGGATTTAATCTGACCTCTGACGTCTGATTTCTGACTTCCGGAAAATTTGGCGGAAACTTAAGGAGAGAGCCCATGGATTTTTGTTTATCGCCAAAACATGCCGCGCGGCAGAACGAGTTCCGGGAATTCGCCGACAGGGAGATACAGCCTGCCGGCCATACTTTTCCCCGGGAAAACCTGCGCAAGATGGCCGGGCGTGGCTACATGGGCCTGCCGATACCGCGGGAATGGGGCGGCCAGGGAGAAGATTTTTTAACCTACATCCTCTTAATTGAAGAGATTTCACGGGTATGCGCTTCCACGGGAGTGATCCTGGCGGTGCACACTTCGGTAGGCACCTTTCCCCTGCTCTACTACGGCAGTAGGGAACAAAAAGAGCGTTACCTGGCCGGGCTGGCCCGGGGCGAACTGCTGGGGGCTTTCGCCCTTTCAGAAGCAGGGGCGGGATCCGACGCGGCGGCCTTGCGCACGTCGGCCAGGCGGGTAGAAGAAGGGTATCGCCTCAACGGCGCCAAAGTCTTTATTACCAGCGGCAGCGAAGCTGACCTCTATACAGTCTTCGCCACGCTAGATCAATCTTTGGGCAGCAGGGGCATCTGCGCTTTTCTGGTTGAAAAAGATACACCCGGCTTGACCATCGCTCCACCTGAAAAAAAAATGGGGCTGCACGGCTCCGCCACCACGGAGCTCCAGTTTGCTGACCTGATCGTCGGCCCTGACCGGCTCCTTGGGGAAGAGGGGAAGGGCTTTGCCATAGCCATGTCCCTTTTAGACGGCGGGCGCATCGGCATCGCCGCCCAAGCCCTGGGACTGGCCCGGGCTTCCCTGGAAGCCACGACGGCTCACTTGAATTCCCGCCTGGCACAGGGTGACCAGGTCAGCCAATGGGGCCGCTTTACCCTGGCCGATCTGCATACCCGGCTGGAGGCGGCTCGCCTCCTCACCTACAGGGCCGCCCTGCTGAAGGAAAAGGGGCAGCCTTGCAGCAGGGAAGCGGCCATGGCCAAGTGTTTCGCTGCCGACCTGGCCGTTGAAGCGGCAACCCGCTGCATTGACCTCTGGCGCCCGGAAGAATATGCAGGTGAACATCCTCTATACCGCTATTTTTGCGACGCTAAAGTGACCCAAATATATGAAGGGACAAACCAGATTCAGCGCCTGGTTATCTCCAGGGCTATACTAAAAACTTTCCACAAATAACGAGGAGGTTTGGAAAAATGAATTTTGTCCTTACGGAAGAGCAGGAAATGACCCGGAAGATGGTGCGTGATTTTGCCGAGAAAGAGGTAAAACCGGGCGCCGCCGAGCGAGACGAAAACGAACATTTTTCCCGCGAGCTCTTTGACAAAATGGGTCAACTGGGCATCACCGGCATACCCTGGCCCGAAGAATACGGCGGGGGCGGAAGCGACTTTGTCAGTTATGTTATCGCCGTAGAAGAACTATCCCGGGTGGATGCCTCGGCTGGGACAACGCTGTCAGCGCATATTTCCCTGGCCAGCTGGCCTATTTTCAAATACGGGACCGAAGAGCAGAAGAAAAAGTACCTGGAGCCCCTGGCCCTGGGTGAAAAATTGGGCGCCTTCGCTTTGACCGAGGCGACGGCGGGAACCGACGCGGCGGCGCAGCGGACCACTGCCGTCCTTGACGGCGACAGCTATATATTAAATGGAAATAAAATTTTTATTACCAATGCCGGTGAGGCTGAAATTTATATCGTCTTTGCCGTGACCGACAAGGAGAAAAAAGCCAGGGGCATTAGCGCTTTTATTGTGGAGAAAGGAACTCCGGGCTTTTCTTTTGGTAAAAAAGAGCGGAAAATGGGTTTGCGCTCCTCGCCTACCCTGGAGTTGATTTTTGAAAACTGTCGCGTCCCCAAGGAAAACTTGCTGGGCCAGGAAGGTGAAGGATTTAAAATTGCCATGAGCACCCTGGACGGGGGGCGCAACGGCATCGCCGCCCAGGCCGTGGGCATCGCCCAGGGAGCGCTGGAAGAAGCTGCGGCGTATGCCAAGAACCGCGAGCAATTTGGCCAGCCCATCAGCAACTTCCAGGCCATATCGTTTATGCTGGCCGACATGGCCACCAAGGTTGAAGCGGCCCGCCTGCTGACGTACCAGGCTGCTTTCCTGGAAAGCCAGGGCATGCCCTATGGAAAGGCGTCGGCCATGGCCAAGCTTTTTGCCTCGGAAGCGGCCATGGAGATTACCACCAACGCGGTCCAGATTTTTGGTGGCTATGGATACACCAAGGACTATCCGGTAGAACGGTTTATGCGCGATGCCAAGATCACTCAGATCTATGAAGGCACCAGCGAGGTACAGCGCCTGGTTATCTCACGGTATCTATTGAAAGGCTAACGCCTTTCCAGCGGAGTTTAATTTCTGCATGGCATCATCTGCGTAAACTGCGACAGGGGAACGCTTGGCCGGAATGAAGAAAGGAGACGGGATAATGAGTACTAAGGAACGTGGCCTGGTCATGGTTTACACGGGAAGCGGAAAAGGAAAGACTACTGCTGCGGTGGGGCAAGCTCTGCGGGCCATTGGACACGGCTATCGTGTCTATATGATCCACTTTATGAAAGGGCGGGATTACGGTGAATTTCTGGCCGCCAGCCACCTGCCCAACCTGACGGTAGTGCGGGCTGGAAGGGATGTTTTCGTCAACCGTGAAAATCCCGACCCGGTTGATCTTGAGCTGGCCCGCGACGGTTTTGAAAGGGCCAAAAAAGCTGTCTGCAGCGGTGAATATGATCTGGTGGTTTTGGACGAAATTAATGTGGCTGTAGATTATGGTCTCATTTCAGAAAAAGATCTGCTTGAACTGCTGGAGCAGAAGCCGCCCCAGGTTGACCTGGTTCTAACCGGGCGGGGCGCCTCTCCTGAACTGGTCAAGCGGGCAGACATGGTCAGCGAAATACTGGCAATCAAGCACCATTACGACGCCGGAGTAGATGGACGAAAGGGAATCGAATACTAGGCCGGTTACGTACTCGAGGGGACAAAGTATTAGAACGACTACAGACAGGATGTGTACTATTGCTATGCAGCTGGTTAAGGAGTTATTGGAAGGCAACCGGCGGGCCCTGGCCCGTTTAATCTCCCTGGTGGAAAACGGAGATCCACGAAAATATGATCTTTTGCAGGATCTCTACCCCCATACTGGAAACGCTTATGTCATCGGCATCACCGGGGCGCCGGGGGCGGGTAAAAGTTCACTGGTAGACCGGTTGTTAAAGGAGATGCGCCGCGATGGCCATACAGTGGGGGTTATTGCCGTTGATCCAACCAGCCCCTTTACCGGGGGAGCCATTTTGGGAGACCGGATTCGCATGCAGGATCACGCCCTTGATCCCGGGGTTTTTATTCGCAGCATGGGTACCAGGGGCAGCCTGGGCGGGCTTTCCCGGGCCACGCGGGAGGCAATCCAGGTCCTCGATGCTTTCGGCAAGGATTTTATCCTGGTGGAAACAGTGGGCGTGGGCCAGTCGGAGGTTGATATTGTGAAAACTGCCGACTCCACGGTGGTTGTGTTGACACCGGCGGGAGGAGACAGCGTGCAGATCATTAAGGCGGGCATTATGGAAATTGCCGATATTTTTGTGATTAATAAATCAGATCTGCCGGGTGCCGAGCGGACAGCGGCAGAGGTCGGGGTCATGCTGGACATGAAAGAGCAGTGTGACTGGCGTCCTCCCGTTGTTTCTACGGTCACGCTGCGCGGGGAAGGAATCGACAAGCTATGGCATTCTCTGCAAGAACACCGCTCTTTCCTGGAAGCAAGCGGGAAGCTGCACCAGCTGCGCAAAGAGAGGGTCAGGTGCGAGTTGGCTGAGCAGGTGGAGCACCTGGTCAAAAGCAGAGTCTGGCAGCAGATTCGTTCGCGCATCCCTTTGGAAGATCTGATTGAAGATATCGTGCAGCGGCGGCGTGACCCTTACAGTGCGGCACGAGACCTGCTGGCGAGTATTGATTTTCCACATAACGATTCCTGAGGAGGCGGGGTTGATGTGGGATCAAGCAAAAATGGCGGAGCTTAAAGGGGAGGCGGCGGCGCGGCAGGCTTCCCGGGGGAAAAGCAGCGAACGCTGCAGCGCTTTTACGACCATTTCCGGGGCAGCGGTCAACGATCTGTATACCCCCGCGGATATTGAAAAACTGGATTACCTTCGGGATCTCGGCTTCCCGGGACAATACCCTTATACCCGGGGTGTACAGGAAAATATGTATCGCGGCCGCCTCTGGACCATGCGCCAGTTCTCGGGTTTCGGCGACGCTTATGACTCCAACCGGCGGTACCGCTTCTTGCTGGAACAGGGGCAGACCGGGTTGAGCGTCGCTTTTGACATGCCGACGATCATGGGTTACGATTCGGACCACCCGCGGGCAGAGGGGGAGGTAGGCCGCTGCGGCGTGGCCATAGACTCCCTGGCTGACATGGAGGTGCTCTTTAACGGCATCCCGCTGGATCAGATCACCACCTCCATGACGATCAACGGCCCGGCTTCCGTGCTCTGGTGCATGTACCTGGCCGCCGCCGAAAAACAGGGGGTAACCTGGGATAAAGTAGGGGGAACCATCCAGAACGACATCCTCAAGGAATATATCGCCCAGAAGTCCTGGATTTTTCCTCCCGAGCCCTCCATGCGCCTCATTACCGACATTTTTGCCTTTGCCTCCCGCCATGTGCCTCGCTGGAATACCATCAGCATCAGCGGCTACCATATCCGCGAAGCCGGCTCCACCGCGGTCCAGGAGCTGGCCTTTACCCTGGCGAACGGCTTTGCCTACGTGGAGGCAGGGATCGCCGCCGGGCTCGCCGTGGATGATTTTGCGCCGCGCCTTTCTTTCTTCTTCAACGCGCACCTCGATTTCTTTGAAGAGATCTGCAAATACAGGGCTGCCCGACGCATATGGGCGCGGCGGATGAAAGAGCACTACGGCGCCAAGAATCCGCGCTCCTGGATGATGCGTTTCCATACCCAGACCGCAGGATGTTCTCTGACGGCCCAGGAGCCGGAAAACAATATTGTCCGCACCGCCCTGGAAGCCCTGGCGGCGGTGCTGGGCGGCACCCAATCGCTGCATACCAACTCCATGGATGAGGTGCTGGCTTTGCCCACGGAAAAAGCGGTCCGCATCGCCCTGCGCACCCAGCAAATTATCGCCTATGAAAGCGGCGTGGCCAATACCGTCGACCCCCTGGGCGGGTCTTACTTCATCGAAGCTTTGACCAACCGGATGGAGACAGAAGCAGAGGACTATTTTAGACGCATCGATGAACTGGGAGGGGTTCTGGCGGCCATTGACCAAGGCTTTTTCCAGCAGGAGATTGCCGATGCAGCTTACGCGTTCCAGCAGGCGGTGGAGCGGGGAGAACGGATCGTTGTTGGAGTGAACCGTTTTGCTTCCGACGATCCGGTGCAGATCGAACTGCTCAAAATTGACCCGGCGGTGGAACAGAAGCAGGTGGAACGGTTGCGTGAATTAAAGCAAAAACGCGACGCCATCGCGGTCAGTGTCAGCCTGGATCGGTTGAAGAAAGCAGCTGCAGGGACCGAAAATTTGATCCCCCATATCCTGGAGGCGGTTAAAGCCTATGCCACGGAAGGCGAAATTATTGCCGCGTTGAAAGAAGTGTTTGGGGAATATAAAGAGAAGCCGCTATTCTAACTTATGTAAGAATACAGAATTCAGTATTCAGTATCCAGTATTAGAAGGGATGAAGAAAAGTTTTCGGGTACTTGTTGGTGATCTTGGGTGGAGGGGCTGTGTTTCACCTGATTTTGCTGGGCTCACAGGTTAGAATGCAGGAATAGCCGGGGAAAGCTTTGACTGAGCACTGCAGATGGAGAGAAGCAGGGGGTGGGTTTAACCATGAATGAGAAAAAGATCCGGGTGCTGGTGGCCAAGCCGGGGCTGGATGGGCATGACCGGGGAGCCAAGGTGGTGGCCCGGGCGCTGCGGGACGCCGGCATGGAGGTAATCTACACCGGTCTGCACCAGACACCGGAGCAGGTCGCCGAGGCGGCGCTGCAGGAAGATGTGGACGTGGTGGGCTTGAGCATCCTTTCGGGAGCCCATATGACCCTGGTGCCGCGCATAAAAAAACTGCTGGCCCAGCGGCAGCTGGAAGATGTACCCCTCCTGGTCGGAGGGATCATCCCGGAGGAGGATGCCCTTAAGCTGCTGGAAGAAGGCTATGCCGACGCGGTCTTCACGCCCGGCGATCCCCTGGATAAGATAATCGGCTGGATTAAAGAAAAATGCGGGGGAAAGTAGCGGCCAGGCCTGTCCGTTAATTATTCCTAAGCCGGCAAAACCCGGGTCTAGCCCGGGTTTTCTGTTGTGCGGGCGCCTTTGATGCGGCAGGCCGGCCGGCGCTTTTTACTGGCAAAATGCGGGTGATAACAATCTCTATGCCAGGCGATGAAGTCGGCTATTGTTTCCTGCAGCGGCCTGGCGGTGTAGCCCAGCTCTTCAACTGCTTTAGCGCAGCTGAATGCCGAATTATCGACGATAGTCTGCAGAGAATAAGGGGTAAAACGGGGTGTCAATTTGAAGTGACGGTAATAGTACTGCAAAAAAGTACTGCTAAAAAGAGCCAGCTTAAAAGGCAGGATCAATCGCGGGGATTTACAACCGCTGCAGTGCTGTGCCATTTGCCAAACTTGCTCCAGGGTAGCCCGGCTTCCGGATAGAATATAAGTTTCGCCTCTGCGCCCCTTTTCTGCGGCCAGAATCAATCCTTCGGCCACGTCGCGTACATCCACAAAATCAAAGGCCCCGTTCACCAGGAAATGTAGTTTTTTTATCGCAAAGTCGAGCACAGCTTTGCCCAGTTCTGAGCCCTGGAAGTCATACGGCCCGATGATGCCGGTCGGGCAGGCGATCACCGCATTAAGACCCTGTTCAACCAGTTTCAGCACTTCCCGGGCCCCTTCAGCCTTGGTGCGATCATAAGCTCCGGCTGTGCTGCCGATAGCCAGCGGCGTTCTTTCATCGATAATCTTTCCATGGGGCTCTCGCTGGAACGCATGGATGGAACTAACGTGTACATGGCGCCTTACGCCTGCTTTTAGTGAAGCTTCGGCAATATTGCGCGCACCGGTTACATTTACCTGGTGCATAATCTCGTCGTCACCGGAGAGAATGGAAATTACGCCAGCCAGGTGATAAACTGTATCGACATCCGCCACGGCCCGTTTCAGGATTTCCCGGTCAAGGATATTGCCCACGATAACTTCGACCATCAACCCATTGAGCGCCGTAAGCGGCTCGCCGGGTAGAACCAGCGCTCTGACCCGCCGGCCCCTTTCCAGAAGTTTGCGCACCAGGACATTGCCAAGGTGGCCGGTAGCCCCTGTAACCAGAATCATTTTGCGATCTCCCTTCGTTTTATGCCATTGAAAATATTGGCCCACTATTCTGGAGCCCTTTCCCCCAGTTTGCGCCGTCAGGTTAAGCAGGGCCTGCTGGAATATCCCGCTGGCCAGGGAGATCATTACCTGAGAGCCGGATACCGGGCGGCGCTGCTTATTGTGACTAACTTTCTCCTCAAAACTGACCGGTTATAACCTTAACTTGCACTAGCATATGCCAGTTAACAGTCGCTGTCAATAACAAACCAAAAAAATAGCCGGCAAGACGGAACCTATACCGCCGGTATGCCATATTATATATCACTGATCAGGGGAGAACGGTATGGAAGATTATATTCTGGATCTTGATCATCTAGGCAAACTGTTAACCGGCGCCTTGCGCAAAATGGGCCCGTTGAGCGCTGCCGAAATCACGGCCATGCTCAGCAGCAATCAGCTGGAAGACCTCATATTAGAGGCCATCGGCGTTTCCCGGGATAAACTTAGCGTAGCGGAGCAAAGGCGTTTTTCCGCCCTGCTGCTGGAGATTTTAGCCGCATTGCACCTGGAGAAAAATTCCCACTAGCAGCGCTTTTTCCCTCCGCGGGGCAGAACAGGAAGAAAAGGAGGGGAAGCGCTGATCGGGAACCCAGGCAATGATCAATTTTCCCCATTGCCGCCGGCCTGCAGGGAAGGAATTGCCTCCTTTGCGGCGAAGGTTTAAATGTTTCGGAATGACTGATCAATACCCGCAGCGGTTGATTCAGAAAAGGCCGGGCCATACTATGTTTAAAGCCTGGCAGGAATTTACCGGCTGGCGGAAGGAGCGGCATTTATCCCAGCGGGGTGTTTTCATGGACAAACAGCAGCTCAACGAAGCGTCCCGTCGCGCCGCACAGTTGCGGCAGGAACTGGAGGAGCACAATTATCGCTACCACGTCCTCGATCAACCGATCATCAGCGACCACGAGTTTGACCTGATGCTGCGGGAACTGCAGGAGCTGGAGCGGCAGTATCCCCAGCTGGTTACTGCCGATTCCCCAACCCAAAGGATCGGCGGCGCGCCTCTGCCCGCTTTTGCCACCGTGGAACACCGCCTGCCCATGTTTGGCCTGGACAACGCTTTCAGCGAGGCCGAACTGCGCGATTTTGACAGCAGGATCCGCAGAAGCACAGGCCTTGATCGGATCGAGTATGTCTGCGAACTGAAAATTGACGGATTGGCCGTTTCGGTGCAATATGAGCGCGGCCTTTTTGTCAGGGGCGCCACCAGGGGCGACGGCTTCCGCGGTGAAGATATAACCGGCAACCTCCGTACAATCCGGCAGCTGCCGCTGCGGCTGCCGCAGGCAGCGACCCTGGAGGTGCGCGGCGAGGTCTACATCTCCCGGAGAGACTTTGAGCAGATGAACAAAATCCGCCGGGAGCGCGGCGAGCCGCAGTTTGCCAATCCGCGCAACGCCGCGGCCGGCTCACTGAGGCAGCTTGACCCCAAAATCACTGCAGCCAGGCCGCTGAAAATATTCTTCTATGGACTGGGAGAGCACAGCCTGGAGCTCTCCACGCAAAAAGAGCTGCTTGATTACCTCGCTGAGCTGCATTTGCCGGTAAACCCCCACCGGGAGGTTTGTTCCGGCATCGAAGCGGTGTGGGAGTACTGCCAGGCCTGGCAGGAACAACGGGCATCGCTGACATATGAAATCGACGGCATCGTGGTCAAGGTAAACGATCTTAAGCTGCAAAGGCTCCTGGGCAGCACCTCCCGCAGCCCCCGCTGGGCCGTGGCTTTTAAATTTCCTCCCGAGGAAAAAACTACCCGCGTCATCGATATTTTGGTCAATGTTGGCCGGACGGGAGCGATTACACCGGTAGCCCTCCTTGAACCGGTGCGCATAAGCGGAACGACGGTGCAGAGGGCCAGCCTGCATAATGAAGATATTCTGGCGGAAAAAGGCATCATGATCGGTGATACGGTGGTCATCCGCAAAGCCGGTGAAATTATTCCCGAAATAGTGCGGGTCGTACCGGAGGCCCGGACCGGTGCTGAAAGACCTTTCACCATGCCGCAGCAATGCCCCTCCTGCGGCTCTCCGGTGCAGCGCCTTCCCGGAGAGGCAGCCCGCCGCTGCTTCAACCCCGCCTGCCCGGCCCAGGTCGTAGAGCGGCTGGTTCATTATTGTTCGAGACGGGCCATGAATATCGAAGGCATCGGCCCGGCTGTGGCGGAACTGCTCTGGCGGGAGGGGCTGGTCAAAGATGTGGCCGACCTTTACTATTTGCAGCAACAGCAGCTGGAACCGCTGGAGCGTCTCGCCGAAAAATCGGCAGCCAACCTGGTGGAAGCGATTCACCGCAGCAAGGGCAATCCTTTGCGCCGGCTGCTGTTTGGGCTGGGAATTCGTTTTGTGGGAGAAAGGGCGGCGAGCCTGCTGGCCAGCCACTTTGGCACCCTGGAGGCGTTAATCAAAGCCCCTGCGCAGGAGCTGACCGCTGTTCCGGAAATCGGCCCCAAGATCGCGGCCGCGGTAGAAGAATATTTCAAAGCTCCCGAGGTAGAGCGCGTGGTGGAAAAGCTGCGCCGCGCCGGCGTAAACTTCACCGAACCGGCAGCCGCTGCGCAGCAGGAGAGCCACCGCTTTCTGGAAGGGCAGGTTTTTGTCTTTAGCGGCACCTTGACGGATTTCACCAGGGAGGAGGCGGCGGCGCTGGTGGAAGAGAGGGGCGGAAGAGTTGCCACAACGGTAAGCAAAAAAACAACCTGCCTGGTCGCGGGTGAAAAACCCGGCAGCAAGCTTGAGCGGGCCCGCGAACTTAAGGTCAACATTATCTCGGAGGAAGAGTTCCGGAAACTTCTTCAATTGCCGTAGCTCCAAGAACGGGGTCGCCTGGATTTAAGTTCATGGCGAGGAGTGATAAAGAAGATGGCCGCTTCCCCGCCGCTTTCGTTTCCCTGGTTAGAGTTTTTGGAAGAGCTTGAAGAAGGGGTTATCTGCATAGATTCAGAGGGGCAGGTTGTCCTTTGGAACAGCCGCGCCCGGGAATTCTGGCGACCGGATCAAAATCTTAAAGAGCTTCCTTCAAAACTGCAAGAGGTCTTAAAAAAGAATGCTTTTCCCGCCACCGTCGTCCTCAACGAAAGCAAAATAACAGTTTCCCGCCTGGTCAATGGAGATCAAACATGGCTCATATTGAAAGATGTTGCAGAAAATTCTACCGCCGAGGAGGGGCGGCTGCTGCTGCAAACCGTGCTGGATTCCCTCTCCGATGCAGTTTCCGTGGTCGACGAATGGGGAATGGGCTTGATGATTAACCGGGCCTACACCCGGCTCACGGGCATGACGGAGGAGCAGATTCTGGGCCAGCCGGCCAACGTGGATATCGCCGAAGGCGAAAGCGTCCATTACCGGGTGCTGAAAACCGGCAAGCCGGTCAAAGGCGTGCCGATGAAGGTGGGCCCCTACCGGCGGGACGTGCTGGTCAGCTGCGCCCCGGTGATCATCAACGGTAAACTGAAAGGCAGCGTCGGTGTCATTCATGATATTTCCGAGATTCGCCGCCTCATGGATGAACTGGCCAGAACGCGCCGCCTCGTGCGCCACCTGGAATCGCGCTATACATTTGAAGACATTATCGGCCGCAGCCCCCGGCTCCTGGAAACGGTGGAGCGGGCGCGGCTGGCAGCGCGCACCCCGGCAAGCGTGCTGCTGCGCGGCGAATGCGGCACCGGCAAAGAACTTTTTGCCCATGCCATCCATCATGCCAGTGAGCGGGCGGAGAAGCCCCTGATCCGGGTTAACTGCGCCTCCCTGACGGACACCCTGCTGGAAAGCGAGCTTTTCGGCTACACTGAAGGGGCCTTTACCGGGGCGAAAAAGGGAGGGAGGAAGGGCTATTTTGAAGAGGCCCACCAGGGCACCCTCTTCCTGGATGAAATCGGATCCATGAGCCTGGAAGCCCAGGCCCGGCTCCTCAGGGTGCTGCAGGAGGGCGAAATCGTGCGCGTGGGAGAATCGCGGGCCCGGGCCGTCGATGTGCGCATTATCGCCGCCACCAACGCCGACCTGGAAGATTTGATGCGAAAGGGCCTTTTCCGCAAGGATCTTTATTACCGCCTCAACGTGTTCCCCATACACCTGCCTCCGCTGCGAGAAATCCCGGAAGATATACCCCTGCTGGCCGATTACTATATTCATCGCTACGGCCAGGAATACGGCCGCCTGGCCGTAACGGTTTCTCCTTCCGTGTATAACCGCCTCCAGCAATATGACTGGCCGGGCAATATACGCGAACTGCAAAACGTTATTGCTCGCGCCCTGATTAACCTGGGGCGTGATCAATCGGTGATCACAGATGAACACCTGCTGATTCCCTTTGCCGCAGTCCCGAAGGCAAAAGGCGCAGGCGCCGGCTACAGGGGCGGCTCCCTGAAGCAGCTGCGGCAGGCCTGGGAAAAAGAGTTAATTGAACAGGTGCTGAACCAGTGTGGCGGCAACAAAACCGAAGCCGCCCGCCTGCTCCAGATTTCGCTGCGCAGCCTGTATCATAAACTTGAACAATACCGCTGTGGCGATTAACTCTTACTGCCCCGCTTCCACCCAAGTTGCAAACGCCAGAGAGCACAGGAAAAGCGGGAAGCTGGCTTTGGACGATTTAAGAGAATTGAGTATCCAGGAGAAAGGTTTTAAAGCGGGATAAACGGCACCGACAACTATAGAAGACAGAAGTACAGAATTGAGAGATGGTTTTTAATCTAACCTCCAACCTCTTACCTCTAACTTCTAAGAGCCCCTGGTGGGGGAGGGTTAGGGTGGGGGGGATTGGGAAGGAGACGGGAGTAGCGGGAAAGCAGGCTTTGAAGAGGAGTTGCCTCGAAAGGGCAGCCCTTTTTACATATTTTGTTGCATACAAATAATTGGCCATATGCCAGAATCGGAATCTAGCCAAGATGGCCGCTGTTTCCATCTGATATTTTCTAAATTCCTTTGCCGGTACTATAAGCAACTTATCTCAAAAAACAAACTTAAGGGGTCGTCTCAAATGACTTTTGGGCCGACCCCTTTATGGTGATAGTTGTCTAAAAATTCAGAAGATGGCACGTCAATTGCATATAATTTTTATGGATGATCTCATCAAAGGGGAGGAGAGCATTGTCAGGATATTTCTCTGTCATGGAGAAACAGGGCTTCGAAGAACTGCTCTTTGGCCACGATGCTTCAACAGGCTTAAAGGCTGTTATCGCCATCCATAGCACTATTCTCGGCCCGGCCCTGGGCGGCACCCGAATGTGGCCCTACCCCGCTGAAGAAGCGGCGGTGGAGGATGCCATGCGCCTGGCCAGGGGGATGACCTACAAGGCGGCCATGGCGGACCGGAACCTGGGAGGCGGCAAAGCGGTAATTTTAGGGGACCCCTGCCGCCATAAAAGCGAGAGGCTTTTACGGGCTTACGGACGTTTTGTGGATAAACTGGGCGGCCGTTATATTACTGCAGAGGATATGGGCATCGGCGAAAAGGACCTGGACTGGGTGCGCCAGGAGACCGCCCATGTGCTTGGAGATTCCAGCCAGGGCAGCCCCTCGCCCTTTACAGCCTACGGTGTATGGCGGGGCATCAAAGCCTCCGCCCGTGCCGCCCTGGGCAGCGATTCGCTTCGGGGATTGACGGTGGCTGTGCAGGGGTTGGGAAACGTGGGCGGCAAGCTCTGCGCATACCTGGCCAGGGAAGGAGCCCGCTTAATCGTGGCGGATCTCGACCCGGAAAAAGTTAAAGAAGCGGTATCCCGGTGGCCGGCGAAGGCCGTAGCTCCAGAAGAGATCTATGCCCAGGAATGTGATATTTTTGCCCCCTGCGCTGCCGGAGGGGTTATCAATGAAAAAACCCTGCCTCAACTTAAGTGCCGAATTGTGGCCGGGTCCGCAAACAATGTGCTGCAGGACAGGGCATGGGGCGCAGAACTAATGAAGCGCGGTATTCTCTATGCTCCCGACTACGTCATCAATGCTGGAGGCCTGATTTACGTTGATTCCATGCGGCTCGGCCTGAAAGATCCCGCGGAAATTCGCCGGGTGGTGGGGCGTATTGAAGACAGACTTGCGCAAATTTTTAAACGGTCAGCCGCAGAAAGCCTGCCCCCGGAAGCTGTGGCTGATTTGATGGCTGAAGAGCGGCTGCAAAGCGGGGCTAAAGCTGCCACAAGTGAAACCCAGGCCTAGAGGTGCAAAATTCTGCAAGCAAAAAATTGCAAATTGCAGATATTTGCAAGGAGGGGAACAGATGAACGGTATGACCGAATTTCGGCTGCACGGGCGGGGCGGCCAGGGTATTGTGGCGGCGGCGGCGATTTTTGCCGAGGCGGTGTTTCGGGAAGGCCGCCATGCCCGGGCATTTTCCCTGTTCGGCGCGGAGCGGCGCGGCGCTCCGGTAACCGCTTTCATCCGGGTCAGCGACAGCCCGCTCATGCCCCGCTGCCGCATTTACCGCCCTGATTATGTGGCTGTCCTTGACGTTACCTTGAGCAGTTCCGCCGTCCGCTCCGGATTAAAAGAGGGAGGAGTTCTGTTAATTAATGCCCCGGACAGCCGCAGCATCGCCGGCCTGGTGGAGGAGTTGAACCCGGCCGGCGCCGTAAAACTCTACACGGTCAGCGCCACGGCCATTGCGGTAAAACACAATTTAACCATTGGCGGTTTTCCCATGGTCAACACGGTCATCATCGGTGCCCTGGCGCGTATAAGCGGCCTGGCCGGGCTAAGGAGCGTTGAAGAGGCAGTGGCCGGGCGGGTTTCCTCCCGGCGGGAAGGTAATCTGCGGGCAGCGGCAGAAGGCTTTGCGGCGGTACGGGAGGTGAGTTGCCTTGCACGGTGAACATGCCCTGGAAATGGAGCAAATTTACTTTAATGTGATTCCCAGCACGGTCAATCAAACCGGGGAGTGGAGACTGCTTACTCCCACCCGGCAAGAAAGAATTTCACCCTGCCGCCAGGGATGCCCCCTGGGGGGAGAAATACCGGCCTGGCTCAATGCGATCAAAAGAGATTGCTGGGATGAAGCCTGGGAGATCATGCAGCGCAAAAACCCTTTCCCGGCCATCACCGGCCAGGTCTGTTTTCACCCCTGCACAGCAGCGTGCAACCGGCGCAGCCTGGACGAAGCAATCAATATCCCCGCAGTGGAGCGGGCCTTGGGCCTGTGGAAACTGCAGCATTACCGTCCCGCGGCGCCGCCTCGCCGGGTGGAGGGGAATGTGGCTGTGGTCGGATCCGGGCCGGCAGGTTTAAGCTGCGCCTATTATCTTAACCGTGCAGGCTGCCGGGTTACCGTGATCGAGAAAGCCCCGGTGGCTGGAGGCCTTCTGGCCCTGGGCATCCCCTCCTACCGCCTGCCCCGGGAGATCTTGCAGCAGGAGATGCAGCTTCTGCAGGAGGAGGGCATTCATTTTGTTTTAAACTGCTCCGTGGGGCGGGATCTGGACGCATCACGCTTATACGATGATTATGACGGGGTCTTCTTTGCTACGGGCGCATCTCTTTCCCGCGTGCCTTCACTTCCCGGGGCCAATCTAAACGGCGTCTGGAGCGCCCTAAAGTTTTTGCAGCAGGTAAACCTGGGCCGATCCCTGGAGATAGAAAGCCCGGTGGCGGTGGTGGGCGGCGGCAATGCCGCCATTGATGCGGCCCGTTCAGCCCTGCGCATTAAGGGCATCGACCGGGTCACTGTTCTTTACCGGCGCGCTAAAGAGGAGATGCCGGCGGATCCGGAGGAAGTGGAGGCGGCCGCAGCGGAAGGCGTGCAGTTTGTGTTCAATGCTGCGCCCCGGGAATTGAGGGGAGAGCGGGGCCGCCTGGTAGAGGCAATTTTCAGCCGCAGCCATACGGCCGGGAAAAAGCTAATCATTAACAAAGCTGCAGAGCTAGGAATTCACTGCAAAACCCTGATTTTTGCGATAGGCCAGGAGCGCGACTTGAGCGTTTTCGGACAATTGCCGCGAGAGGTTCATCTCTATGCCGGAGGCGACCTGATCAGCGGCCCGGCGACAGTACCCCACGCCATTCAAGCAGGGCGTATCGCCGCCGCAGCCATTGCCGCGCAGCTGCAAGGGGGGCCCGGCCCTGATCTCGCCCCTCCGCAAAGCGGCGCCGTAACCTTCGAGGAGCTTCACCGGGCCGGCTGGCCCAGCCCGGCGGCCCAGGGGCGCCGGGAAGCTCCCTCCGCCGAAGCGGAAAGGTGCCTGGGGTGCGGCACCTGCAACTCCTGCGGCCTCTGCTACCTTTTCTGCCCCGACCTGGCCGTAACTGTGGAGCAAGGCCGCTACCTGTTTGATTTAAATTTTTGCAAGGGCTGCGGCATCTGCGCCCGGGAATGCCCGGCCAGGGCCCTCATGATGGAAGGAGGCTGGTAGCATGCCCGTGGAATTAATCACCGGCAACCAGGCCGCCGCCCTGGCGGCCCAGCGAGCTGGGGTGGAGCTGGTGGCCGCATATCCGATCACGCCCCAGACCGCCATCGTGGAAACCCTCGCCAATCTGCATGCGCTGGGTGAGCTAAAAGCGGAATTTGTCAGCGTGGAATCAGAGTATGCCGCCCTGGCCTGCTGCAGCGGCGCCGCTGCAGCAGGGGCAAGGGTTTTCACCGCCACAGCATCGCACGGCCTGGCCTATATGCATGAAATGATCCACTGGTGCGCCGGGGCGCGCTTCCCCATCGTCATGGTGGGGGTGAACCGGGCCCTGGGAGCACCGTGGTGCCTCGATCCCGATCAGGGCGATAGTCTAAGCCAGCGCGACACCGGATGGCTGCAGCTTTACTGCTCGGGGGCCCAGGAAGTTTTCGACACGATCATTCAGGGTTACGCCCTGGCCGAAAAAATGATGCTGCCCTGCCTGGTTATTTACGACGGTTTCTATATTTCCCATACCTACGAGACCGTGGATGTACCGGACCAGGAAGAGGTGCAGCGCTTCCTGGGGCCGCCCTCTTTCTCCGCCCAGGTTCAGCCGGGCCTGCAGGCCAATCTGCACGGTTTGAGCACCGGCGAAACCCAGGCCAGGCTTGTCCGCGAACGGCACCGCACCATGAAGGAAGCCCTTGCCGTATTCAAAGAAATTAATGCCCGTTTTGCCGCCGCGTTCAACCGGCAATACGAACCGGTGGAAGCGTATTTCCCCGGGAAAATGAAAACTGTCGTCGTGGCTGCCGGCGCCTGCGCTGAAACTGTGCGCTGGTGCCTGCCCCAGCTAATAGATACCGGCTTGATCAAGTTGAAAGCCCTCAGGCCTTTTCCTGGTGAAGAAATTTGCCTGCTTCTGGAAAAACAAGAGATTGAGCGGATCGTGGTCGTGGATCGCAACTGCTCCACCGGCATGGGCGGGATCCTGGCCCAGGAGCTGAAAGCAGCCCTGTATCCCCTTCATTCTCCTCCTGTCATCTCTGATCTGATCCTGGCCGGGGGGATTGATTTTACACCGCAAATGCTGCAGCAGGTGCTGGCAAAGGGCGGACCGCACCGCGGCGCTGAAGAAATCTGGGGGGTGGATTTGCTTTGAACAGCAAGCTTAATCCCATGCAGCCGGAATATCTCCATTCCGGCCACAACGCCTGTCCCGGATGCGGGGCGGCCCTGGCGGTGCGCTACCTGGTCAGGGCCCTCGGCCCGGACCTGGTTGTGGTCATCACCGCTTCCTGCTGGAGCATCATTGCCGGCATGCCTCCCCTGTCGTCGCTGCAATGCCCCATTTTACACTGCCCTTTCCCCAGCGCCGGCGCTGTTGGCGGCGGGTTAAAGCGCGGGCTAAATTTGCGGGGCCAGCGCAGCACCACCGTGCTGGTCCTGGCCGGAGATGGGGGAACTTTTGATATCGGGCTGCAGGCCTTATCTGGAGCGGCCCAGCGCAACGAGAATTTCATCTTTGTCTGCTACGATAATGAAGCTTATATGAATACAGGCATACAAACCAGCTCCGCCACGCCTTTCGGCGCCCACACTACTACCGCCCCCTACCCCCTGTTCAAAAAGGGCGCGAAAAAGGATATTATGCGCATCATGGCCGCCCACGGCATTCCCTATGCCGCCACGGCCACGGTGGCCTTTCCCGGAGACCTGGAGCAAAAATGCAAGCGGGCCCAGCAACTGGAAGGGTTTCGCTTTATTCATATTTTGTCTCCATGCCCTCCGGGCTGGGGCGCCGAGTCCGCCGATACGGTGGAGCTCTCCCGCCTGGCGGTGGAAACAGGGTTTTTCCCGCTCATGGAAATAATTGATGGCGGGGCGCCGAAGCTGACATACCGCCCGGAAAAGAGGGTCCCACTGGAGCAGTATCTGCGCCTGCAGCGCCGTTTTCGGACCCTGGAACAGCAGCAAATCGACACCCTTCAACGGGATGTTGACGAGGAATGGGCACGTTTATTAAAAGCAGCAGAGCCAGCATGAGCAGCTGAGATAAAGTTTTCCCCTCCTGGCCCGGTTCCGCGCCTGGCGCGGGCCGGTTTTTTTTGCGGCGGCAGATTTGCAGACATATTTTAGAATTATAATAAATTTTATAATAAAAGCGGCAGGATTTTTATACCCTAAGACAGAAGATCCAACCTTAAAAATGAGGAGGTGAACGATTTGCGCGAGATTACCGCGGCTGAAATTGCGGACCATGTGGCCGCAATGTGCCAGGAAGCAAATCTCTACTTGGGCGAAGACATGGTGCAGGCTTTAAAACGCTCCCTGGAGGTTGAAGAATCGCCTACGGGCAAAGAAGTACTGCAACAGCTGATCGAAAACCTGGAAATCGCCCGCAGCGAGCAAATTCCCATCTGCCAGGATACGGGATTTGCCGTATTCTTTGTGGAATGGGGCCAGGAGGTTCACCTGACCGGAGGAACGCTGGAAGAAGCCATTAACGAAGGAGTCCGCCGGGGCTACCAGGAAGGCTATCTACGCAAATCCATCGTCGATGACCCCCTCTATAACCGCAAGAATACAGGAGACAATACCCCCGCAGTGATTCACACCCGCCTCGTCGCCGGAGACAGGGTCAAAATTGCCTTCGCGCCCAAGGGCGGAGGCAGCGAAAATATGAGCACTGTGAAAATGCTGAAGCCTGCCGACGGGGAAAAAGGGATCATCGATTTTGTCGTCAACCACGTTAAAGCTGCCGGACCCAACCCCTGCCCGCCCATCGTTGTCGGTGTGGGTATTGGCGGCACCTTTGACAAGGTGGCGGTCCTGGCCAAAAAGGCCCTGCTGCGCCCGGTAGGACAGCCCCACCCGGATCCGGCCTACGCGGCCCTGGAGCAGAAATTACTTACAGAAATCAATAAGCTGGGCATCGGACCGCAGGGTTTTGGCGGGCGCGTGACCGCCCTGGCGGTACACATTGAAACCTTTCCCTCCCATATTGCCAGCATGGCTGCAGCAGTGAATATCAACTGCCATGCCTGCCGCCACCTGGAAAGGGAGATATAAGGGGAGGAGACTGAGACGGTTACAGGAGGCAGGAGCTAGGAGATTGTAGCCGGGTTTGGTTTTCTGAAGGGAATGCAAAATCCAGAAGCCAGAATTCAGAAGAAAAGCATGGGAGACAGGGAGACAGGATTCTCAAATCCAACCTCTCACTTCCCACATTTCATAAGCGCGGCGTGCCGCCCCGCGGCAGAAGATTCTATTGAAAAAGCATGAAAGGAGGAAGTCAGGTGGAGCTGAAACGTTTGCAAGCGCCGCTTAGCGATGAAGACGTGCTGCAGCTCAAAGCCGGCGATAATGTTTTAATCAGCGGGGTCATCTATTCGGCCCGGGATGCTGCCCATAAGAAACTGGTGGAGCTGATGGATAAAGGAGAGCCGCTGCCCATTGACCTGCAAGGCCAGATTATCTACTACGTCGGGCCAACCCCGGCCAAGCCGGGACAGGCTATCGGGTCGGCGGGGCCGACTACCAGCGGGCGCATGGATGCCTACACCCCGCGCATGCTGGAATACGGCATGAAAGCCTGTATCGGCAAAGGGCTGCGCAACAGCGCGGTTAAAGAAGCCCTGGTCAAATACAAGGGGGTTTACCTGGCGGCGGTGGGAGGCGCCGGGGCGCTGCTGTCCAAGCGCATCGTCTCCAGCGAAGTGGTCGCCTACCCGGAACTGGGCGCCGAAGCGATTCGACGCATGGAAGTGAAAGACTTTCCCGCCACGGTGATCAACGATGCTTACGGCAATGACCTGTATGAAGAGGGGACCAGGCAGTACCGGCTCGAATAAGGGAAAAATTATTTTTAGAAATTTGGAAATTAAGGAATTAGGGCAATGATTACGGTTATTTTAAAAATTGGCCTGGAGTGAATTTGATCAAGATCTGAAAGGTGGTTTACGGGATGACGGTCAACAAGGAAGAACTTCTGGCCAAGGCGAAGAAGCCGGCTCAGGAGGCAATGCGCTTGCACCCCTTTTATAAAGGGAAAATAGAGGTAACCCTGAAAAGCTGTGTCCGCAATATCGACGACTTTGCCATCTGGTATACCCCCGGTGTGGCTGAGCCTTGCAAAGCCATTGCCAAAAATAAAGATGACGTTTACAAGTACACCAACAAGGGCAACTTTGTGGCGGTTATTTCCGATGGGACCAGGGTGCTCGGGCTGGGCGACATCGGCCCCGAAGCGGCCATGCCGGTGATGGAAGGAAAGGCGCTGCTGTTTAAATACTTGGGCGGCGTGGATGCTTTTCCGGTATGCGTGGACACAAAGGATCCGGAAGAGCTGATCAAGTTTGTCAAACTTATCCAGCCCTGTTTCGGAGGCGTCAACTTGGAGGACATCGCCAGTCCCAAGTGCTTTGAAATTCTCGATCGTTTGCGGGCGGAATGCCATATTCCCGTGTGGCACGATGACCAGCAGGGCACGGCCATGGTCAACCTGGCCGGACTTTACAACGCCCTGAAGATTGTGGGCAAGAAGATTGACCAGATCAAAGTGGTAATGCTCGGTTCGGGCGCGGCCAATATTTGCACCGCCCGCCTGCTGATTGCCGCCGGCGTTGACCCGGGGAAAATTGTCATGTGCGACAGCAAAGGCACCCTGCACAAGGGGCGCGTTGAACTGAAAGAGACGCACCCGGCCAAGTGGGAGCTGTGCCTGAAGACCAACGCCGAGGGGCTGGTCGGCGATGCGGCGGCGGCGTTTAAGGGCAGGGATGTGGCCATCTGCCTATCCACACCCGGTCCTGATACAGTGAAAAAAGAGTGGGTGGCCAGCATGGCCAAGGACGCCATCGTCTTCGCCTGCGCCAACCCCATTCCCGAGATCTGGCCCTGGGAAGCCAAGGAAGCGGGTGCGAAAATTGTATCCACCGGCCGCTCAGACTTCCCCAACCAGGTCAACAACTCCCTCGGTTTCCCGGCTGTGTTCCGCGGCGTCCTCGATGTCCAGGCCACAACCATCACTGACACCATGTGCATTGCCGCGGCGCAGGAGCTGGCTGCCTGCGCACCGGACGGCGGGATGAACCCGGAAAAAATATTGCCGACCATGGATATGTGGGAAGTATTCCCCCGGGTAGCCACGGCCACGGCCATGAAGGCCATTGAGGAGGGCGTCGCCCGGCTGAAGCTGAGCCGCGATGAAATTTACCGGAAAGCGGAAGAGACGATCCGCCGCGCCCAGGAACAAACCCGGTGCGCGATGGAACACGGATTTATCCCGGCACCACCAGCGGAGTAGACGTAGATTAAGGAGGAAAAACATGAGCGACGGCATAGCTACAGTTGATATCTTTGTCATGGGCAAGCAGTACCGGGTTCCGGAAACCCTGACCATACTGGAAGCCATGGAGTACGCCGGCTACCAGTTGAAGCGCGGCTGCGGCTGCCGGGCCGGTTTTTGCGGTGCCTGCGCCACCGTCTACCGCATCGCCGGTGACTTTGAGCTGAAAGTGGGACTGGCCTGCCAGACCAAGGTGGAGCAGGGAATGTACCTGGCCCAGATCCCCTTCTTCCCGGGACGCAAGGCCAACTTTAACCTGGAAGAGATCAAGCCGTCGGTGGCAGATTTCGCCCGGCTCTACCCGGAGGTATTTCGCTGCCTGGGCTGCGGCTCCTGCACCAAAGTCTGCCCCCAGGATATTGATGTCATGCAGTATATCGCCTATATTCAGCGCGGCGATTTTGTCAAGGCAGCGGACCTGTCCTTTGACTGCCTGATGTGCGGACTTTGCGTCTCTCGCTGCCCCGCTCACATTGTTCACTACAATGCCGCTCTGACCTCTCGCCGCCTCTACGGCCGCTACCTGGCCAAGCCCGATGCTTTCCTGGCAGAGCGGGTCCGGGAGATTGAAAATGGCGCCTTCGACGCCGAGCTGCAGGAGCTAATGGAATCCAGCCGGGAGCGGCTGCAGGAGCTCTACAACAGCCGTGAAATCGAATAGCAGGCTTAAGAGAGGGAGGTAGCACGATGGCATATACACCGCAGTTGCGCGAGTTGATGAAAAAAGTTGAAGAAACCAGGCCTTCCCGGGTAGGCAACCCTTTTCCCCGCATGACCCCCGAGGAGAGGCAGGAGGTCCTAAAGAAATTTCACCCCGATTACAACGAGGAGGGTTTCCGTGAAATAAGGGTCGGCGTGGATAAGGGGAAGCGCATGCCCACCGAGATGGCCGATGTGATCGAAGCGCAGAGCCGCCTTAAAGGGGTGCCCCTTGACCTGAACGCCCTTGACTACGATGTGGATGTGCTGATCATCGGCGGCGGCGGCGCTGGCGCCGCCGCCGCCCTGGAGGCCCACGCCGCCGGCGCGGAGGTGCTTCTGGTAACCAAGCTGCGTTTCGGTGACGCCAATACGATGATGGCCCAAGGGGGCATCCAGGCCGCCGATAAGCCCAACGATACCCCCGGGATTCACTACCTGGACGTGGTCGGGGGCGGCCGCTTTGACAATATCCCCGAACTGGCCCGGGCCCTGGTCATGGATGCTCCCCTGGTGATCGCCTGGCTGGAAAAAATGGGAGCCATGTTTGATAAAAAAGACGATGGCACCATGATTACGATCCACGGGGGCGGCACCTCACGGAAGCGCATGCATGCAGCACGCGATTACACCGGGGCGGAAATTATGCGCACCCTGAGGGACGAGGCTTACAACCGCGGCATTAAGGTTGTCGAATTCTGCCCGGCGGTTGAGCTGATCCTGGATAAGCAGGGCCGGGCCGCCGGGGCGGTGCTGTACAACCTGGAAACAGAGCAGTATCATATCGCCCGGGCCAAAACAGTAATCATCGCCACCGGCGGATCAGGGCGGCTGCATTACCGGGGCTTCCCCACCAGCAATCACTACGGTGCCACTGCCGACGGGCTGGTCATGGGCTACCGGGCCGGGGCGAAAACGATCTATGCCGATTCGATCCAGTATCACCCCACCGGCGGCGCCTACCCGCCCCAGCTTTTAGGGCTTCTGGTCACCGAAAAAACAAGGGGGCTCGGGGCGACACCCCTGAATGTCAATGGCGAACAATTTGTCTACCACCTTGAGACCCGGGACGTGGAGTCATCGGCCATAATCCGCGAATGCGAGGAGCGCAAACTTGGCGTTCCCCTGCCCACGGGCATGAATGCAGTCTGGCTCGATTCCCCCTTGATTGAACTGATCCACGGCGAAGGCACCATTGAGCGCCAGCTGCCGGCGATGCTGCGCCAGTTCGCCCGCTTCGGCGTTGATATTCGCAAAGAGCCGATGTTGATCTACCCGACCCTGCACTACCAGAACGGGGGACTGCTGATCAACGAAAACGGTGAAAGCACTGTTGAAAACCTTTATGTGGCCGGTGAGACGGCAGGCGGTATTCACGGCACCAACCGGCTCATGGGCAATTCCTTGCTGGACATTCTGGTTTTCGGCCGCAGGGCGGGGCGCCATGCCGCAGCCAAAAGCAAAGAGATGGAAGCCCCCGAAGGGCTGAACCTGGATCACCTGGAACAATACCAGCGGGAGCTGGAGCAGGCCGGCATTGGCGCGGAGCGCGTTTCTCCGGTTCTGCTGCCCCGCTACACTCACCGCTAGGGGGGAGCCTTTTGGATGCTCAAGGGACTGCGAGTGCTGGACCTGACAAGACTGCTGCCGGGACCGCTGTGTACCATGCTTCTGGCTGACTACGGCGCGGCAGTAATTAAGGTGGAGGATCCTTTTACCGGCGATCCGACCCGCGCGGTGGGAGATCCGGTTGATGGGAGCGGCGCCTTTTTCCGGCAGCTTAACCGCAATAAAAAGAGCATCTGTCTCAATTTAAAGACGGCGGCGGGAAAAGAGATCTTCCGCCGCCTCGTTTTGCGCAGCGACGTGCTGGTGGAGGGCTTCCGTCCCGGGGTCATGCGGCGCCTTGGCCTCGATTATGAGACGTTAAAAGAGATAAACCCGGGCCTTGTTTATGCTTCCATTTCCGGCTACGGCCAGGAGGGGCCCTACCGCCACCGCGCCGGCCACGATATCAATTATGTGGCCCTGTCCGGGCTTCTGGGCTTAAGCGCCGCCCCGGGCGAAGGCCCGGTGATGCCGGCGGTGCAGGTGGCCGATATTGCCGGAGGTTCTCTCATGGCCCTGGCGGGGATTTTAATGGCCCTCTATGCCCGGGAACAGAGCGGCGCCGGTGCTTACCTGGACGTTTCCATGACGCGGGGGCTTCTGCCCTGGCTCGCTTATGCGGCTTCGTACCTGCAGAACCCGGAAGCTTTGCCGCGGCGCGGCCGCGGCCATATTACCGGAGCTTTTGCCTGCTACAATCTCTACGAGACCGCCGACGGAAAATATATGAGCCTGGGAGCCCTGGAGCCGACATTCTGGCAAAATTTTTGCACCGCCGTAAACCGGACCGACTGGATTCCGCTGCAGTTCGACGAAACAGTGCGGGTAGAGCTGATTAAAGAAGTGCAGGCCCTATTTAAAGAAAGGACGCGCGATCAGTGGGTTCAATTTTTCAAGAATTGCGATGCCTGCTGCGAGGCGGTCCTGGATCTGCCCGAAGCGGCGGCGCACCCCTTGAGCCGGGAGCTGGGCTTCTGGATCAATGCGGCCAGGGAGGGGGACCCGCCGGAGCTTCAGCCGGGGTTTCCCCTGCTTTTTAACGGCAGCGCCGGCAGTTTGCGCCTGCCGCCGCCGCGCCTGGGCGAGCATACCGCGGAGATTCTGCGCGAACTGGGTTATGGAGAAGAG
The DNA here is from genome assembly GCA_029782095.1 of Bacillota bacterium. GTDB lineage: Bacteria > Bacillota > Dethiobacteria > DTU022 > DTU022 > JAKPEE01. The sequence continues at coordinate 19,711 of JAKOVL010000117.1, read as the reverse complement.
ACAATCAAAAACCTGGCCGAGGAAGGTGTCATTAACAAATAAATACGGGACCGGGGTGCTTTAAAAGGGGAGCCCTCCGGTCCCGGTGCTGATTACAGTTCCATGACCGGGTTTTCGCGGTGCACAAAACCGGTTTTGACCTGGCATTGAAAAAGCCCTTCCAGAAGCGCGGCCAGCCTATCACGGGCCTTTAGCACCGCCGCTTCATTAATTCCCCGAAAGCCGTCTATGGGAAAGAAAAGATTGCGGCACTCAGGGGTGATTTTCCCATCCTCACCCTGGCGCCAGATCCAGCGGCGGGTTTTAACCCGGTTTCCGCTGGCATAGACCAGCTCACCCGGTTCCGGCGGGTCATTTTCTGCGCCGCCAAAAGGAATGAAAATATCCCCGGGCTCGCTAAAGCGCAGCTCCACATCCCCGGAGAACCGGTCCATGTCGTGGGCCCCGATGGGCAGATGGTATTGCAGCGAAACGGCATTGGCCAGGTCCACGGCGTTGTTGATGGAAGGCGGGGCGCCTCCCTTGACCACGCGCTGGGCCAGCGCCTCGATGGAGCAAGGGTATTTGTTGGGATTGTAGCCCAGGGTGCGAAAGGCCTCCCGGTAAGGGAGAATAGAAGGGTGCTCTTTAACCTTGCCGCCTTGGAAATCGTGCGCCGCCCTGGCCGTGGCTTCCTGCAAAATGGCCGCGATTTCCGGGCGGGGAGTGCGGTTGTCCACCCCCCGGGCGGCGACCACGCCGAAACAGGCGTCTTTTAGGACTTCAAATACCTTTGCCTGCACAGTGAATCTCACCATCTTCAACCCCATTTCCTGCTGATCTGTGCTTGCAGCCGGCGTAAATGCTTAAAAACGCGGTGGCCGGTTTACAATTAATTCGCTGCTGCTTTGACATTACCTGCCTTCTCTTTAGGCAATGCGCCAACCGGCAGAGCCCGGCTTTCCCGGTCCAGGCAGCCGTGTCCATCACTATTTTTTCCATGCCGCGGGTAAACTAAGTTAAAACTAGCAAAATTTTTCGGCTGAGGTGGCAAAATGGCGCATACTTTTGAAATCGGCAGGTTAAAGGTTACCCGTCACGTGGATAAAAGTAAAATTAATGCATTTGTAGCGGAGCTTCCCCCGGAAAAGAGGGCGGACCTCAAGGAAGTGCTGCTGGCCCTCCACGAAGAGGGTTTAATTACCATTGAAGAAAGGCTTTTACATTGAGGGCAGCCATAAGCAGATTCTGCTGCCGCCTGGAAAAATAAATGGTTTACCGGCGTAAAGGTACGATCTATAATATAGAATATGTTTAGCCATAACCGTGAAGAGGCAGAAGCAAAACGAATCCATGCTATTTTTGACCTGCTTAAGCAGCAATACCCCGGGGCTAAAACAGCCTTGCACTTCGCAAACCCGTTTCAACTTTTCGTAGCCACGGTGCTGTCCGCCCAGACTACGGATGAACAGGTTAACCGCATTACGGCGAAACTGTTTCCCCGGGCGGATACACCGGAAAAGCTGGCCAGGATGAAGCAGGCGGAACTGGAGGGCTACCTTAAAGGCTGCGGTCTTTACCGGCAAAAAAGCCGTTTTTTAATTGAAGCGAGCCGCATTATATTAGAAAAGCATGGAGGAAATGTGCCCGATACCTTTGAAGACCTGGTGGCGCTGCCCGGCGTGGGCCGGAAAACGGCCAATGTGGTTTTAAGCAACGCCTTTAACAAACCCGCCCTGGCCGTGGACACCCATGTCTTTCGCGTTTCCCGCAGGCTGGGTTTGGCTTCCGGAAAGAAAGTGGAGCAGGTTGAAGAAGAGCTCAAGGCTTTACTGCCGCCGCATGAATGGGGCAAGGTTCATCACCGCCTCATTGCCCATGGCCGCCGTATCTGCAAAGCTTTAAAACCGCAATGCGGCCACTGTGTTCTGGGACCGTATTGCCCATCGAGGCATAAAACAAAATCGGCGCAGGCGAAGACTAAAGCACCATGACGGTCCGGAGGAGGGGTCAAATGGCCTGGAAAAAACTGAAGAAAGAGGATTTGAAATATCGCTGCGATCCGTATCTTTTGCCGTATGATACTACGGCGGAAGTGCCGCCGCTGGAAGGCATGATTGGACAGGAACGGGCGGAGCGTTCCATGGAATTCGGATTAAAAATAAAAAGGCACGGGTACAATATCTTTATGTCCGGGGCCACGGGCACCGGAAAATCCAGCTACGCCCAAGCCATAGTCGCCAAAATTGCGGCGGATGAACCGCCGCCCGACGACTGGTGCTATGTCTATAATTTTGACAACCCCGGGGAACCCATCGCCCTAAACCTGCCCGCCGGAAAAGGGGTAGAATTTTGCCGCCAGGTGGAAGAGCTGCTGGAAGAGCTGCACCAGGCCATCCCCAAGGCATTTGACGGTGAAGAGTATGAACGGCAAAAGGCAGCCTATGTGAAGGAATACCAGGAAGTGCGCTCCGCTTTGCTGGATGAACTCAATAAGGCGGCACAGGAGCAGGGTTTTTCTTTAAAAAGGACCAGCGCAGGCTTTATTACCGTTCCCCTCATTGACGGTGAGCAGGTTGGAGAAGAAGAATACAGCCAACTGGACCAGTCGGTTAAAGATGAGCTCGAGCGAAAGTCAACGGAAGTGCAGTTGAAGGCCATGGAAATCATGCGCCGGGTCCAGGCGGCGGAGCGCGAATTAAAAGAAAAATTCAAGCAGCTCGATGAGCGCATTGCCCTGGCGGCCACCGGCCATTTATTTAACGAGCTTATGGAAAAATACAGCGCCTACCCCGCCGTGCAGAAATACCTTAAAGCATACCAGGAAGATGTGCTCTCCAACCTGCATGAGTTCAGGGGAGAAGATGATGAGCAGCAGCAGTTTCCCTTGCTGTGGCTGCGCCGCCAGAGCCAGGAGCAGACAAACATCCGCTATCGGGTTAACCTGCTGGTGGATAACCGGGACACAGCGGGAGCGCCGGTCATCTACGAGACCAACCCCTCCTACTACAACCTGCTGGGCAGGATGGAATACGAGAATCGCTTCGGCATGGTTTTTACCGATTTCTCCATGATTAAGGCCGGAGCGCTGCACCGCGCTAACGGGGGCTACCTTATACTTCAAGCCAGGGATGTTCTCAGCGGGCTGCAGTCCTGGGAAGTCCTGAAAAGAGTGCTCAAAACCCGGGAAATTCGCATTGAAAACATGGGGGAGCATTTCGGCCTTGTTACCATGGCCACTTTGCGGCCCCAGCCGATTCCGCTGCAAATTAAGGTTGTCATGATCGGCAGCCCCTATCTCTACCAGCTGCTGTATTACTACGACGAAGATTTTCGCAAGCTGTTTAAGATTAAGGCGGACTTTGACGTGGAGATGGATCGGGCAGCTGAGAATATTGCCAAGATGGCCGGCTTCATTGCTTATCACTGCAAGCAGCAGCTGCTGCGCCATTTTGATCGCTTTGCCGTGGCCAAAGTGGTGGAATACAGCGCCAGGCTGGCGGATCACCAGGAAAAGCTGAGCACCCGCTTCAACGAAATTGTGGAGCTGCTCTGCGAAGCCGACGCCTGGGCGGAGCTCGAAGGCCTGGAGCAGGTTGGCGCGGCGCAGGTGGAAAAGGCCCTGGCTGAAAAGGTCTACCGCTCCAACAAGTACGAGCAAAAATTGCTGGAAGCAATTGACAAAGAACAAATTTTGCTGGACCTGGACGGAGAAAAGGTGGGACAAATCAATGCCCTTTCGGTAATTGACCTGGGGGATTACCAGTTTGGCAGACCTTCCCGCATCACCGCAAATACCTACCTCGGGCGCCGCGGCATTATCAATATTGAACGGGAAAGCAAGCTCAGCGGGCGCATACACGACAAAGGTGTTTTAATCCTCAGCGGTTTTTTGGGACTGCGCTTTGGCCGCCTGGTCCCGCTAAACCTCTCGGCCACGTTGTGCTTTGAGCAGTCTTACACGGGGGTGGAGGGCGACAGCGCCTCCGCCGCGGAGCTGTTTTGCCTGCTTTCCAGCTTAGCGGACGTTCCCTTGAAACAGGGACTCGCCGTGACCGGCTCGGTCAACCAAAAGGGAGAGATTCAGCCGGTGGGCGGCCTCAACAGCAAAATCGAAGGTTTTTTCGATGCTTGTAAACGGAGAGGGCTAACCGGCTCGCAAGGGGTGCTGATCCCTGTGCAAAACCAGAAAAATCTCATGCTAAAAGACGAGGTGCTCGAGGCGGTGGAGCAGGGTCTCTTTCACATTTACTGCATCTCCACCGTGGATGACGGGCTGGAGCTCTTAAGCGGCCTGCCTGCCGGCGAGCTGCAGGAAGACGGGCAGTTTCCGCCGGGAAGCTTCAACCACAAGGTGCTGCAGCGGCTGCGCCAGTTTAATGAAGCCCTGCGCGCGGAAAAAGAGCAGGAGGATAGCGGTGAACGGGTCAAGGAATCGGACTGATGATGCAGCCGCTGCCTTGGGCGCCCAGTATTCCGGTATTGCCGCCATCTACGACCGCTTGATGGTCGGAGTCGACTATGAAGCCTGGGCCGATTATGTAACCCGGCTCATCCGGCACTGGGGCGGCGATTCCCGTTCGCTCATAGACCTGGCCTGCGGCACCGGCAGCTCCACGCTGCCTTTCGCCAGGCGGGGGTATGCCATCGAAGGCATGGATCTTTCAGAAGCGATGCTGCGCCAGGCCCGGATCAAGGCAAAGCAAGAGGCCTTGCCGGTTCGCTTTTTCCAGGGCGATCTGCGCTCATTTAAGACGGATAAACAGTACGACCTGGCGCTGCTTTTTCAGGATGGCTTAAATTACCTGCTGACTGACAGCGAGCTGGCGGCGGCGCTAAAATGTGTTTACCGCTGCCTTAATCCGGGAGGCCTCTTTATTTTTGACCTGACCCGGCCGTCGCTGCGCGGCGGAGAGGCTGAGGGAAGTGTATGCTGGGCTGACGACGAAAATATGACTTTAATCTGGGAGAGCTGCTACCGGCCCGGGGAAGAAATCTGGGAAGTAACGCTGACCGTTTTCTACCGGGAAGAGGGCGACCAGTACTACCGAAAGTTCCAGGAAAGGCACAGCGAAAGGGATTTCGAGCCCGGCCTGGTGGAGCGCCTTCTCAAAGCGGCGGGATTTGCCGTGAAGGGCTGCTACGCTACCTTCAGCCTGGAGCCGGCTGACGAGTCCCGGCCCAAGTTGACCTATGTGGCGGAGAAGAAGCAAGATGATGCACATAGTCCTCTATGAACCGGAAATACCCCAAAACACTGGGAATATCGCCCGCACCTGCGTCATGACCGGATCCATGCTGCACCTGGTTGAGCCGCTGGGCTTCAGCCTATCCCAAAAGGAGATCCGGCGGGCCGGCCTGGATTACTGGCCGTACCTGCAACTGAAGGTTTACCCGGACTTTGCTTCCCTGCGCGCCGCCTATCCGGACAGCCGGTTTTTTTTCTTCTCTACCCGCGGCAGCAAGCCTTATACCGCTGTCTCATACCGCCCCGGTGATTTTTTAGTCTTCGGCCGCGAGACCAGCGGGCTTCCGGCGGAAATCCTGGAAAGGGAAAAAGAGGTTTTGCGCATCCCCATGGTCCCCCAGATCCCGCGCTCCTTAAACCTGGCCAACACCGTGGCCCTGGTCCTCTACGAAGCCCTGAGACAGCAGGGTTTTCCGGGCATGAGCTGAAACGGTTATCCGCACGGCAGCGGCAGCAGGCGGACCGGAAGGCTAAGGTTCCGCCGCTTTTCTTTTGTCAAGATAGTAATGGAACAGCAACACCTTTAAGATGGCGGTAGCGGGAATGGAGAGGATGATCCCGAGAACCCCCAGCAGCTGCCCCCCGATTAATACCACCACCACAACGGTAAGGGGACTTAAGTCCACCGCTTTGCCCAGAAAAACCGGGGTAAAAACAAAAGCATCCAGGGTCTGGACAAAAATATAGAGGGCCAGCACCAGGAAAAAATTAGGGGTGCCGGGGGGGATGCTCAAAAGCAGCGCCGGTACGGCAGCTAAAACGGGGCCCACGTAGAGAATAATATTCAATACCCCGGCCAAAAGGCCGAGCATCAGGGCAAAGGGCAGCCCCAGAAGGGAAAGGCCCAGTCCCGTTAAAGTGCCGACAAACAGGCTTTTCATCAGGGTGCCCCGAATATAGGCCCCCACCTTCTGGTCAATGATACCGAGAATTTTCATGATCTCCTGCTGGTAGATCCGCGGAAAAAGAAGGGTCAGGTTAGTTTTCGCTTTTTCCAGATCCTGAACCAGGTAAAAAGCGAGGAAAGCCAGGGCCAGGACGATCCAGGCCCTGGAAATGAGCGCCATGGAAGCCGAGGTTAGCCCCTTCAGCAGCTGCTGCACATGGCCGGGCGCCTCTCTTTTAAATTGATCAACGTACGCGGTAAAGCTATCGGCCAGCTGCAGGTTAAAGCGCTGATCCAGCTCTTCTGCTTGTTCGACCAGGCCGGCCAGGTCCTCAATTAGATCTGTGGTCATAAAAAGGGCCAGTTCGCGCAGCTCCCTCAAAAGGCCCGGAATTAAGAGATAGAAAAATACAACCAGGGCGATAAAAATGATCAGCGAAGCGATAATCGCTGCGAAAAGCGGTTTAATCCGCTTGCTGATCAAATAATTAACCAGCGGGTTGATGCAGTAGACGATAAAAACGGCGATGACAAAAATTGTAATAATCGGGGCCACTTTAACCAGGATCCAGATGAGAATGGCCACGGCGAAAAAGGTAAGGGCTAGTTTTAAAGAGAAGCGAAGTTCTTTGTCAGCGATCACGGTTAAGCTCCTTAATACGCTGTTCAGCTCATCAGAATTGATTGTACCATATCGGCAAAGAAAATAATACACCTAAAACAACAGTCATCAAAGGGGGCCTTAATGCTTAGAATTATTAGGGGGGGAGAGAGCATGAGCAGCTTTGGGGTTCTGATGGGAATGCTGGCGGCCCTGGCGCTGCTGGCCGCCGGACTTCTGCTGCTGCCGGAACCGGGTTTCGATACGGCGGCAGGATTTTTTACGGCATTGTGGCTGCTGGTGGCCTTCTTTGCTGCTGCTGCCTTCGGCAGAGAAGCGCTGCGCCGCGAAAAATTAAGCCGGCACCGTAAAAACTGGCGCCGCAAGGGCCGGCGCCTCCCGGCGCGCATGCCTGCGGGCAGGGTGCCGCTGCAGTCGGAAGGGGATTCTATTCGCCTGCGGGGTCGGCGGTTAGATTGATTACCGTCTCCCTGGCAATAAAGGCCCAGTTTACTTTAATCAGGTAATCTTTTTCTTCCACGCTCAGCTTGCGCTGATGAAAAAGGGCCAGGACGAGCTCATGATCAATACTTTCAACAGGCTCGCCCACCAGCCCGGAAGCAATCTCCGTTAAGGCCTGGCGCAGGGCCAGCTCGGTAAAGGCGTTCAAATCATCATTGAGCTGAATGCTGACCGAGATTATATCCCCTTCCTGGTGATCTTCCCACAAAGACTCCATTTTGTGCAGGCGCTCCGTGGTCTCAAAAAGCTCCACGCGCAGCTTTTCTTTTTCCCAGTAGAGCTGCTCCATGGTGGAAGCATGAAACAGGCTCACGGCAATGGCCCCGGCCAGGGCCCCCAGGAGGAGGGGAGAAATTAATTTGCGCATCTACCGTCCTGCCCCCAGGGAGAGGATAATCCAGTAGCCCAGGTGGGCGCCAAGAAAGGCGCTGCAGATGATCAGCAGCTGTTTCCCCAGGTCGTGGAACTGCCGGCCAAAAACTCCCGCTTCAAAAACTTTGATCACGCCGAAAGTGCCGCCCAGGGCCGCCACCAGGGCCCATATTTTCAGCTCTCCGGATAGCTCCAGCATCGTTTTTAACGGGGGCCGCCGGGTCAGCACGGCGCCCACTGCGCCGACCAGGCTGCCGCCCAGGTTTACACCCAGGGCCACGCAGAAGGTGAGAATCAGAGTCTGCCAGAATTTTTCCATGCGGCATCGCCCCCTTTATTTGATCATTATGCCGCGCCCCAGGAGGAAATACTTGCCGGGAAGGGAAATATAAAAACAGAAGTCAGAACCCAGAAGCCAGAAGAAAACCCGGAGAAGAACGTAATAGAGCTTTCCAGAAAAACCATAAGCTTGCGGGTTGCCGCCGGTTTAGCTTATAATTCATGGTGCCCCCGGTTCAATACGATAAGGCGCTAGACGGCAGTTGCTATGGCTGAAAGCTGGACAACGCCGGCAATGCTTCTGAATTCTGGATTCTGAAATCCCATGAATACAACATCGCAAAGGAATCGATGCACCCATGTCCGATTTCGTTCACCTTCATTGCCACACCGAATACAGCCTTTTAGACGGGGCGGCCCGGATCAAAGAGGCGGTACAAAGGGCCGCCGCCCTGGATATGCCTGCCCTGGCCATTACGGATCACGGCAGCATGTTCGGCGTTATTGATTTCTACCGCGAAGCTAAAAAAGCCGGAATCAAGCCTATCCTTGGCTGTGAAGTATACGTGGCGCCGCGGACCCGCTTTCAGAAAGAAGCAAAACTAGATGATTACCAGTATCACCTGGTCCTGCTGGCTGAAAACGAAACCGGGTACCGCAACCTGATGCGCATTGTCTCCGCCGCATACGTGGAGGGGTTTTACTACAAACCGCGGGTGGACCGGGAACTGCTGCGGGAAAATTCAGAAGGGTTAATTGCCTTAAGCGCCTGCCTGGCCGGAGAAATCCCCACCTTGCTCATGCGCCAGGAGCTGGAAAATGCGCGCCGGCTGGCGCGGGAATACCGCGATATATTTGGAGAAAATAATTTTTTCCTGGAGCTGCAGGATCATCATTTGCCCGAGCAGGCCGGCGTGAACCGGCTCATCAGGCAGCTCTCTGCGGAAGAAGGAATTCCCCTCGTGGCCACCAATGATGTCCATTACCTTAACCGGGAAGACGCCGAGATGCATGATGTGCTCCTCTGCGTCCAGACGGGAAAAACGATCCACGACCCCGGGCGGCTCAAGTTCGGATCACAGGAATTTTATTTTAAAGACGGCCGGGAAATGGCGGAATTATTTTCTGACTGCCCCGAAGCGCTGGCCAACACGCTGCAGATTGCCGAGCGCTGCCAGGTTAATTTTTGCTTTGACCGGATCTATTTGCCTGAATACGAACTGCCCCCGGGTGCAACCGCTGACAGCTACCTGGAGAAACTTTGCCGCGAAGGGCTGCAGCGCCGCTATGGAGAAGTGACGGCAGAACTGCAGCAGCGCCTCGATTATGAACTGCAGATTATAAAGCGGATGAAATATTCCAGCTATTTTTTGATTGTATGGGACCTGATCAGCTATGCGCGCCGGCAGGGGATCCTGGTGGGGCCGGGCCGGGGCTCCGCCGCCGGAAGCCTGGTCGCCTACTGCCTGGGCATCACCAATATTGACCCCATGCGCAACAAACTGCTGTTTGAGCGCTTTCTCAACCCCGAGCGCGTAACCATGCCCGATATTGACATTGACTTCTGCGACGACAAGCGGGACCAGGTTTTGCAGTATGTTCTGAACAAATACGGGCACGACCGGGTAGCCCAGATCATTACCTTCGGAACCATGGCCGCCAGGGCGGCAGTGCGGGACGTGGGCCGGGCTCTCGGCTTTTCTTACGGCGAGGTGGACCGCATCGCCAAGCTCATCCCCGCAGAGCCGGGAATGAGCATACCCAGGGCGCTGGAGCAGGTTAAAGAGCTGCAGGAAGCGCTGCAAGACGAACGCTACCGGCAGCTGCTGGAAACTTCCCGGGCGGTGGAGGGGCTGCCGCGGCATGCCTCCATCCATGCTGCCGGCGTGGTCATCTCCCGGGAACCCCTGGTCAACCATGTGCCCCTGCTCAAAACTACCGACGGCACCGTGGTGACCCAGTTCCCCATGGGCACTTTGGAAAGTCTGGGCCTGCTCAAGATGGATTTTTTAGGCTTGAAAACCTTAAGCATCATGGGAGAGACGCTGGAACATATCCGCCGGCGCCACAACCGGGAGCTCACCCTGGAAGAAATCCCGCTGGACGATGAAAAGACCTTTCAGCTTTTATCCCAGGGTGAGACCACGGGAATATTTCAGCTGGAAAGCTCCGGCATGCGCAGCGTCCTGCGCGAGCTGCAGCCAAACAAGTTTGAGGATATTATCGCAGTGGTGGCCCTATACCGCCCCGGACCCATGGATCAGATCCCTACGTTTATTCAAAGCAAGCACGGCAAGAAAAAGATTAAATACCTTCATCCGGTGCTGGAACCCATTTTAAACGAAACTTACGGCGTGATCGTCTACCAGGAGCAGATCATGGAGATCGCCGCCAAAATGGCCGGCTTTACCCTGGGACAGGCCGACCTGCTGCGCAGGGCCATCGGCAAAAAGAAGAAAGAAATATTGGACGAGCAGCAGGAACTGTTTATCAACGGCTGCCAGAAAAACGGTTATTCGAAGAAAATTGCCAAAGAGATTTACAACCTGATTTTAAAGTTTGCCTCCTACGGGTTTAATAAATCCCATGCCGCCGCCTATGCCCTGATCGCTTACCAGACTGCCTACCTGAAAGCCAATTACCCGGTGGAATTCATGGCCGCCCTGATGACCGGCTACTATTCCAGCAGCGATAAGGTGGCCCTCTATATTGCCGACTGCCGCCGCCAGGGCATTGAGGTGTTGCCGCCGGATATAAATGAAAGCGAAACCAACTTTACAGTTGTGTCCGCTGACCGCATTCGCTTCGGATTGGCCGCGGTAAAAAACGTGGGGCTGGGCGCCATCGACTCCATCCTGAAGGCCCGCCGGGAAAAACCTTTTCTTTCGCTTAGGGATTTTGCGGCCAGGGTAGATTTGCGCCTGTGCAATCGCAAGGTCATTGAAAGCCTGATCAAATGCGGCGCCTTTGATTCCCTGGGCGGCCGGCGCGCCCAGTACCTGGCCTGCCTGGACGAAGTGCTGGCCCAGGGCCAATCGGCGCAGCGGGAAAGGGAAAACGGCCAGATCTCCATGTTTTCCCTCATGGATCAGGAGAGCCGGGATGATTTGCTGCAGGACCGCCTGCCGCCTATCCCCGATTTTACTGATAAAGAGCGGCTGGCCCTGGAGAAAGAGATGTTGGGGCTCTATATTAGCGGCCATCCCCTGGAACAGTACCGGAAACTAATGGAGCGCATGCCGCACCTGGTTCGCTGCGCCGAGCTGAAAGAAGCGGGCGATAACCGTATCATTACCGTGGGCGGGATTGTAACGGCGGTACGTTCCCTCTACACTAAGAAGGGAAAACCAATGGCTTTCGTGCAGCTGGAGGATTTGACCGGGAATGTGGAGGTAATCGTCTTCAGCGATTTATACGAAAAACAGGCGGAGCTGTTCCAGGAAGACAGCCTCGTTTTAATCAAGGGCCGGACAGATCTGAAGGAAGAAGAGGAGGCAAAAATAATTGCCGAAACAGTGGCGCCGCTGCCCCAGGAGACAAGGCAGCTTTACTTGAAAATACGGGAAGGACTGGAAATCGGCAGCCTGGTTCGCTTAAAGCAGCTGCTCCAGGAAGCGGAAGGCCAGATGCCGGTTTATCTATACTTTGAAAAAGAAAAAAAGCTGCTGCTTTTAGAAAGGGAGCTCTGGGCCCCGGACGACGCCGCTTTTCGCCAGAGACTGGAAAACCTGCTGGGACAGGGTACGGTCAAAGTGAAGGAGTAGAATAATCTGCAGTAAGAATGCTACCATAAGAGGGGGATTATTCATGGGGAAAATAGCCATATTAACTAGCGGTGGAGACGCACCCGGGATGAATGCAGCCATCCGCGCCGTGGTGCGCCAGGGACTTTACCTTGGCCTGGAGGTGTATGGTATCGAGCGGGGCTTCGCCGGCCTGGTCAGGGGAAGCGAATTCCGGCGCATGGAACTGGGCTCGGTTGCCGGGATTATTCACCGGGGCGGCACGATCTTGCATACCGCCCGGGCGCCGGAATTCCGCGAAGAGAAGGTGCAGCGGCAGGCCGCCCTCCGCCTGAAAAGCGAAGGGATTACCGGGCTGGTGGTCATCGGCGGCGATGGTTCATTTCGCGGCGCCCTGGCCCTGGAAAAAATGGGCATTAAGACGATCTGTATCCCCGGAACAATTGATAACGACATCGCCGGCACTGACAGCACGGTCGGTTTTGACACTGCGGTAAACACGGTGCTGGACGCCATGAACCGCCTGCGGGACACGGCCACCTCCCATGAGCGCTTCTTTGTGGTTGAAGTAATGGGGCGCAAAAACGGCTTCATTGCACTGACAGCAGGCCTGGCCGGCGGGGCGGAAGCGATCCTGGTCCCGGAAATACCTTACGATTTGGAGAGCATCTGCCGGAGGCTGCGCCGGGGCATTGAGCGCAATAAAACACACAGCCTGATCCTGGTGGCCGAAGGTGCGGCCAGCGCCTTCGCCATCGGCAAAGAGATTGAAGAAAGAATGGGGCTGGAAACCCGGGTAACTGTCCTGGGACATATACAGCGCGGCGGCAGCCCCACCGCCGTGGACAGGATCCTGGCCAGCCGCATGGGTGCGGCGGCGGCCAAGTTGCTGTGGGAGGGCCGCGGAGGGTTAATGGTCGGCTTCAAGGGCGGCGACCTCTACCCTGTTCCGCTCACGGAAACATTTTTAGAAAAAAAGAGCTTTCCCACTGAGCTATACGATCTGGCGCTGGTTTTGTCACGGTAAGCACCGGTGCGGCCATAGGCGCGCATGGCCGCGGCTTAATCGAAAGGCCTGGCCTTAACTGCCGGCAAAATAATGGAGGGATTTTTATGCGGCGTACAAAAATTGTCTGTACCATTGGCCCGAGCATCGATTCTGAAGATAGGATCGCCGAGCTGATCGAAGCGGGCATGGATGTGGCCAGGTTGAACCTGTCCCACGGAAAAAGGGAAGAGCACTTCCGCAGGTTGGAGATGATCCGCGAAGCGAGCAGGAAACTAAAGCGGACAGTGGCCATCCTGGTGGACACCCGCGGTCCTGAAGTGCGTACCGGCCCGTTGAAAGAGGAGAAAATAATCCTTAAAGACGGCCAGGACTTTATTCTGACCACCGCAGCGATAACGGGAGACCAGAACAGGGTGGCGGTGACCTACCCCGGATTGCCCGGAGACCTGGCCCCGGGGCGAACCATTCTCATCGACGACGGTTTGCTGCACCTGGAAGTAAAAGAAATCAGCGGGAGCGAAATATTGTGCAGGGTTATCCATGGCGGAGAGCTGCGCAGCTACAAGGGGCTCAACCTGCCCGGTACGACCTTGAGCCTTCCCGCCTTAAGCGCCGCAGACCGGGAAGACCTAAAGCTGCTCATGGAGATGGATATTCATTTTATAGCCGTCTCTTTTACCCGCACCCGCAAAGATATCTTGGAAGCAAGGCGCCTGGTGGAGCAGGTACAGCCCGATACATTGCTCATCGCCAAAATTGAAAGCCGCGAAGGAATAGAAAATTTTGACGAAATTCTCGATGTTTCCGACGGCATCATGGTGGCCCGGGGAGATCTGGGCGTGGAGATTCCCACCGAAGAGGTGCCCCTTTTACAAAAAAAGATCATCTATAAATGCAACCGCAGCGGCAAACCGGTAATCACCGCCACCCAGATGCTGGACAGCATGATCCGCAATCCCCGCCCCACCCGGGCCGAGGCCAGCGATGTGGCCAACGCCATATTTGACGGCACCGACGCCGTAATGCTCTCCGGGGAAACGGCCATGGGCCGCTTTCCGGTAGAAGCGGTGCAAACCATGAGCCGCATCGCCCGGCGCACCGAAGAAGCGTTAAGGTATAAGCAGATCCTGGAAGGCCTGGAGAAAGCCATGGCGAAGACGGTTACCGATGCCATCAGCTACGCCACCTGCCACACCGCCCAGGAGCTCGGCGCCGAGGCCATTATCACCTCGACCCAGACCGGGCAGACGGCCCGCATGGTTTCAAAGTATAAACCCCGTTCACCCATTGTGGCGGTGACATCGCGCCGCCGGGTGGCGGCGCAGCTTAACCTGACCTGGGGAGTCTATCCTATCCTCTGCCCGCCCGTGGAATCTACCGATGAAATGTTTGCCGTCGCCACTGAAGCGGCGCTGCAGGAGAAACTGATACAGGAAGGAGACCTGGTTGTCTTTACCGCCGGAGTCCCCGTAGGCATTTCAGGCACGACCAACCTGCTCAGGGTAGAGACAATCGGTAAAGTGCTGGCCCGGGGGACGGGCCTGGGCAAAAGCTCGGTAACCGGCACTGCCTGCGTGGTGAAGGAGCTGGCCGACCTGGAATGTATCGAGGAGGGGCAGATCCTGGTTTTAAGATCTGCCGAAAAAGCTCATCTTCCCGCCCTGGAAAAGGCGACGGCTTTGATTACAGAGGAGGGAGGCCTTACCTCCAGCGGCGCCATTATGGCCCTGAACCTGCATAAACCGGCCGTTGTTGGGGTGGAGCGGGCTTTAGAGCTGGTTAAGACCGGTGATCTGATCACCGTGGACGCCAAGCGGGGCTTGATTTACCACGGCCGCGCCAACGTCCTGTAATCAAGTTGGGGACGGTTCTTGACTTGAATTAACCACGGCCAGGCTGCTCAGCCGCGCCCACAGGTCCTGGCTGTGCTTTCGCAGGGCCACCGGGCGCCCGGCGCGGTTCGTAAAAGCATGTTCCGTACTGCCCCGGGCCAGAAGCTCATCCCCGCGCCGCACTTCATACTCAAAAGCCAACCGGGTCTGCCGCAGGCTTTTGATCCTGGCCAACACGGCCACTTCATCATCATAGCGGGCCGGCAGCTTATACTCGACTTCCGCCTTAATCACCGGCAGGAAAAGGCCGCTCTGTTCGAATTCCAGGTAAGGCAGGCCCAGCCGGCGCATCAGCTCTGTGCGCCCCGCCTCAAACCAGACCAGGTAGTTGGCATGGTAGACCACGCCCATCTGATCGGTATCGGCATAGCGGACGCGGATAACGGTTTTTGATGATTGATCGAACACGGGCAGAATCCTCCTACCTGAAGCGCGATCAGTGGCCAGTAAAATCTCTTCGGCAGTTCCTCATTATCGGGTAGCTCAAGGGCCGTCCAAATCATAGATGACCAGCCCGCTGGGCAGCTTGGGATAAAAGTAGGTTGATTTCTGGGGCATTTTTTCCCCCCTGGAAGCCCGGGCAGTCAGCTCCTGCATGGGTGTGGCGTTGAGGAGAAAGGCCGCCTGCGCCTTTTGGCAGCGGATCAGCTCCAGGACTTCATATTCATCTTTGCTGTAGCTGACGTGCTCTTCAAAGGCGGAAGGCTCCATATCGGCAAAAAGGGGTGCCAGCAGGCGGTTTTTCAATATGGAGACATCCAGGGTATCTTCAGCAGCTTCTCCCTGCAGCAGCAGCGCCGTTTCCTCTGTAATCAGCCCAAAAGCCGGTGCAGCAGCCCCCCTTGCCTTGATCTCTGCTAGAAATGATGGAAGGTCCGCCGCCTGCAGGGAGCCCCATTCTGTTGCCTTAAAATTTTCGCGCGCTGCCCGCAGCAGCCCGGCGATTTTTGCCGGAGCCAATCCCTTGAGCACGCGGTGCGTGGGTAAAATTACCAGTCCCGGATCGCGCAGGCTGACCAGGATAGAGAGGACGTAGCCGCGTCCGGGGTATTGTTTTAGATCGGACTCTCCGGCAAAGGCAACGGCCGTTTCATAACGGTGGTGGCCGTCGGCGATGAAAACAGGCCGAGAAGCCATGAAGTCAATGAGCCTGTTTTGCCGGTCAAGATCATCCAGCGCCCAGAGGATATGCCGTTCGGTTCCCCCAGGCATGAATAGATCGATCAGGGGATCCCCTTTCTTGGCAGTTCTCATGATCTGGCCGGCCTCATCGCCGGGATCTGCAAAAAGTCCGAAAATGGGGCTGAAATTGGCGCGGCAGTGCCTCAGCAGCTGCAGGCGATCCGACTTTGCTTTCTGAAGGGTCTCTTCATGGGGCAGTACTGTTTTGCGATGGTAGGGCTCCGCCTTTAAGGCGGCAACCAGCCCCGTGCGCCTGTAGGTGTTTTCGCGGTATGTAAAGGTTTGTTCATAAACGTAGAATACTTTCTTATCTTCGTGGCGCAGCGCCCCTTCTTCCAGCCACCTTTGCAAAGTGCCCGCTGCCCTGGTATAGCGATTGTTTGTTGCGGAATCATTTTCGCCGGTGAGTCCGTATTCCAGCCGGATGATATTGTACGGGCTGCGGCGATAGTAAAGGGCCTGTTCTTCGGGCTTGATCACATCGTAAGGCGGAGTAACCACTGCACTGAGATCGCCCGTTATCGATTCATCGTAACGAATGCCTCTGAACGGTATAATTTCTGCCACCTGATACAGCCTCCCCTCCTGCATGCAAAGAAATCTTATAATAAATAAAATGGCTTTGCAACTGTATATTCGCCGTTTGCGGCTCCAGGAACAGAGAAACTGCCCCCGCACACATGTTCACTGCTGCCAAAGGCACCCGCATCGCCTAAGGAATGCTGGAGGCTTGCTTTGTTTTTCTTTCCTGGACTGGCTGAGTATAGGTAATCCAAAATTAGGCCAAAATAGCTTAAGCCTTTAGAACTTGTGCTGATGGGGTGAAGATAATGCAAGTCGGGATTCCCCGGGTATTATCTTTTTTCTATTATTTCCCTTTCTATAAAACATTCCTTGAAGAAATGGGCTGCCAGGTTATCCTCTCCCGGCCCACCAGTTCCCGCACCCTGGAAAACTTAGCCCTTTGCCCCACCGATGAACCGTGCATTTCGGTTAAGCTGGCTTTCCCCCACTGCGCCGAACTGGTGGAGCGGGGCGTGGAGCGGTTGTTTTTACCCACTCTGATCAGCGCCGACCGCTACAGCTTTTACTGCCCCAAGCATATCGGCCTCCCGGCCATGATCCGCAGCGGGCTGGAACTGCCTCATGATTTTATTATCTCACCGAAAATTGACTGGCGCTCAGAACCCTCCCGCAGCATGGCGGCCCTCTTTGAAGCGGGGCGCCGGCTGGGGGTTTCTCGAAAAATGGTGCGGGAGGCCTTTTACCTGGCCTGGCGCTTTCAAAGCCTTTTTACCCGCACAGCCGTAGAGCAGCGATTGACTTATCCACAAGCCCTGGAAAAACTGGCCGGCGTACCCTTTTCCCATCGCCACAGGCCCTATAATCCGCGAGCTGTCTTTAACCCAAATTTGCGGGTGGGCGTAGTGGGACACAGCTATATTCTCTATGATCTTATCGGCCACAACCTGGTGGAGCGGCTCAAAGAGCATGCTACTGTGCTGGTGCCGGAAATGGTGCCCCGCCTGGAGATACGGCGCTCCCTGGAAGAGACCGGCTACGGCAAAGAACTGTGGAGCTTTGAACAGACTATTCTGGGAAGCGCCCTCTACTGGCTTAAGGCACGGATGATCGATTGTTTGATCCTTGTGGGTCCCTTTGAATGCGGACCGGAGGCGGTAATTGAAGTGTTTCTGGAAGAAGAGGCGGAAAAACATGGAGTGCCGCTGTTGATTTTAACGGTTGACGAACAAACAGGGGAAGCCGGCCTGGTTACCCGTCTGGAAGCATTTCTGGATACAGCCGCTGAGGCGGTGCAAGCGAGGGGAAGCTCCGGGCACCATCAACCGCAGCATAGCAGCAGTTCTGCTCCCGCCAGGTTTCTTCCCCCGCCGCTGCCGGAAAAGAGAGTACTGGGGTTTCCCACCATGGGCCGCCTGGGTATCGCCCTGGCTACAATTTTTAGCAATGAATTGGTCAACGCCATCGGCCCTCTGCCTATTACCAGGCGGACGGCAGAACTGGGCGCGGAACTCGTCCCGGAATTTATCTGCTACCCCATGACCGTGACCATCGGCCAGATGCGCCAGTGCCTTGAAGCGGGTGCAAATACCCTGATCATGGTGGGCGGGAAAGGACGCTGCCGCCTCGGCTGGTACGCCGAGCTGCAGGAAGCGCTGCTGAAGCGGGCCGGATATGACTTTGAAATGGTGACCATAAATTCGCCGCTGCCGCTGCAGCAGAATTACCAGTCCTTTATTGAAGCCATTAAACAAATTCTAGGACATCTGCCATCCCATAAACTGCTCTACAGCGCACTGCTGGGCTACGCCAAAGCGGCTGCTGCCGAAAAAGCCGAGGCGGCACTTTATGCCCTGAGGGCCAGAGAAAAAAAGCGGGGTGAGGCTGACCGCTGCTTCAGAAGGCTGGAACAAGCCTTAAACCAGGCAGCCTCCATCAGCAGCATTAAGCAGGCCATGCGCCAGTTTAAGGCAGATACATCTGCCATCATGCTGGAGGAGGGTCCGCCGCCGTTAAAAGTGCGCTTGATCGGTGAAATCTACGCGGTATTCGAGAGCTTCGTCAACCACGAAATCGCCCGGACCCTTGGCTCTCTTGAGGATATTCGCATTGAGGTGCAAACAGAGATCACTGTTTTAAACTGGTTCCGGCAAAATATATTGCATACCCCTGCCTCACTGTGGCGGCACCGCCAGATCGAACGGGCGGCCCGTCCCTATCTGGAGAACCTGGTGGGGGGGCACGGGCTGGACAGCATCGGCCTGACCGCCCTGGCACCCGGCGAAGGCGTCGATGGTGTAATCCACCTGTGGCCCTTCACCTGCATGCCGGAAATTATTGCCCAAAGTATTCTCACCAGGGTGGTTAGGGAGAAAGAGATCCCGCTGTTGACGGTAATTGTCAACGAACAAACCGGAGAAGCCGGTCTGCAGACCCGGATCGAATCTTTTGCCCATATCTTGCAGGAAAGAAAAGCGGAAATGGAGGCGAAACAGTCATGTCTTGCTTTCTAGGGATGGATGTCGGCAGCTTGACCACAAAAATAGCGGTGATCGACGACAGCCTCGGAGTGGTTTTTACGGCGTACCGGCGCAATGAAGGGGGCCCCATTGAGGCCATTCAAAAATTATTCGCCACCGCCGCCCTTCAACGCTACCCCATTACCGCCGCCGGGACCACCGGCTCGGGGAGACACCTGGCCGCAGTCATGATCGGCGCAGATGTGGTGGTTAATGAAATTACCGCCCATGCCCTGGCCGCCAGATCGGTGGAAGCGGATGTCCAGACAGTGATCGATATCGGCGGGCAGGATTCAAAAATCATTTATCTCAAAAAAGGTATTTCCGTGGGATTTAACATGAATACCGTTTGCGCCGCCGGAACCGGTTCTTTCCTGGATCACCAGGCAGCGAGGCTAAATATCCCCATCGAAGAATTTGGCAGCTATGCGCTGCGTTCGCGAAATCCCGTGGCCATTGCCGGACGCTGCGGCGTTTTTGCCGAATCGGATTTAATTCATAAGCAGCAGCTGGGATACCGCAAAGAAGACTTGATCGCCGGCCTGTGTCTGGCCCTGGCCAAAAATTATCTCACCAATGTGGCCCGCAACCGCAAGCCGGAACCCCTGGTCCTCTTTCAAGGCGGTGTGGCCGCCAATGTGGGCATGCGCTGGGCCCTGGAGAAAGTGTTGAATGTGGAGCTGCACATCCCCAAGCATTATCAAGTCATGGGGGCCCTGGGGGCGGCTATCCTGGCCCGTAATAAATATGTCGCCAGGGGCATTAAGGCCACTTCTTATCGCAGTGCCGCCGCTATCTCTGCCAGCAGCTACCAGCCCAGGGGTTTTATCTGCCATGACTGTGCCAATAACTGCGAAATCAGCGAACTCTATATTGAGGGGCTGCTGGTCAGCCGCTGGGGCAGCCGCTGCGGAAAATGGGCGGACACGGAATGGACCGGCAGTAAAAGCCCTGCCG
>JAKOVL010000223.1 GCA_029782095.1 Bacillota bacterium | reverse complement strand
GTATCAATGGATGAACTGCTCACGGAGGCGGTGGAAAAAAAGGCTTCCGACGTACACCTGACGCCGGGATCACCGCCGATCATGCGGGTCAATCGTGAAATGGTTTATTACGATCTCCCTACGCTCAGCGCCCTGGACGTGCAGGAGCTGCTGCTGCAGATCATTCAGCCGCACCAGAAACAGATGCTGGAGCAGGACCTGGAGCTGGATTTTTCCTATTCCATCGAAAACGTGGCCCGCTTTCGCGGCAACGTGATGTTTCAACGGGGCACCCTGGCTGTAGCCCTGCGTATCGTGCCCTTCGAGGTGCCCAAGATCGACGAGCTGGGCCTGCCACCCGTGGTGAAGGAACTCTGTTTCCTGGCCCGCGGCCTCGTTCTGGTAACGGGCCCCACCGGCAGCGGCAAGTCCACCACCCTTGCGGCGATGATCGATGTGATCAACTCGCAGCGCCGCATGAATATCGTCACCGTGGAAGATCCGATCGAGTTTTTGCACCCGCATAAAAAATCGTCCATCAAGCAGCGGGAAGTGGGCCTGGACACTCACTCTTTTGCCAACGCCCTGCGGCACGTGCTGCGGCACGACCCGGACGTGATCTTAATCGGCGAGATGCGGGACCTGGAAAGCATCAGCATCGCCCTCACGGCGGCGGAGACCGGACACCTGGTTTTATCCACGCTGCACACCCAGACCGCGCCCCTGACCATACACCGTATTGTCGATGTCTTCCAGGAACACCAGCGCAACCAGATCCGGCAGCAGCTGGCCGGCACCATCCAGGCCATTATCTCGCAGCAGCTAATACCCACCATTGACGGGAAATCGCGCGTTTTGGCCACCGAGTTCCTCGGGGCCAGCCCCGCGGTGCGGGCCATGATTCGCGAGGGGAAAGAGCACCAGCTTTACTCGGTGATGCAGACGAGCCAATCCAGCGGCATGCGTACCATGGATCAATCCCTGGCCGCCCTGTACTTAAGTGGTAAAATCTCGCGGGCGGAAGCCCTGGAACGATGCGTTGACAGGGCCGAGCTGGAGCGATTGATCCAGTTCGGCGTTAAGACGCCGCCGGGCATGCTCTAAGAACACCTTTGTTTACTGTCCTGCGGGGAGGTGGGCATGAATGCCGTCATTTGCTTACGAAGCGATAAATAAAAACGGTGAAACCGTTAAAGGCGTCCTGGAAGGCGAGCAGGAAAGCAGCGTTCTTGAACGGCTGCGCCGTATGGGCCTCATGGTTACGGAACTAAAAGAGGCGCCTAAACCCCTTTTTTCCGGCTTCAGCATTAAAATCAAAAGAGGCGTTAAGCCGGGAGATTTAAGCATCTTTAGCCGCCAGCTGGCGGCCATGCTCAATTCGGGCATTCCCCTTACGCGGGCCCTGTTTACCTTAAGCAAGCAGGTTTCCGGCGCGACCCTGAAAGAAGCGCTGACCGAAATTGCCCGCAACGTGGAAGGGGGCGCCTCTTTCAGTGACTCGCTGAAAGCTTACCCCCATATTTTTTCAGACCTTTATGTGAATATGGTCAGCGCCGGCGAGATGGGCGGCAACCTGGAGGAGACCCTCTCCCGCCTGGCCCACCAGCTGCAAAAAGACAAGGAGCTGCGGGACAACATCAAGTCCGCCACCTTTTACCCCATCGCCGTGCTCTGTTTCGCCGTGGTGATCCTTTTCGCCATGCTTTTTTTCCTTGTTCCCACTTTTATAAGCTTTTTCCCGGAGGGCGCGGATCTGCCGCTGCCGACAAGGATCATCATCGCCATATCCAACGTTACGCGTAATTACTGGTATGTGGTGCTGCCGGGGTTCGCTGCCATTTTTTTCGGCATTCGCTACTATTTCAAGAGCCCGGCCGGCAAGCGTAACTTTGACCGGGTCAGCTTCAAGCTGCCCATCTTCGGTTCTCTGATCCAGAAGACGGTGGTGGCCCGCTTTTCGCGGACTTTTGCCGCCCTTATCTCCAGCGGCATCCCGGTGGTGCACGCCCTGGAGGCGGCTGGCGGCGCTTCCGGCCATACCCTGGTCATGGACGTGGTTGCCAGCGCCGGGGAGAAGATCCACGAGGGCAAAAACATCTCTGGCCCCCTGGAGGAAAGCGGCATTTTCCCGCCCATGGTCACGCACATGGTGGCTGTGGGGGAAGAAACAGGGGAACTGCCCGAGATGATGGACCGGGTGGCCGAATTTTTTGAGGAAGAGGTGGCCACCATCACCAAGGGGCTGACCTCGCTCATTGAGCCGCTGATGCTGATCGTCATCGGTGCCCTGGTGGGCGGCATGCTCATAGCCCTTTACCTGCCTATCTTTACGGTGATTACACAGATCTAGAGCTTTGATTTTAAAATATGCCTCCCGGATTGTCGATCGATCTGTCTGCCGGCCTGATGAGGAGGCAAAAGGAGTTGGCACTACATGGCTTTGGCTTCTGCGAAAAGAGCCGTCGGCTTGGAGCTGGATACCGGGGCAGCCCGGGCAGTGGAGTTAAGCGGAACGCCCCAGGCGGCCAAACTGGGCGCCTTTGCCTCCATCGAGCTGCCCGATGGGGCGGTGGAGGAAGGGATGGTGGTCCATCCCGAAGCGGTGGGCGAAGCGCTGAAAAAGCTGTGGGATCGCGGCGGCTTTAAAAGCCGGGAGGTTCTCCTGGGCGTTTCCAACCACGGCGTCATGGTCCGCTACGCCACCATGCCCAAGGTTCCCGCGGAGAAGCTGGATAATGTCATTCGCTTTCAGGCCCAGGAACACTTGCCCATTCCTTTAAACAGCGCTGTGCTTGACTACCTGGTCATCGGTGAAACTGCCACTGAATCGGGCGCAGCCCTGGAAGTGCTGCTGGTGGCGGCGCAGCGGGATATGCTTACCGGCTTCATTGAAGCGCTGAACGCGGCCCGCCTTGAACTGATCGATATTGATGTTTCCACCCTGGCACTGATGCGGATTATCCCACCGGATACGCTCTCCAGTACGGTGGCCGTGGTTAACGTGGCCAACGGCCTCAGCAATATCCTGGTTGCTTCACAGGGCAGCCCGCGCCTGGCCCGCCTGGTTTCGGTAAAGTTGAAAGACATCTCCGAAGTGCTGGGCTGTTCTTTGCGCGACCTTTTTACCGGCGCTGTCGCCGGATCAGAGATGATGCCTACGGTCATGGGTGCATGGACGAAAAACTTAGCTACAGAGATTCGCTCTTCCATCTCCTATTACCAGGGGCAGGAGGGCTCGGCGGATGTTTCGGAAATCTTCTTGAACGGGCCGGGGGGGCGCCTCGGGGGCCTTGCCGCCGACTTGGAGGATATGCTGGGGATTCCGGTGCGTGTCCTCCCTCCCCTGAAGCGTTATGGGCGCAAGGCGGGAGGCGAGGCTGAAGACACCCTGGATTATGCCATCAGTACCGGCCTCGCGCGCCGCGGATTGGAGGGATAGCCAATTGAAAAAGAATATCAGTTTGCTGCCGCCTGAATTAAAGGCTAAAAGACTGGCCCAGAAAAGGCAGAACACCTTCCTGGCCGTTGCGACAGTGCTGGTGGTAGTGGTGGTGCTGGTTTATAGCGCCCTCTTCGTAAACTCGATCTTTTTACGCAGCGATCTCAAGTCTATCCGGAAGCAGCGTGAATCCGTGGAGACGGCGGTGGCGGAGCTGGAAGAATACGCCCTGCTGCACGAAGAGCTGACCGCCGCGGAAGCGCTGGTGGCCAAAGCCATGGGCACGGTGCCGCCTTGGGCCAGCCTGCTGCAGGAGATCGGCATCGCCCTGCCCGCCGGGGTGTGGCTCTCCGAGGTTGCGGCCAGGTACGAGGGCAGCGGCGGAGAGCTTACGCTGCGCGGCTGGGCCTACGAATACGACGACGTGGCGGCGATGCTTGAGCAGGTTTACACCTTAGAGCAGCTCGACGATATCCGCTGCCAGGTTTCCGCCGGCACGGTTTTTGAAGGGCAGCAGGTTGTCCAGTTCGTAGTTGCGGCCCGGGTGGAAAGAGGGCCGGAGTTTATCTCCGTGGCGGAAGGAGGCAGCTAAGATGGCAGGCAAGATATCCTTATCCCGTACCACGATCTTTTTAGGACTGGCAGTGCTGGCCTTAGTGCTGGGCGGCATCCTCATCTATGTCCAGGTTGGCGTCAACCGCAATCTTAAGGAAGAAGCAGTGACGGAGCAGCAGCTTCTGAACCAGGCTGAAGCCACCCTGGCACGCTACCAGCAGCTGCGAGACAATGCCCCCCTTTACCGGGCGCAGCTGGCCGAGTTAAAACAGATGATCCCGCCCCAACCGGCTGAAGAAGCCATCATCCGCCATATCTATTTTCTCGCCGCTGACGCCGATTTGCGTGTGACTGAGATTCGCTTTGGCAATAGGTCAGAGAACAAAGATTATGTGGAAATGCCTTTGGCTATAACTATGGAGGGCGCCTTCCCTGGGTTGCTCAAAACGTTGATGCTGCTGCGCAGCGGCACCCGCGCCATCCGCGTCGATGAAATCAACGTTACGGGCAGGCAGAGCGAATCAGGAGTCAGGGCTGTTCTTACTGCCTGCGCCTTCTACAACAAGGCTGAAGCAGAAAAGGCAGCGGAAACAGAGCATTGACTTGATTTATAGCTAGTATAATCGTAATTATCACAATAGGAGTATATTTATCCTGCCGCTTAAACCGGGGGCAGGATAGGGCAATATCGACAGAGCGAGGGAGGTTCCCTTGGCCATCCGGCGTTACAAAAACAACAGCAAAGACGGTATCGGCACCCTTCTGGTGGAAAGCGGCGATATCACTCCCGAACAGCTGGAGATCGCCCTGCGCTACAATTGGGAAAAAGAGCGCACCGGCGGCGGACGCGGCCTGCTGGGCAAAACCCTGGTGGAGTTGGGGTTTTGCAGCGACAAAGCCATCACCCAGGCCGTGGCCCGCCAGGCCGGCGTGGAATTTTTAAGCCTGGAAGATTACGAGATTGACCCTTCTGCCGCTTCTTTAATTGATCCCGAGGTGGCCCGCCGCTACCAGGCCCTGCCCATCGGCTTTGACGATGGGCGCCTGGTGGTGGCGATGATGCATGTGAACGACATCATCACCATCGATGACCTGCGCCTGCTCACCGGCTATGAAATTAAGCCGGTCTGCGTGCCCGACAGCGAGCTGAAAGCGGCCATCGAGCAGTATGCACGCTCCAGCACCGACCTTGAGCTTCCGGAAGAGGAGCTTGCTGAGGAGGAAGTGGAGCCCGAAAGCGACGCTGATATCGCCGAAAAGCCGGCGGTGCAGCTGGCCAACATGATTTTTCACCAGGCGGCCCGCGACGGCGCCAGCGACGTGCATATCGAGCCCCAGGAAAAAAGCTTGCGCGTGCGCTTCCGCATTGACGGGGTCCTGCACGAAGTAATGCAGCCGCCGCATCGGCTGCAGGGACCGCTGATCTCGCGGATCAAGGTCATGGCCGGCATGGATATTGCCAACCGGCGAATACCCCAGGACGGACGCACCACCCTGAAAGTGGACGGCCGGGTTATCGATTTCCGGGTGGCTTCGCTGCCTTCAGCTTACGGGGAGAAGTTGACCCTGCGCCTGCTCGATCGTGAAGCCCGGGTCATCACCCTGCCGGAGTTGGGCTTTCCGCCGAAACAGCTGGAAATCTTTAAGAAAATTATCGCCCTGCCCTATGGCTGCATTCTCGTTACCGGGCCCACCGGCAGCGGTAAAAGCACCACCCTTTATGCCGTCCTGATGGAGTTGAACTCGGTGGAAAAAAATATCATTACCCTGGAAGATCCCATCGAGTACCGCTTAGAGGGAGTCAACCAGGTTCAGGTTAACCCCCGCGCCGGGTTGACTTTCGCCACGGGGCTCAGGTCCATTCTGCGCAGCGACCCCGATATTGTCATGGTCGGCGAGATTCGCGACCGCGAAACGGCGCGCATCGCCGTGGAATCGGCCCTGACAGGGCACCTGGTCCTATCGACCCTGCATACCAACGATGCCGCCGGGGCGGTAACCCGGCTGGATGATATGGGGATCGAACCTTATCTAACCACCTCATCCTTGGTGGCGGTGCTGGCCCAGCGCCTGGTGCGCATACTCTGTCAGAATTGCAAAGAAGCTTACACCATCAAGAGCGAAGAGCTCCTGGCTTCTGTACCCGATTTTCCCCTGGAGCCAGGAGAAGAGGAGATTACCCTCTATAAACCGGTTGGCTGCCTGCGCTGCAGCAATACCGGCTACAAGGGGCGCAAGGGAGTATACGAGCTGCTGGTCATGAGCGATCGCATCAAGCAGCTGGCCCTGCAGCGCCGCTCCTCCGGGGAAATTACCCAGGTAGCCATTGAAGAAGGGATGGTCACCCTGCGCCAGGACGGCCTGATGAAGGTGCGGCAGGGTTTGACCACAATCGAAGAAGTGATGCGCGTCCTGGTCTAGCGTGCCGGGATACAATTATTTCACATTTTTACTTATATTCTAACATTAAATTGAAAAATATGCTTGAATTTTGGGTGGTTTTGTGGCAATATATACTTTGAGGTAGAATGAGATGCCTCTACAATACGGAAGTACCATTAGAGATGCCTCCTGCTCGTGAGCAGCTAGTTTGCTTCGGCGAATATGGCATGGTGCTTCGCCCACGCAGGATAGAGCGCAAATCAAATAAACTGAAAAAGGCAAAGCCATCGAAAGGTGGTGGCGCAAAGCTTTAGGGGCTAAGGCGGTTTTACCGCTATTGCCAGCCAGCTGCCGGTTCACGATACGAAGTTGTTCTATACCCACCTGAACCTGCAGGAGGGTTTTATTTTATGAGGCGCCCCTGTTTTGATGATAAGGCGGTGACGCCGCCGAACTGGCTCATTGAAAAGCGGTGTTGCTGCCGGAAGGCATCTGTGAAACCTTCAACTGTGAGAACGCCATATTTGCATGCTGCGGCAATTTCTTGCGGGCAGCGCGGCAACAAGGCGGCACGCCTTCAGTTGAATTTAAATTTATAAGAATACTGTTTCAGAGTCGGTACCAACAGGGAGGTGAAAGCCGTGTTGGGCAATCAAAAAGGGTTTGCCTTGCCGTTAACTTTAATTGTGCTGATGGTCCTCTTTATCCTGGGGACTGTTGTCATCGGTGTCACGACCGCGCAGGTAAAAGAAGCGGTAATCCAGCAGGAGCGGGTGCAGGCCCACTATCTCGCCTATTATGGCGCCGATGCCGTCGCCCGGTGGATTATGGATAATCCCGAACAGATACCCCTGGGAGATTCACTCCCGGTGGAACTGGACACGGGTACTTTTGAGGTTAACGTGGAACAGGTTTCTCCCAACTTGCTGCGCATAACCTCAACGGGCACGGTTAACGGCCGGAGCCAGACTGTGGCCGTTGAATTAACCGGGACAAGCGCAGGAGCGGGGATCCCGCTGCTGGATATGGCTGTTTTTGCCATCGGTCACGGGGGCACCAACCCGGCCATTGCCCTTACCGGCAGCTCCCAGATTATTGGACCGGCCGGCACCAATGCTACCGCTGAAAACCAGGTTTCCCTGGATTGGTCCACCCACATCTACGGGGATTTGTTTATTGGTCCGGGCGGCAGCGGGGATGTCACGGTCCGCCAGGCCAACCACCAGTCCGGAAACGTAGACGGATCGATTACTCCCTTATTTGAAGAAAGGGTCTATCCCGGGGTTAATTTTCCGGATTTCCCCGAGCATTTGCCGCAGCGGGAGGATCTGCTAACCCCGTGGACCCCTTCACTGTATTATGAAATAAACGCGGACGGAAGATACGATTTAATCCATAATAGCAGCAGCCGCACCCTGACCTTCGATCTGCAGGGAGAAACACGCACTATTCGGGTCCGGGAATTAAGGATCGAGGGAGATGTTGTTTTAAAGAATGTGGAGCCTGACGGCAAGCTGTTGATTTACGTGGATGAAATATTTAATACATCCGGCAACCGCGAAATTAACTGGAACGGGGACCCCTCAAGGTTAACCGTTATACTGGCGGACAGCGTTCCCTTCACCGCCAACCCGTATGCCCAGTACAAGTTTTGCGGAAACGTCATCACCAATCATGGCAATGTATCGGTAGGAGCAGGCAGCAGCTTTAAAGGCAACATAATTTCTGCCAACGGCGACGTTTCCGTAACCGGCGCCGGTAATGTCATGGACTTAATTTACGCGCCCAATGGGCATGTTCGCTTGGAGAATAGCGGGGACATGGAAGGGGCTATCGTGGCCAATACTTTTGCCGGGTATGGCAATGTCAGGCTGCGTTTCCGCGAGCCGGATCCAAGCATCTTGCCCTTTGATATTTTCGACCATAGCAGCGGCGGAGGGGGAACAGGCAAGCTGACCTGGGGCAATCCCCGCTGGATTGGAGAATAGCTGAGATGAAGCAACCAATATTTAAGCAAGATAGCGGTTTTACCCTGGTCGAAGTGCTGGTGGCCATATCTATCCTGCTCATTGTTGCCGCGGCGATGGCAGGGCTGTTTACGGGAAGTTTCCAGGGGGTTGTCAGCAGCGGTGAACGCAGCGAAGCACTGTTTGAGTTGCAGAAACAGGCGGAGCAGGATCTTGCTTCGGCGGATATCGGCTCCGATATCATAAAAATTGAATTTGTTGATGTAAGTATAAGCGGCCGGCAGGGAACCTTGCGCCGGAGTTTTTCCAACGGGAAAGAGGTCGTAATCAATGTCTTTATCCCCGACTAGACATAGCTTCTTGTACCGCGCCAAAAGATGTGGGCAAAGCCTTTTTACCGCTGGAAGCGGCTTCACCCTGGTCGAATTAATGATTACCATGGGTATTTTGGTTTTCGTTTTGGCTGCCACCTACATGGTGTTTGGGTTTGGATGGAGCTCATTTTACCGGGCCACGGGCAGGGCAGCGATCCAAAACAACCTGCGCATGGCCGTAGAAATGATCTCCAAAGAATTGCGCTATGCCATGGCGGTTCAAATCATGGAGAATTTCGATCCCGGTGACATTGATCCAGACGACGGCTTTATATATATATTTGTCAATGATCAAGGACGCATTGAAAAGTTCGAAGAAGGCGCTTCTTCCATTATTCCCCACGATTTGGATGAGAATGTGGCTTTATCGCTGACCGTGTCCAAGTCACCGTCAGCCCACGATGTTTTGCAAATTGTGATTGAAGAAGTAAACAGCGGCGTTTCCATTGACACGGAATTGCGCATCCAGAACCTGAGCACCGCGATTAACAACACTGTTGGAAACGCTCTGCGCTATTCGAAAGTGGAAGCCACCCTTGGCGCAGCTTTAAGCATCGAGGACTTTTCCGACCAATTCCCGGACGCGGAACAGGGCCATAATTACGGCAGCGTCATGATCACCGTTTCCGAGACAGCCGATGTGGAAACCGCCAACCTGGAAGTATCGCTTACCCTGGCCGGCGAAAGCCAGCCGGATCCACTGTTCCTTGAAACACAATATCCCGACCAGCTCAAGAACAGCAGCACTGTCCTTATCTTCAATATCGGGGCCATTGATATTCCGGACACTTATACTGCAACCGTAACCGCGCAAGCCGACAATGCATTCGCTGTCACGGTTAGCGTGCCGTTCACGGTTGGGAAGGTCGATGGGGGCGGAGATGGTGGTGATGGCGGCGATGAAGGCGGCGGCAGCGGTGACGACGCTTCCCCTATTCCCAATGTGCAGATACCGGCGGGAAAGATCTTGGTGTTCAATAGCCAAGAACACTATTTTCTTGATGCCGCTGTTCTGAAAAGCCGTTTTCACAATCCCAATTCTGTTTATATCCCGCCAACGGCCGGCAATATCTTGATTCACCGATCTAACGAAGTGCTGGATTGGCATGTTGGAGGAGATCTATTCATTGCTAGCAACATTGAAACGATAAAAACTGAACAAAACAAAATTAAGGCCAACGGCAATATCGTCATTGAGCCCGGTATGAGTATTATGGCTACTGCTACCAGCAACCAGTGGGGAACCGCCCTGGTCATCGAAGCCGCCGGAGATATTACTGTAGCCGGTGCTTCTCTAAAATCTACGGGGACAAACAAGAGAGCGCTCTATATAAAATCAGGGGGCTATATTCATGCCGGCAATGCCTCTATCGAGGTTACCGGCGTAAATTGGAACGCCACCCTGGAAATAGAGATGGAAGATGGCATCGATATTCGAGGCGCCGATATCAGCTCCGCTGGAACCGGAAATACACCCTTGATCTTTAATGCCCTGAGGGCGCCGGCAACGA
Source organism: Bacillota bacterium (assembly GCA_029782095.1). Taxonomy (GTDB): domain Bacteria; phylum Bacillota; class Dethiobacteria; order DTU022; family DTU022; genus JAKPEE01. The sequence goes on along the minus strand of JAKOVL010000223.1, from coordinate 60,858 downwards.
TCCTTGTTGAAGGAGCAAGGGTCACTCCGGCTACAGCATATAACCTGACCGTAGTGGGCACCCTGGCCGGAGGACGCATTGAGGTCAAGTGATGATAAATTCCTTTTCTCGCGTTATGACCTGCCAGCCTGGCGCAAAGCCCTTTCTTCACCGGCTGGCGTGGCATAGACAGCTTTTGCTAATAGGGGGTGGTTGGTGCGGCGATCTAAGCTTTTTGTTTTACACGTTCGAGGGGACAGGCTGGCTGTTCCAAAGGAATCATAATCATGAAAGGAGAGAGTAGTATTGTTGAAACTGATGAAAGCTCTGCATCGGAATGACAAAGGTTTTACCCTGGTGGAACTGATGGTGGTCGTGGTTATCATCGGGATCCTGGTGGCCATCGCCATCCCCATTTACAACACCGTCACCCGCAACGCGCAAAGGAAAGCGGTGGAGGCCAACTTAAGGACCATCGATAGCGCGATCATGCAGGCAAGGGCCGATGGAAACGAAGAACCAAAGTATGAAGAGTTAGTGGGCGAATTCTTTGAGCCGATTGAATCTGTAGACCAGGAGACTTACGATATAAAGGATATAACCGGCAATGGTTACTACCGCGCCGTTGTCAGTGGACAGGCTGGAGGAATTACCCTGGACGATGCTTACCTGCCCATTGATTGGGAGACCGGCACTGGCGGTGAAGAAGGCGGCGGTGGCGATTAATTACCAGTAGATAGTGAGTTATCATACACCTCCTGCTGCTTTTGGCAGGAGGTGTATTGTTAAGGTGGGGGGAATATGACTGAATTCCCTTAAAGCGTTTCAAAGATGCGGTACATGGGGGAGAGGATGGAGAAGACCAGGGCGCCCACGAAAAGGCCTACCAGCAGCAGCAACACCGGTTCAAGCATGGAGCCCAGGCGCGAGGCGGTAAAGGCGATTTCGCGCTCGTAAAAGCCGGCGCTGCGGTTTAGCATTTCGGCCAGCGCTCCGCCGGCTTCGCCGATGCGGACCATCTCCACCAGCAGAGAGGGAAAGAGCCCTGATTTTTGCAGTGGATCGGCCACAGGCTGTCCCTGGCTAACCGCATCGCGGGTCTGCTTGAGCGCCCGGGCCAGGGGCCGGTTGTTCAGCACGCGCTCCACCAGTGCCAGGGCGGGGAGGAGGTTTAGTCCGCTGTCGAGCAGCACCGCCATGACCCGGGCAAAGCGGGCCGCCAGGGTATGGCGGTAGAGGGAGCCGAAAATGGGCAGGCGCAGCATGATCCGGTCCAGGAAGAGGCGCCCCAGCTCCGTGGCCAGGCAAAAGCGCAAGCCTGTGGCCGTAAGGAGCAGGAGCAGCAAGCAGGGCAGCCAGTGCCGCCGCAGCGCCTCGCTGGCCTGAAGCAGCATCGTGGCGAACAGCGGCATCTCCAGACCCATGGCGCCAAAAACAGCGCCGAATTGCGGCAGTACAAAGAAGACCATCACCACCAGCACAACCGCAGCCACAGCAATGATAAAAAGGGGGTAAACGGTGGCTGAACGTATTTTTTCCTCCAGGTTATGCTGCCGCTCAAAATGTTCGGCCAGGCGCTCCAGGACTTCTTCCAGCGCTCCGCCTGCTTCCCCCGCCTCAAGCATATGCACCAGTATTTCCGGGAAATAAGCGGTGTGCTCCTGGAAGGAAGCGGAGAGGCTGTTTCCCCTGGCAATACCGGCAGCCACCGCTTCGAGGCGGCGGCGGAAGGCTGCCTGCTTCACCTGCCCGGCCAGGATCTGCAGCGCGTTGAGGGCGCTCATGCCTGCCCGCAGCAGCGTGGCAAACTGGAGGCAGAAGATCATAAGGTCGCGGCTGCCGGCTTTGCCGTGGCGCAGCTGTTCCCACCAGCGGGAGATGTCAGGGGCCAGTCTGAGCAGGCCCTTTTCCTCACGCAGCTCTATCACGGTAAAGCCGCGGGCATTAAGGGATTCCAGCAGTTCCGTGACGCCGGGAGCGCTTTGCCGCCCCCTGTGCTTGCGCCCGGACCAGTCGGTGGCGCAGTAGCGGTAGATGGGACACATGATAGGGCCTCCTCTTATTAAATCCCCCAATTCCTTGGGGTAGGGGGACTTTCCGTTTTTTTCTCTCAACTGTTTTCCCTTTGAAAAAGGGGCAGGGGGATTATATATAAGGAACAATTTTTATTGACGCGGCACCAGCTGCGGTTTCCCTGGCTCGTTTTTCCCCTCACCCTGGGTTTTTCTGCAAGCGGGGGAGGTATGCTTGCCTTAGTCCGCCAAGTCTTTTTTTTGGCCTTCCTCAGCGGGATAGCTGCCAGCCGGCTGGGAAGATGGATGCAAGATTAAACGGAAAGATAGCTCCAGCGAAGCCCCGGTTTCACTTTCACGGGACCAGCCGAGCTGATCCACCAACAGCAGGGATTCGAACTGCTCCAGCTGCTCCAGCAAATCCAGCAGGGCGGCCGGCTCCCCGGAAACACGCAGCTGCAGCGGCAGGGCGGCATAGTTTTCTTCTGTTTCCGGCTCTGCGGCTTGGAGTGTATGAACTATAACTGGAGATTGATGGAGCAGTGCTTCCAGATTTTCCAGCACTTTCGGCAGATCTTCCGGGGCGGGGAGGGCCCTATGCAGCTCTGCCGCGCGGTCCTGCCACCGCTCGGCAGCGACGAAGAGGTCGCCTTTGCGCTGCAGCCGCCCTTGCAGCTGTTTTTGTTCTTGCAGCAGGGATTCCCGCTCAAGGCGCAGCTCTGAGGCGGTATGCAGCAGGGGAGCCACAAGGCAGCGCCAGCCGGCCAGGGAGAAGGCCAGCAAGATCGCCGCCAGCAGCAGCAGCGCTTCCCGTTTGCTCAAGTTCAATTTACTCGCTAATTTCATTTTAACCGCTCATTCCCAGTCTTTTTCTCCCTCTCCCCTGGTGGGAGAGGGTCGATTTTAGAAGTTAGAGGTAAGAGGTTGGAGGTTAGAAAAAAAACCTCCTTATTCCTTTGCTTCTGCCATCTATAGTTGTCGGCGCTGTTTATCTCATCTTAAAAACCTTTTCCTGGCTTCTAGTTCCCTTAAGCCGCATAAAGGTTGGCTTTGCCCGCTTTATTCTCCCTCTCCCCTGGTGGGAGAGGGTCGGGGAGAGGGGGCGTTTGGGCATGATCCCCCCCACCCTAACCCTCCCCCACCAGGGGGGAGGGGACTTTCGGATCCCCGACTTTAAACTGCTTACCTCTGGTTTCCGTATTCCGGCTTCTGGCTTATTGATTTTTGAATTCCTTTATTCCTTCCCAAGCCGGTTGCACACCGCGCCTGTTTCCTGCCTCAATCATCCCCGCCTGCTATCATCAATTCAACCTCGAACACAAAGCGGTAACTGCCTTCCGCCTCCCGTTCGATGCGGCTGACAGTGACGCTGCTGAAATAGCCCAGGGCGCTTAAGGCCTGGCTGAAGGAAGCCACTTGCGGCATGGCCTGGCCGCGGCCGGTTATGGTGAGACGGCCTTGCCCGCCGGCACTGAACGATGAGAGGTATAAACCTTCCGGCAGAGCAGCCTCCGCGCGGCGCAGGATATCGCTCCAGGGGATTTGCTGCCGGCGCAGGGCTTCCTCCAGTGCCGCTTTTTCTTTGAGAATGGCGATGTCTGCTTCCAGCCGCATCAGGGGCGCCGCCTCTTCAGCCAGAAGTGCGTTGGCCTGGCGCAGCCTCCTGTTGGCCGCGGCGCTGCGCTCAAGGTGTTTCTCGCACAGAGCGGTGCAGAGCAGTATGCTTGCAGCGGCAATAACGGCGATAAGCACCAGGAGCGGGCGGCGGCGCCGTTTATACCAGGCTAGCATGTACTCCCGGGGGCGCAGATCTATCTCTGTTTTCACCCGGCCCACCCCCGCAGGGCCAGGCCCAGGGCGATACTATACAGGGGCCCGCTTTCGAACCCGTTGCCAGGCCCGTCGGGGAAGCAGGAGGCAGCGAAGGGATTGAAGCGGGATACCGGCAGACCCAGTTCGCTGCTGAGGCGCTCTTCCAGCCCGGGAATAAGGGCCCCACCGCCGCACAACAGCACCGCTTCGCAGTGTTTTTCCGGGAATTCTGTCTCCAGGGTATAAAATTCCAGGGAGCGGGCGGCCTGCCGGGCCAGCTTTGACACTGCTGCACCCAGGCCGCGGTGCTGGTGCGGTGCGGTGGAGAAGAGGCAGCATTCCGCTTCCGCAGGGGATAGCTTACTTGACTTTGCCGCCTCCTTGCAGAAGTGGTTGATCCCCACATTTACGGGGCGATAGAAACGGTGGCGCCCCCGGTGCAGCACCAGCAGGTCGCTGTTCTCTCTGCCCACATGGATAACCAGCACAGTACCGTTGCAGGGAGGCAAGTTATGGGAACCACACCAGTGCACGGCGCGGCGCAGGGCCAGTGGCGCCGCCTCTATGGCTTCGGGAAAATATCCGGCCTTAAGCACGGCTTCCGTGCAGTTCTCCGCCACAGAACGCGGCACCGCGGCCAGGATAAAATCAAGAACTGTTTTACCCCGGAAATTGCGTTTTTCTAAAAAGGCATAGTCATAGACAAATTCTTCTGCGGGAAGCGGCAGCTGCTTTTCCGCTTCCCAGCGCATAGCGCGGGACACTTCCGGCGGAGAGAGGGGCGGCAGGGTGATGCGGCGCAGGATTGCCGCCTGGCCGTGCAGACTCGCAACAACCCTGCGGCCGCGGCAGCCGGCTTCTTTAAGGGCCCTTTGAATTGTATCGGCCAGGTCACCGTCGCGGCCGGCAGGGGAGGGGAAAGAGGCGCAGCGATAAATGGAAACGACACCATTTTTTCGCTGCAGCTGCATTAATTTGATTTGAGAGCTGCCCAGGTCGAGGCCGATGGGTGAAAAGGCCCTCCGGCCTGCTGTCCTGGTTTGTATCGGTTTAAAGATGTGATGTGGCTGCGAGAGTTTAATCACCACTACTACCCTCCTTTGACGAAAAACCTCTGACCCCCCTTTTCAAAAGGGGGTACACCGTCACAACCTCTTTCATCTTTTCTTCTGGTTTCTGACTTCTAGTTTCCTTTAGAGCGCCCAAGCCTGGATTTCCGCATTATTTTCCCTCTCCCCTGGTGGGAGAGGGGTGGGGAGAGGGGGTGTTTGGGCTTTAGATCCCCCCCACCCTGGCCCTCCCCCACCAGGGGGGAAGGGATTACTGCCTGCTGCTACTCTACCCTCTCCCACTCGACCTTCAAAATGCCCAGCCCGGGCAGGTCGTTGATATAGTCGTGCAGCAGCGCCGCCTCATAAACCAAGGCGCAGTTTTCCAGGTGAAACTCTTTTGCCAGGTATGCGCCGTGCAGCTCCAGGGGCGCTTCTGAGCTTGCGCCCCGCAGCACCATGGTGTTGAGGGCATAGGCAATCTGTTTGCCTCCAAAAGATGAAGCCGCTTCGTCCGCCGGTACTATTTCTAACGTATCGCCGGCCAGAAGGAGGAGGACCCGCCAGTGGTCGTCGGCGTTGATGGGGGCCTGCAAATTGATGGCGATATCGCCTTCTGCGGCGAGGATACCCTCCAGGAGCAGTGTTGATCCGGCGGCGGGGTTAATGATTAAATCACCTTCCACGTAAAGCATCCCGGAAAAATCAAAAACTTCTTCCTCCTGGGGGGCTATGACCAGATCACCGGCCACATGAAAGAGGTTGGCGGCCGGGTAGCCTGCTGGAGGCTGGTTAAGGGTGCCCCCGGCTATGGTCAACTGCCTCCGCCCGGCCAGCAGCTCCAGGTTGATCCGGGGCAGTTTCAGCGGTGCGGCGGCGACAGTTTCCCCGCCCACTTCCAGGTGAGCCTCGCCCGTTTCCCGGGGCGGCGCATCCTGCGGATAATGGAGGTCGCCGCTTATGTAATTGGACCCTTGCTCCGCTGTTAGCGGCCCGTTTACATGGACGCTGCCATTTATGGCCGTGCTGCGCAGGAAAATTTTGTCCGCAGACAGGGCGTCGCAGGCCTCCGGGAGCGCCAGGGTGGCGGTGGCGGTGATAGTTTTACGATAGCGGCCCAGCGATCCTTCGCTGCTAATGCCGCGCTTTCCCGGGACGGGGGCGGTGAAATTCACCTGGAAGGAGCCGCCGTTTAATGCGCCGTTTAAGGGCACCTGGCGGTTAAAGTCGTTCTGCAAGGCGGCCAGGCCGGCTTCCAGGCCTGCTTCAGCGATATAGTAAAGCCGCACTTCTTCTTCCTGGTAGCCGGAGATGATTATTTCGTTAAAGGCAAAGGAGATCAAGACCGTGCCCAGCAACAGTAGGGTAGTGCTGAAGAAGAGCACTAGCACTAGGGCCATGCCCTTTGCACTTGTTCGTTCGGCTTTCATTTTGCCCCCCTCAGGGAAGGTTGCGGGGGCGCACCGCTCCGGTTAGGGTTGCTTCTGAAGGCTCGCTGCCGGCGCTAATGGTTATGAAGATGGTGCCAGATTCGTCAATGGTGAATTGCAGGGCGGAAATACCGAGGGCAATTTTGGTGTGTGCATCGATTTTATTGTTGTAGATGCTTTCAAATACAATTTCATCCTTTCCGTAGTGGCGGAAACGATGCGTCCTGCTGTCCCCTTTCACTTTGAAATGAATAGCATCCGCCTCTTGTCCAGAGGAGAGATCTATATCATAAGCGCAGCGCAGCTCGCGGATTATTTTATCCATGGCGATGCGCGCGCTTTGCTGGTTGTCCATGCGGCCAATGCTGCGCTCAAAGCTGCTCAGCCCGGCGAAATAGAAAGTGGAAAGAGATCCGACCACAAAACCGAGGATCGCCAGCGCCGCCAGCAGCTCGATCAGGGTCAAGCCATCCTGGCGGTAGAATAGATTAACGTACAGTTTCAGCGTACTACTCTCCCTTCGGCGCTTTTTTTCTCTCTCTCCCCTGGTGGGAGAGGGGGGGGGAGAGGGGGCGTTTGGGCTTTAGATCCCCCCCACCCTAGCCCTCCCCCACCGGGGGCTCTTAGAAGTTAGAGGTAAGAGGTTGGAAGTTAGATTAAAAACCTCCTTACCTTTATCTTCTGTAGTTATCAGTGCCGTTTATCCCGTCTTAAAACCATCTCCTGGCTTATGAGTTCCCTTAGCCTGCACAAGGCCAGTTTCCCAGCCTCTCCTGTCACCTGCCACCTATCTTCTACACAAATAACTCTCCAAAACGACAACCCGCTCCGCACTCCGGGCCGGCCAGGATACGGTGACCCGGATATGCAGCAGCTCCAGATCCTGCACCATGCCGGAAGGGGAGGGCGGCAGCGTTACTGCAATCTCCCGGCGCATCCGGGGATCTTCGGGCAGGGATTCTTCGATCAATGGTGACTGGCCGCCGGTGATATAGGTTTCGTAGGCGGCATCAAAGCCCGCGGCTTTTACTGTCTCCATGGCTGAACGGGCAAAGTTGACCGCTGCCGTTTGGTCTCCGGCAGAGCGGATGGCGGTGCAGGCTGTGGCAAGAAGTCCGAGGAGGGGGGCTGCGATCATAGCGAGGATGGCAACGGCCAGCAGAAGTTCAATAAAGGTATAACCTTCGCCTCTTTTCAGAAAACGCATCCGCTTCTGTCCTTTCGCCAAGGTGCAGGGTGGATCCGTTTCTTCAAGCAGGCTGTGTTTATTACCGCTTGGCAGCGCCGGTCAATCAGCGCAGCAGGTTGATATACCAGTCCCACAGCAGCGGGCCCCAGAATATCTCGATCAGCGCCGCCAGGGAGAGGAAGGGGCCGAAAGGCACCGCATCCTTGCGGGTAAGGCGGCGCGCGGCGATGAGGACTAACCCGGTTATGGCGCCCAGCATAAAACCGAGCATCATGACCACCGCTGTGCCGCGCAGGCCTACATAAAAGCCGATCATGGCCATGAGCTTCATATCGCCCGCGCCCATGCCGCCGCGGCTGACCAGGATGATTATGAGCAGCAGCCCGCCGCCCAGCGTCAGCCCGGCCAGGGCATCGGTCAATGGAATGGCGGGAGCCAGCCGGGAAGGCAGGTCGAACCAGCGTGCTCCCGCAGCGGGCAGCTGCAGGATCAGCCCGGCAATCAATCCTGCCAGGACCAGGGAATTGGGGATGATGCGGTGATCCAGGTCGATCAACGCTACGGCCAGCAAAAGTGACAGCAGCAGCAGGTATCCCAGGCCGGCCAGGCTGAAACCAAAGCGGTGGTATACGGCGGTAAAGAGGCAGGCTGTAGCCAGCTCCACCAGGGGATAGCGGGGGCTGACGGGCTGCCGGCACTGCAGGCAGCGCCCTTTTATAAAGAGGTAGCCCAACACCGGGATCAGCTCCAGGACGCCGAGGCGCCGCCCGCAGGAGGGGCAGCGCGAGGGCGGCCTAACCAGGGAAAGGCCCCGCGGCAGCCGGTAAATCAGTACATTGAGAAAGCTGCCGACGGAGAGACCGCAAAGAAACACAATCATGTAAAAAAAATATTGCTCTGTGGACATGGTTCTATACATATTCGACAGCAGATGCTAAAGTCCTGCTTTATTTGGGATCGATGACAATTAATGGCTGTCAAGTGGAGGGATTTCCCTTTCGAAGGAGGAAGATTAATGTTATAATTTAGTAGCCAGTAGCCAGCAGAACTGTGATTGAATAAGGATGAGAGTGCGCCTAAACTTCTACCACAACTGCTTTGCAAATTGTTGGCAGCAGCATGCCGCGGTATTTCTGCGGGCTGCTGACTCTCAAAAGTTGGTGCTATAAAAGTGCGTATCGACGGTTCCACCAAGCTTTTCCTTCTCCTGGGCAATCCGGTGAGCCATTCGCTCTCACCGCTGCTGCACAATGCCGCCTTTAAGGCGCTGGGCTTAAACTGCGTTTACCTTGCCGCCACGGTGGAGCAGGAGGCGCTGCCGCACGCGGTGGCGGGCTTGAGGGCCCTTAAAGTGGGCGGGGCTAATATTACTGCTCCGTACAAAGAGGCTGTTATGGCACACCTGGATGATCTGGCGCCGCAGGCGCAGTTAATCCGCTCGGTCAATACCGTGGTTAACCGGGAGGGCAGGCTCTACGGCGACAGCACCGATGGCCCTGGCTTTATCCTCGCCTTGCGCGAGGCGGGACCGCCGGACTTGTTGGATGAACCGGTTATGATTGTCGGTGCGGGCGGTGCCGCGCGGGCTGTAGCCTTTAGCCTGGCCAAGGAAGGTGCGGCAGTGTTTGTGGCCAACCGCACCGCAGCGCGGGCTGTTGAGCTGGTGGAGCTGCTGCGGCGGAACGCTTCGCTTAAAGCGGGCGCAGCGGTTGAATGGCATCCGCAAGAGCTAAGGCGCTGCTGGGAAGCGTGCCGGACCATGATCTATTGCCTGCCCGGCGACAGCGCGGCCGTGGCGGAGGTCCTCGGGTTTTCTTCTTGCCGGGGAAGGTATTTTTTCGATCTGCGCTATCATCCTCCCCGGAGCGCGCTGATGCGCCGCTTCCAAGAGCAGGGCGGCACCGCCTATAACGGCAAGGGGATGCTGCTGTGGCAGGCGGCGCTGTCTTTTAATCAGTTCAGCGGGCGTGAGGCGCCGCTGGAAGAAATGCGCCGCGCCCTTGGCTGCAGCGATCTACCCGGCGTAAAACTTGGTTAAAGGGCGGCGCTGCCGGCTGGGGTGCGGGGTGGTTCCCTTTTCCGATGTTTACCGGGAGCGCGGCCATGAGAGGGAGGGGAATGTTGTGGTTGGTCCGAAGCGCCGCAAACTGGGCGAAATGTTGCTGGAGGCAGGCCTTCTTACGCCGGAGCAGCTTGAAGCCCTGTTGGCGGAGCAGAAAATCAGCCGCCGGCGCCTTGGTCAAATCCTGGTGGAGAAGGGCTTGCTCAGCGAAACACAGTTAGTTTCGCTATTGGAAGAGCAGCTGCAGATCCCCCAGGTCAACCTCTACAGCCGCACCATCGACCCCGAAGTAGCCACCTCTATCCCCCGCAATATGGCCGAGCGCTACCGAGTTGTCCCCTTTGAAAAAGAGGCCCGGGTCTTGCGCCTGGCCATGGCCGACCCCCTGAACCTGGCCGCCCTGGACGATGTGGCCGCGTATACCGGCATGGAGGTGGAGCCCTTCATCACGGCGCCAAGCGCGATAACCCACGTCATTAACCAGTACTACGGCTTGAAAGAGTCGCTGGAGAGCAGCGCCGCGGAGCGGCAGGAACGCAGCCGCGAGGCCGAGCGGCCGCAGCAGCTCAAGGCCCGCGTGGAAGAGGCGCCCATTGTTAAGGTGGTTGACGCGCTAATCGAGCGGGCTGCCGGGGAAGGGGCCAGCGATATCCACCTGGAGCCCACCGGTGAGGGGCTGCGCATCCGCCTGCGCATTGATGGCATGCTGCACGATCTGATGGCGCCGCCCAAGGATACGCAGCAGTTGATTATCTCGCGCATCAAGATCATGGCTGACATGGATATCGCCGAGCGTCGCCGCCCCCAGGACGGGAATATTACTCTGAAGAGCGGTCCTGCGGGAAACAAAGAGATCAACTTAAGGGTCTCCACCATGCCGACCATTCACGGCGAAAAGGTGGTAATCAGGATCTTGGACAAAACGCGCATCGTTTTGCCTCTAAGCAAACTGGGTTTTTCCGACCAGAATTACCGCCTTCTGCGGCGGCTGCTAATGAACCCTTCGGGAATGATCCTGGTTACCGGGCCTACCGGCTGCGGCAAGACCACCACCCTTTACTCGATCCTGCATTATTTAAACCGCCCCGAGGACAACATCATCACCGTTGAAGATCCGGTGGAGTACCGCCTCGATGGCATCAACCAGGTCCAGGTCAACCCCCGTATCAACCTGACCTTTGCCAGCGCCCTGCGTTCCATTTTGCGCCAGGACCCGAACATTATCATGGTCGGAGAGATCCGCGACCTGGAAACGGCGCGCATCGCCACCCAGGCCGCCCTGACCGGGCACCTGGTTTTAAGCACCCTGCATACCAACAGCGCCGCCAGCGCCATCACCCGGCTGATGGATATGGGGGTGGAGCGCTACTTTATTACTGCGGCGCTGGTCGGAGTGGTGGCCCAGCGGCTTATCCGCAAACTCTGTCCCCATTGCTCCATGCCGCAGCCTCTCAGCCCCGAAGAGCAGTTGCTTTACCGTCATCTCTTTGCGGTGGATCCGCCCGAAGCCTTATTCCGGGGGACGGGCTGCAAATATTGCAATCAGAGCGGTTACCGCGGCCGCACCAGCATTCAGGAGCTTATGGTGCTGAACCGGGAAATGCACAGCCTTATTCTGGCCGGGGCTACGGCGCAGCAGTTGCAGGAAAAAGCGGTAGCCCAGGGGATGATTACCCTGGTGCAAAGCGGACGGCACTTCCTGGAGAAGGGGGTTACCACCCTGGAGGAAGTGGTTCGCGCTGTTTTCAGCAGTGTCTTTGATAGCGAAACCGCCTCCTACGCGCCGGTCCCCTGCCTGGAAGCTAACGGCAGGGAAAGACAGGTAGATTGAGGAGACAGAAGAAGTGATCCGGGGAAAAAATGAATCTGCCTATACCCTGGCTGAGCTGCTCTGCGTGCTGGCTCTCCTGGCCCTGCTCACCGCCATAGCGGCGCCCTCTTTTGCCGGCTGGAGCGAGACGCGGCAGCTGGAGCTGGCCGCCCGCACTGTGGCCCTGGATATGCGGCGGGTGCAGCAGGCGGCCATAACTTCGGGGTATACCAGCTGCCTGCAGTTTTATCTTGGCGACCCTGATAAAAACGACAGCTATCGCATTGTTGACAGCGCCGCCAATACGGCAAAACGGGTCTACCTGCCCGATGGAATCAGCGTCAGCCATATCACTTTTGCCGAAGGCGGGGGCACATATAACCTTTGTTTTCTGCGTTCCGGTGCGCCCAACCGGGGCGGAACGGTCTGTTTGCGGAACGGGCGCGGCGAGCGCCGCTATGTTATCGTCACTCCGGCCACCGGCCGTGTGCGCATCTCCAATGAGCCGCCGGACCACTGGGAGGTGTCCTAAGCGAGTATGAACATGGATCGCCATATCATTCTTACCGGTTTCATGGGTACAGGAAAGACATCGGTGGGCCAAATCCTGGCCCGCCGCTTAAACAGGCGCTTCATCGACACCGACGCCCTGGTGGAGCAGCTGACAGGGCTTTCTATCCCTGAAATTTTTAAGCGGCACGGCGAAGACTACTTTCGCCAGCGAGAAAGCACGGTTATCGCCGCCCTGCATCGCTACCCGCCGGGCAGCTTAGTGGTGGCCACCGGGGGCGGAGCTGTCCTCAAGGCAGGCAACCGCCGCAATTTAAGGCTTGTCGGGATTATTATCTTGCTAACCGCCCCGCCTGAAGAAATTTTAAGGCGCATCGCCGGCAAACCGGGGCGGCCCCTCTTGTCCAGCACGTCGCCTGCGGATACTGTGCGTACCCTGCTCCAGAAAAGGGAACCCTATTACCGGGACTGTGATTTGATTGTCAGCACCGCCGCCAAGACCCCCTCCCAGGTTGCCGCGGAAATAGTGGCCCGGCTGTCCTCCCTGTGACCGATGAAAATTTATCCATGGCCCAGGCAGGAATTTTTGGACGGCCGAGGGAATGTTAAATTATAAGGAGGCTTGGTCAGCTGGGCGAAATGCGGAATCATGTGCTAATCTTACACGGACCGAACCTGAACCTGCTCGGCAGCCGGGAGAAATCGATCTACGGGTCGACCACCCTGGCCGAAATTGACCGGGCGCTGGAGCGCCGCGGCCGCGAACTGGACGTCGCGGTGCAAAGTTTCCAGTCCAACCATGAAGGGGTGCTGGTAGATAAGATTCACCAGGCCGCCGGTTATAGTGACGGCATCCTGATTAATCCGGGCGCACTGACCCATTACAGCTACGCCCTCCGTGACGCCCTGGCCGCGGTGGGGCTGCCGCTGGTGGAGGTGCATCTAAGCAATATTTTTGCCCGCGAAGCATTCCGCGCCCACTCGGTTATTTCGCCCCTGGCCGCTGGCGTTATCTGCGGCCTCGGCCCGCACGGCTACCTGCTGGGCCTGGAAGCGCTGGTCAGGATCATCCGCGAAAAACAAGGAGACCAGAATTGAAAGAACGGGTTCAACGACTGCAGGAGAAGTTGCAGCAGCAAAATTTGCAAGCGCTGTTGGTTTCACACCCGGCCAATCGACAGTATTTAAGCGGCTTCGACGGCAGCAGCGGTGTGCTGCTGGTGGGGCAGGAGCAATGTTTTCTTTTCACCGATTTTCGCTACCGCGAACAGGCTGAACAGCAGGCGCCCCACTGCCGCCTGGCTCCCTGGAAAGACAATTTGCCCCAGAGCCTGGCTCCGGTCCTGGCCGAAACCGGCGTGACCCAGCTTGGCTTTGAAGAGAAGCATCTTAGCTACGGCCTTTACCGTGAACTTTCACAAAAGCTAAAGGCGGAGCTGGTACCGGTAGATGGGCTGGTGGAAGAGCTGCGCATGATTAAAGACAGCACTGAAATCGAGATTTTAAAACGGGGTGCGGCCTGCCTTGACCGGGCTTACCAGCATATATTAAAATTTATCGAACCGGGGCAAAGTGAACAGGAGATCGCCCTGGAGCTGGAATTTTACCTGCGCCGTATGGGCGCCGCGGGGACTTCGTTTCGCTACATAGTCGCCTCGGGAGTGCGGGGGGCCATGCCCCATGGCGTCGCTTCGGAAAAAAAGGTGGCCCGGGGGGAGCTTTTAACCATAGATTTCGGCGCGGTATTTAATGCTTACGCCACCGACATGACTCGCACCGTCTGCCTGGGCGAACCCGACCCGCGGCAGGTCGAGATTTATAATACGGTTAAAGAAGCGCAGCAGCGGGCTGCGGCAGCGCTGAAGCCCGGGATGACCGGCAAAGAAGCAGATGCCGTGGCGCGGGAAATGATCAAAGAGGCCGGTTTTGAAAAGCAGTTCGGGCACGGCCTCGGGCATGGCGTCGGCCTGGAAACCCACGAGCTGCCGCGCCTGTCGCCCCAAGCGGAAACGGTGCTTCAACCGGGCATGGTCGTCACCGTTGAGCCCGGCATCTATATCCCCGGCTGGGGCGGAGTGCGCATTGAAGATATGATCCTGATTACCGAAACCGGGGCGGAAGCGATGACCCGAAGCACCCGGGAATTGATTTCCATCTAGATGTTAGGGGGTATGGGAAGAAATGATTTCAACCAATGATTTTCACACCGGTCTGACCATTGAACTGGATGGCGAGTTGTATACCGTGGTTGAGTTCCAGCACGTCAAGCCGGGCAAAGGGGCCGCCTTTGTCCGCTCCAAGCTTAAGAATTTGCGCACCGGAGCCACCACGGAGAGGACTTTCCGCGCCGGGGAAAAAGTTCCCCGGGCGATTATGGAACGCAAAAGCATGGAATACCTTTACAGCACCGGCGATGAGTATTACCTCATGGATATGGAAACCTATGAACAGCTCGCTTTGAGTAAGGAGCAGATGGAAGGGGCGCTCAGCTACCTTAAAGAAAACATGGTTCTGACGGTAGTGATGCACGGTGAGAAGGTGGTCGGGGTGGAGCTGCCCAATACCGTGGAGTTAAAAGTTGTGCAGACAGAACCGGGCGTAAAGGGCGACACCGCCGCCGGCGGAAGCAAGCCGGCGACCCTGGAGACAGGAATAGTCGTGCAGGTGCCCTTCTTTATTAACGAGGGAGATATTTTAAGAATTGACACTCGCTCCGGTGAATATATTGAACGGGTGTAGTGGAATAATATGGCTTAAGTTGAAAAGGAGGCATTATTAAATGGCGGAAAGTTTAAAAGAGAGGACGGCATATTTAAGGGGTTTGGCCGAAGGCCTGGACCTGGGAGAAGGCAAAGAAGCTAAGGTTTTGCATAAAATCATGGACATCCTTGACGAGATTGTGGATGAACTTGAACAGCTCAAAGACAACTATGAAGAACTGTTTGAATACGCCGAGGCCATTGATGAAGATCTGAGCGAACTGGAAGAGGATTTCTATGAAGATGACGATGCGGAGGAAGAAGACGAGGATTTTGACGATGAAGATTTTGAGGGCGGTTTTTCCATGGAGTGCCCCAACTGCCGCGAAGTCGTAGTTGTTAGTGAAGATCTGCTCGACCAGGATAGTGCCATTGAAGTAACCTGCCCCGGCTGCGGCGCCGTGGTCCTGGTGGACGATGAAGATTGGGAAGAGGAAGACCTGGTCGATTTGACGGAAGAAGAGGAAGAGAAAGAAGATCAGGAAAAAGAATAGTAGCCCGCCAACGTACATAACCATTACAATATTAAGCGGGGGCTGTCCAAAAGGGGCAGCCCTTTTCTGCACTCCCGGCTAAGGCAGCCCCGGCTCCTTAAAACCGTATTCTCCCTCTCTCCCGGCGGGAGAGGGTCGAATTTAGAAGTTAGAGGTGAGAGGTTGGAGGTTAGATAAAAACTCCCTTTACTGCTTATCCCGCTTCTAAAACTTTTCGACCCTTCTGAATTCAGGATTCCCTTCAACGTTTACTTGCGCTAAAAACTCTGGTTCCTAAAAAGATTCATAATATCGCCCTGCACCTACACATATACATTACTACTACGGGTCGGGAAACAAGCATCCGGCCAGAAGCGGAGGCATTAGCGCTGCATGCAAGATCTGGCTGTTTCGATTCGGGATCAGATCATCTCTTACGTGCCCCGGAACATAGGTGAAATCATTGATCGCCACCCCGTCTGCCTGTGGGAAAGCCTGGAGGAGATCAGGCTGCGCTTGGGACGGCCCCTGGCGCTGCACGGGCGGCAGGGCGATCTTTTTTTGGACAGCAGGGGGGCGGCCGTCGCCGCGGCAGAGGCTTACCGCCCCGGGCGGGAAGACCTGGAACAGGCCTTGCACCTGATCAGCAGCGCTTCGCTTTACGCCTTTGAGCAGGAGCTGCGCTGCGGCTACATCACCATCCCCGGAGGGCACCGCGTCGGCCTGTGCGGCCAGGCGGTACTGGAGCAGGGCCGGGTGGCGCGGCTTAAGCACATTACCGGCTTGAATTATCGCATCGCCCGGGAGATTAACGGGGCGGCGCTGCCCTATGTCCGTTATTTTATTGACTACCGCCGCCGGAGGGTCAGGCACTCCCTGATCATTTCCCCGCCCCGCTGCGGGAAGACAACTTTTTTGCGCGACCTGGCGCGCCTGATCAGCGACGGTGTGCCCGAGCTGGGCTTCAGCGGGTTCAAAGTGGGGATGGTGGATGAGCGCTCGGAGCTGGCCGGCTCTTTTCAGGGTGAGCCCCAGCTCAATGTGGGCCACTGCACCGATGTTCTGGACGCCTGTCCCAAGGCTGAAGGGATGATGATGCTGCTGCGGTCCATGGGGCCCCAGGTCATTGTTACCGACGAGATCGGCCTGGAGGAAGATGTCCGGGCCATGGAAGAGGTAATCCATGCCGGGGTAGCGGTTATAGCCACCGTTCACGCCGGCACCCTCGAAGAGTTGCGCGCCAGGCCGGGGCTGCGCCGGTTGATGCAGATGCATATCTTTGAGCGGGTTTTATTTTTAGGGCGCAGCCGCGGCCCCGGCACGGTGGAGCGGATCATTGATCCGCGCAGCGGCAAAGTCGTTTATGGGGGCAGCGATGTTTGAACTGGCTCTGAAAACAGCCGGCGCCGCCTGCATTATGGCCGCTGCAGCGGCATTTGGCGAAAACAGGGCCCGTATCCTGGAAAAGCGGGTGCAGCAGCTGGAGCAGTTTCAGCACTCGCTAAAGCTTCTCACTACCGAGATCTCTTTTGCCCGGTCGCTGCTGCCGGCCGCTTTTACCAATGTGGGCCGCCAGTGCGCTGCGCCGGTGCGCGAACTATATTTAAATGCAGCGGAGCTCCTGAAGGCACACCCGGAATGGAGCGCCGGGAAAGCCTGGGAGCAGTCGCTGAGTCGGATTTACCCGCAAAGCTGTTTTTCCGCGCTGGACCGGGAAACCATCCGCAGCCTGGGGGATTTCCTGGGCGTGAGCGAGCGGGAAGGTCAACTCAAGCAAATCCGCCTGGTGGAGCAGCACTTATCTTTTACCCTGGCCAAGGCGCGGGAAGACCGGGAACGCCACGCCCGGCTGTGGCGTTATCTTGGATTCATCGGCGGGGCGGCCCTGGTTATTCTTTTGTTATAAAAGCGGGGGGAATAAAAGTTGAACGGATTCAATATTGATCTGCTGTTTAAAATTGCCGGCATCGGTATTTTTATTTCCGTTTTAAATATTGTGCTGAAGCAGGCGGATAAACAGGAGCAGGCCCAGATGCTGACCCTGGTGGGGGTGGTGATCGTCTTATTGATGGTCCTGCAGCTGATCAACGATCTGTTCAACAGCATAAAGACTATCTTCAACCTTTTCTGAAAAAAAGCGGCCTGCTGCCTTCCATAAGGAGGTCCGCTTTTTTACGGCTGAGTGCAAACGTCAAATTATCACGGAGATGTTTCGAGCAGATGGAGATAGTGCAGGTTGTGGGCCTGGGCCTGATTGCTGCTGTTCTGGTAATCATTTTACGGGAGTACCGGCCCGAGATGGCCATGCAGGTATCCCTGGTAGCCGGTGTCATCATCATGCTGCTGGTGATCCGTCATGTTGCGGGCGTGGTCCAGGTTATAACGGAAACAGCAGTGGGTGCGGGGGTAAACCTGGTCTACCTGCAAACACTGCTAAGGGTTATCGGCATCGCCTACCTGGCTGAATTCGGTTCCCAGGTTTGCCGCGACGCCGGAGAGGGCAGCATCGCTTCGCGCATTGAGCTGGCGGCCAAAGTGATCATCCTGGTTATGGCGGTGCCGGTGGTGGTGGAAGTAATGGAAAACATTATGGCTTTAATTCCATAAATAGAGATAACAGGCGGGGTTTTAAAACATGACGGAGCAGGCGGGCTTTTTCAAAAAGATGCCGGTTTTGGCCGCAGTTGTACTGCTGCTCTGCCTGCTGCCGCTAAAGGCAGAGGCAGCGCCGGATCCCCTGGTACGGGAGCTGGAAGAGGAGCTGGACTTCACCTATTTCGACCGCTACTGGTCCGAACTGGAACAGGAGATCAATGAATATCTGCCGGGCCTGCACTGGCGCGACTTCCTGGAGCGGCTGCGGGAGGGGGAAGCGGCGCTGGATCTGGGGGCGCTGCTAAGCGGCATGGGCCGTTTTCTCGCCGGCGAAGTGCTGCTCAACCTGAAATTAATGGGGCAGCTGCTGCTTCTGGCAGTGGCCGCCGCCTTTTTGAAAAACCTGGAGACCGCATTTGAACGGGAGCAGGTGGCAGCGCTGACCCGCGGCATAATCTTTATCGTTCTGGTGGGTATTTGCCTTTACACCTTTAGGGCTGCCGTGGGTGTGGCCGGCAGCGCCATTAACAATATGGTTGATTTCACCCTGGCCATGCTGCCGACCCTGGCAGCGCTGCTGGCAGCCCAGGGAAGCCTCGCCTCTTCGGCCATGCTCCATCCCCTGGTTGTTTTCGGCATTAACTTTTTCAGCACAGCCATCCGGGGAGCGATTTTTCCCCTGATTTTTTTAAGCACTGTACTGGGGCTGGCCAACCACTTTTCGCCGCATTTTAAAGTGGGAAAGCTATCCGATTTTTTTCGGGATTTAAGCACCTGGGGCATCGGCTTGTTCATGACCATCTTTATGGGTATCGTGGCCCTCCATGGGGCTGCGGGCAGCGTCAGCGACGCCGTCAGCCTGCGCACGGCCAAGTATATGACCGGTGTTTTTATCCCGGTGGTGGGAAAGCTGCTGGCCGATTCTGTGGAAACGGTGGCCGGAGCATCACTCATGCTAAAAAACGGAATATTCCTTGCCGGAACGGTAGTCCTGCTGCTGCTGGCGTTTTTTCCCCTGCTCAAGTTGGCGGCCATGGCCATCGTCTTTAAGCTTAGCGCTGCCCTGGTACAGCCTCTGGGAGAGGGCAGCCTCGGTGATGCCATCAACACCATGGGCAGCAGCCTGGTCATGATTTTTGGCGTTCTGGCCTGTGCGGCCGTGCTGTTTATCCTGGCGGTGACGGTGGTGGTGGGTGCTGGCAACGCCACGGTGATGTTCCGCTGAGGCGAATAATTAAATCTGGGGTGGAAGCATGGTATCCTTGCTGGGCGAGCTTACCCGGAACCTGCTGGTAATCCTGTTTGTAAACGTGCTGCTGGAGATGCTGCTGCCCCGGGGGCAGTATCACCGTTACATCCGGCTCATTACCGGCCTGGTGGTAATTTTGCTGGTGGTGAATGCTATGGCCGGGCTACTGGGGCGGGGCCCTTCGGTGGCTGCACTGCTGCCGCAGCAGGGTCCGCTTCCGGACCTGGCGGTCTTTCAGCAAAGTGATCTCATCCGGGTTAGCCGGGATCAGACCCTCTCCCTTTATCGCGAAGCGCTGCAGCAGCTGGCCCGGGAAGAAGTGGAAGCGGATGGGCAGTGGCAGCTGGTGTCAGCCCGCTTTATTTTGGAGGAAAATCCGGATGTGGAAAATTACGGATCCATATACGGCATGGAGCTGCAGGTGCAGGCGGCCGGCGGTGCCTGGGGCGCGGTGGAGCCGGTGGATATCGCTTCGATTACCGCATCCGGCGGTGCAGCAGAGCGGACAGAGGCGCCGGAAGTTAGCAAACAGGTACGGGTGGAAGTGCTGGAGCAAAAGCTGGCCCGGCGCTTCCAGGTTTCGCCGGATATTGTCTGCGTTACGGTAAAGTAAATGCCGCCGCTGTTGCGGCGTGCCGGGCCAGGCAGCCGGCGGTTTGTAGCGTCAGGTGAAGGGGGAATCTTAAGTGAGCTTTCTGGAGCGGCTGAAAAAAATGTTTATGTCGCCCGGCGAAGGCGGCGCCGGCTCAAAATACAACTCCAGGTTGTTGCTTTTGCTCCTCCTGGGGGTTGCTTTGATTACCTTTAATTCGTATTTAAGCTGCAGTAATGACAGGGCTGCTCCCATGGAACATGCCGCACCTCCGGCAATGGAAGTTGTGCCGCCCGATGTACAGGAGCAGGAGCTGGCGGCGCTGTTGAACCAGATCCGAGGCGTCAATAATGCGGCGGTGCGCCTTACCCTGGAAGATTCCGGGAGGGCGGAGCTGGCCTATGACCGGGAGCAGACGCGGCGGCAGACCGTCGAGCAGGACAGCGGGGGCGGAACGCGGGAGATTATCGAAGATACATCACGGCTGACCCATGTGATCCTCCGTGACGCTCAGGGTAGGGAGGTCCCCCTGGTGGTGCGCGAAAACCAGCCCCGCTATCGCGGCGTGCTGGTAGTGGCCGACGGGGTGGAAGATCCGGCGGTTAGAGCCAGCGTGGTGGAAGCGCTGCGGGCTGTTCTGAACCTGCCGTACCACCGCATTACCGTTCTGCCCCGGGGGAATTAGACGCGCCGGGGATCCTGCTTTGTGCCTCATGGCGCAGGCCTTGGAGCAATTCTTAAATCAAGAAGGGAGTGGTTAGGGTGAAGCGGTCCAAGAAAACGCTGTGGATTGCCTTGCTGCTGCTGCTTGCCGGGGTCACCGCCTGGGTTATCAGCGGGCTGGAGCGGGAGCGGCAGACCAGTTATGATGTGCTTTTAGACGACGAGCTGCAGGAAGTCCTCACGGGCATGGCCGAGGACGGTGATTGGGGCTACGATGAAGGCGGAGCTTTCTTTATCGAATACCGCCTGCAGCGTGACCGGGTTAGGGCCCAGGAGATGGAGATGCTGGAAGATATCATTAACAATCCCAATGCCAGCGCAGCAGCCAAGGAAGAAGCGGAAAATATGCTTATTGAGCTGGTCAAGCTGATGGAGCAGGAACTGCTCATCGAGAATATGATCAAAGCGCAGGGTTACGAGGATGCCATCTTTTTTTACCGCAACCGCATCGCCACAGTCATGGTAAAAAAGCAGGAGCTAAGCGAAAGGGAATTTGTTCAGATTACTGAAACAGTGGCCGGGGTAGCCGGCGTGGACAAAGAAGAGATCCAGGTTATCTCCCGTTATTAGAAGGCGGCAAAATGCCAAATTGAACTGGATGCCACACTTTGGTATAATAAAGCATAAATATTGTGTTTACAGGGGTTTAAGCTTACCCTGGCAGCGGTTTGCGGAGTTATGCTTAAGAGATCAATCCAAGAGGAGGTTTTTTCATGATGTCGGAAACAGGACGGGCGTTGCCTTCGGATATTGGAACCATTCGCATTGCCGATGACGTGGTCTCAACCATCGCCGGACTGGCGGCGATGGAAGTAGAGGGAGTAGCTGCCATGAGCGGCGGGATTGCCGGCGGTATCGCCGAAGTCCTGGGGCGGCGCAACCTGTCCAAGGGCGTCAAGGTAGAGGTGGGCACGGAAGAAACCAAGATAGATATATTTATCGTGATTAAGTACGGGGTGCGTATTCCCGATGTTGCCTGGGAAATACAAGAGAATGTCAAAAAAGCGGTGGAGACGATGACCGGGCTGCGGGTGCTGCAGGTAAACGTCCACGTGCAGGGGGTCAGTTTCCCCAAAGACGACACAGACAAGGAAGCAGAGGAGAGCGCCCCCGCCAGAGAGTTAAAATAACCTGAAGGAGGGTTCTCTCAAACATGAGCAGCGCAGCAAGGCTGTTCCTTGTCTTGTTGGGATTATTGCTTGCCGCAGCAGGGCTGCTGGCGCTGGCCCTTGTTTTTGGCCTGGTGCAAGAGCCAGGCCTGAGGACAAGCTTATTCGCGCTGGCCGGTGATCCGGTTGCGGCTGTTGTGGGAGGCGGACTGCTGCTGGTCGCTGTAATCCTGTTGTCTCTGGGTTTGCGCAGCACCGGGAAGCCTGTCCCCGATTCGGTTCTGCAAACCAGCGCGCTGGGTGAAATCCGCATCACCATTGTGGCCATGGAAAATATGGTTTTAAGGGTGGTTCAGCAGATTCAGGGGGTTAAAGACGGCGGTCGCCGCGTCTATCCAACCCCCGAAGGACTGGTCGTTCAGGTTAAGATCAAAGTAATGCCCGACCTGGAACTGCCCGGCCTGGTATCCGAGCTGCAGGAAAAAGTGAAAGGCTACCTGGAGCAAATTACGGGACTCGTGGTCCACGAAGTAAGAGTATTGGTGGAAAATATTATCCTGGACCAGGTGCCTTCCAAGAAAATTCGGCCCAACTAGGGGGGAGAGCGCCGTGACCGAACTGAACTGGTGGACCCTAATGAGCAAGCATTGGGGAAAGCTGCTGGGCGGGCTGCTCGGCCTGATTTTTGCGATCCTGGTGATCACCTTGAAATCATTTTGGTGGGCGGTGTTCATCTACTTTTGTGTGGCTGTCGGCATCTTTATCGGCTGGCGCCTGGACGCGAACAAAGGCCTGCGCCAGTGGCTGGAAAAGATCTTCGGCCATAAGGATGAACTGTAGGACGTATGGATGATAAGTTATGCCATTATAGCGCAGTATATGCTTATGTGAAGTTTTGCCGATTAAGGGAACCCAGAATTCAGAACAAAAGATAAAAAGCGGATTTGAAATTTTGCAGCTTGCGGGAAATGAGGAAAATGAACAGGTCGGCAAAAAGTTTTCAGGATCTGGTAGTCTGGCAAAAAGCACACCGATTGTTTTGGATGTTTACCAGTATACCAGTGGTTTTCCCAGGAATGAAGAGTTTTGTTTGACTGCTCAATTTCGCAGAGCAGCGGTCTCCGTCCCCGCCAATATAGCGGAAGGTTTCAAGAAAAAAAGTAAAGCAGAAAAAATACACTACCTGAACATAGCCCAGGGTTCCCTGAAGAATGCCGCTATTATCTTATCTTAGCCGGCGATTTACATTACGGCAGCACGACAGATATGATGTTAAAGCTCGAAGAAACGAGCAAACTCTTGGAATCCTATGCAACAAAAATAAGCCTTTCACTAAAGTAAACATGTTTTTTTTATTCTGTATTCTGGATTCTGAATTCTGTGTTCCCTAGAAAGGTATTGAGTGAGAATAAGAACCGCACTACTAAATCCAACTAACGTATGGGGGTAGTACAAATGTCCCGTCGCCTTGCCCGTGATGTGGCTTTCCGGGCCTTATTTCAGGTGGATGTGGGGAATGCTCATCCCCGGCCGGCCCTCAATTACGCCGCGGAAGGTTACAGCTTCACCCCGGAGCAGATGCAGTTTATCAATGAACTGGTTTACGGCACCCTCGAGCATAAGCAGGCCATTGACGAGATCATTGAAAAACACCTGGTTAACTGGGAACTGAAGCGCATCTCCGCGGTGGACAGGAACCTATTACGCCTGGCTTTGTTTGAAATTTTACACCGGCCCGATATCCCGGTGGCTGTTTCCATAAATGAAGCGCTGGAACTGGCCACAAAATATGGCAGTACCGCGGAGTCCGTTGCCTTCATCAACGGCCTGCTGGATCGGGTGGTGGGCGAAGCCCTTGGCCGGGAAAGTTGAAAGGCGCCTCTTTTTGGGACTGGATACGTCAGCCTACACCACTGCTGCAGCCCTGGTGGACCAGGAGGAGCGCCTGGTCTGGGAAAAAAGGCTGCTCTTGCCCGTCAAGGAAGGCGCCCTGGGACTGCGCCAGTCGGAGGCGGTGTTTGCCCACCTGCAAAACCTGCCCCGCCTCTGGGCTGAAGGGGCCGCACAGCTGAAAAACGCTTCCCTGGAAGCGGTGGCGGCTGCAACCCGCCCCCGCCCGGTAGAAGGATCGTACATGCCTGTATTTAAGGTGAGCGAGGCTTTCGGCCTCTTTGCGGCGCAGACAATGGGCCTTATTTTTTTGCCCTCGTCGCACCAGGAAGGCCATTTAATCGCGGGGCTCTGGTCCGCCGGGCTGCCGCCTGGACGCTTCCTGGTGGCCCACCTTTCCGGCGGCACCACCGAGATCCTCTCAGTGGAGGAGTCGCCCCCGGGAACGCTGGCAATCCGGCAGCTGGGAGGCAGCACCGATTTGCATGCAGGACAATTTGTCGACCGCGTGGGTGTGGCCATGGGGCTGCCGTTTCCGGCGGGCCCGCAGCTGGAGCGTTTGGCCCAGGGAGTAACGGATGGCAGCATCATCCTGCCGGTGGCGGTCAAAGGGGCGCAGATCAGCTTCTCCGGGCCGGAAAGCCAGGCCCAGCGCTTGCTGGCCAAAGGCTGCCCCAGCGCGGAGCTGGCCCGGGCCGTGGAGCGCTGTATTGCCGATTCGCTGGCCAAAGCGCTAAGCCATGCCTCCAGGTCAGGGCCTTACCAGGCGATCCTGGTAGTGGGCGGGGTGGCGGCCAACAACTATATCCGGGAGCGCCTGCAAACAGCGCTTTCGCAAACCCTGCCGGATTTGAAAATTGCCTTCGCCGCCGCGCCGTTTTCCGCCGACAATGCCGTGGGCATCGCCGTTCAGGCCGCGCGAAAAATGAGATCCCGAGCCGGGTGCGTTTAAAATTTCACTAGAAAAGGGATTTTGTTTTGGGTCAAGAATGTTATACTTTTAGAAAACAGGAGTAGCAGAGAAGCAGGTTATGTACTGGTTTCGGGAAATAGAATCCAGGAACCAGAAGAAATGCCGGGAACTGGGGTTAAAAACTCCTCCCCCTTGACGGGGAGGGTCGAGGAGGGGGTGATCGTTTTAGGGATCGCCCTGCTTTGGAATTTTCCCCCTCTCCCCAGCCCTCTCCCACCAGGGGAGGGGGAACAACCGGAAAGCCAGATTTTGGACGGATTGAGGGAAGCCAAAAGCCAGAAGAAGGTTTTTATTCTAACCTCCGACCTCTAACCTCTAACTTCTAAGAGCCCCTGGCAGGGGAGAGCAATGGTGCGGGAAGTTGAGACAGGAGGACAGGGATTTGAGATTTAAAGGAGCTGATGCCTCTTGGAAGGAGAAAGGCAGAAAGATTTAAAAAAGTTGGCCAGGGAACAGCCTCTCTTCGCCCTTAACGAGATTGTGCGGCGCCACAGTGCCCAAAAGGGCGCCGCTATTCCCATTTTGCAGGATATTCAGAATGCTTTCGGCTATATCTCACCGGAGATGCTGCAGCGGGCGGCGGATTTTTCGGGTCTCCCGGTGGGCGAACTGTACAGCATTGCCACATTTTATGCCCAGTTCCGCCTCGAGCCCATCGGAGAAAACCTGATCCAGGTCTGCCACGGCACCGCCTGCCATTTGGCCGGCGCGGAGAAGATCACGGAGTCGCTGCAGCTTGAAACGAAGGCGCCCGCCGGGCGGACCAGCCCTGACGGCAAGTTCACCCTGGAAAAGGTGGCCTGCCTGGGCTGCTGCAGCCTGGCCCCGGTGATTACGATCAATGACGAAACATTTGGGCGCCTCACGCCGGATAAAGTGAAAAAAATTATCAAGGCGACCCGCAAGCAGTCAGCACAAAAAGAAGAAGGCAGGGGAGGGTGCGCCGGTGCCTGAGCAGAACTACCGCGTTAAAGTTGGGCTGGCCACCTGCGGCATCGCCAGCGGGGCGGCTAAAGTGTACGATGCGCTGCAGGAAGAGCTTAAAGATACGGGGGTGCCCCTAGAGCGGACGGGCTGTATCGGCATGTGTTATATTGAGCCCCTGGTGGAGGTAATCGAAGAGGGCGGCAGGAGCTATCTTTACGGCAAGGTGGATCCCGCCGCTGCCCGGCGGATCGTGGAAGAGCATCTCCGGCAAGGCCGGCCCGTAAAGGATTTGCTCATTTTGGGTGAGGGGGCTGAGGCCGACGATCGCTCCTTCCTGGAAAAACAGCATCGCATCCTTTTAAAAAACTGCGGTCATATTGACCCTGAAGATATAGACAGCTACATGGCCGCAGGCGGCTACGAAGGGCTGCGCAAGGCCTTAACCACCATGACGCCGCAGGAGGTAATCGCCGAAATTGAACGCTCCGGCCTGCGCGGCCGCGGCGGCGCAGGGTTCCCCACTCATTTAAAATGGCGCTTCACCCGCGAGGCGCCGGGAGAGCAAAAGTATATCGTGTGCAACGCCGATGAGGGCGATCCGGGGGCGTTCATGGACCGCAGCATCCTCGAGGGTGATACGCACAGCGTTCTTGAAGGTATGCTCATCGCCGGTTACGCCATCGGCGCCTCGGTAGGCTACGTCTATATCCGGGCCGAGTATCCCCTGGCCATCCGCAGGCTGAAACTGGCCTTGCGCCAGGCAGAAGAGCGCGGCCTGCTGGGGGAGCGCATTCTCGGCTCTGATTTTAGTTTTAAGGTTATCATCCGGGAGGGGGCTGGAGCTTTTGTCTGCGGGGAAGAGACGGCGCTGCTCATGTCCATCGAAGGCAAGCGGGGCATGCCCCGCTTCCGCCCGCCCTTCCCGGCCCAGAAAGGGCTTTTCGGCTGCCCTACCTCCATCAACAACGTGGAGACTTTAGCCAACGTGCCCCGCATCCTGCACCAGGGAGCCGATGCCTTCAGCGCCATGGGCACGGCAGAGAGCAAAGGCACCAAGGTTTTCGCCTTAGCCGGGAAAGTGAAGCGGGGCGGGCTCATTGAGATTCCCATGGGCACGACGATCAATGAAATAGTATTCGATATTGGCGGCGGCATCTCTACGGGCAAGCCCTTTAAGGCGGTGCAGACGGGAGGGCCCTCAGGCGGCTGCATCCCCGCCTCCCTGGGAGACACGCCTGTGGATTACGAATCTTTGAAAAAGATCGGGGCGATCATGGGCTCAGGCGGCCTGCTGGTCATGGATGAAGACACCTGCATGGTGGATGTGGCCAAGTATTTTCTTACCTTCACCAAGGACGAGTCCTGCGGCAAGTGCACTTTCTGCCGCGTCGGCACCAACCAGATGCACAAGCTCCTGGATCGGATCACCCGGGGTGAGGGCCGCGAGGAAGATGTAGACACCCTGGTGGAGCTGGCGGAGAAAATCAAGGCCGGGTCACTGTGCGGCCTGGGCCAGACGGCGCCCAACCCGGTGCTTACCACCATTCGCTATTTCCGCCGCGAGTATGAGGCCCATGTGCGCGAAAAATACTGCCCCGCCAAAAAGTGCAAGGCACTCATTGAATACCATATTGACAGCGAATCTTGCACCGGCTGCACCCTTTGCGCCCGGCAGTGCCCCGCCGGCGCCATCGCCGGTGAAAAGAAAAAAGCACATCAAATTGACCAATCCGCCTGTATTCGCTGCGGGCTTTGTCTCAACAGCTGTAAATTTGACGCGATCACAGTTGTTTCGGAGCCCCGGGTGCGAACCTGATGCTTCAGGGCCATTTCATTACGATGGATACTCCCGGGCAAGGGACAGATGAGGGGGAGGACGCATGCCTGAAGTTAAACTGACGATAGACGGAAAAGAAATTACCGCCGCGGCAGGCGCCAACTTGCTTGAAACGGCCCTGCAAAACGGCATTGAAGTGCCCCACCTATGCTATGATCCCAGGATCAAGCCTTTCGGCTCCTGCCGCCTTTGCTTCGTGGACACCGGCAACCCGAGGGGGCCGGTGCCGGCCTGCGGTACCACCGTGGCCGAAGGGATGAAAGTGGTAACGGACAGCGAAGCCCTGCGGGACCTGCGCCGCACAGCCCTGGAACTGCTTCTGTCCGAGCATTGCGGCGACTGCGTCGCCCCTTGCCAGCTGGCCTGCCCGGCCCACATCGACATCCAGGGCTATATTGCCTATATCGACCGGGGCGAATATAAAAGAGCGGCGGAGCTGATCAAAGAGAAGATGCCCCTGCCTTCCATCTGCGGGCGGGTCTGTCCCCGCTTCTGCGAAGCGGAATGCCGCCGCAACCTGGTGGACGAGCCGGTCAATATCTGCGAATTGAAACGTTTTGCCGGGGATTTTGACCTGGAAGCAGTGCAATCATACAAGCCGCAAGCCGGGCCCGATACGGGCAAAAAGGTGGCCGTGGTCGGCGGCGGACCGGCCGGGCTGACCGCTGCTTATTACCTGGCCCTGGCCGGGCACCGGGTCACTCTTTTTGATCGGGGCCCCAAACTGGGAGGGATGCTGCGCTACGGCATCCCCGAGTACCGGCTGCCCAAAGAGCTGCTGGATCGGGAGATAAACCTGATCGCCGAGCTGTGCCAGGAGGTGCGCCTTGGGGTTGAGCTGGGGAAAGATTTTACCCTGGACCAGTTGAGAGAGGAGTATGACGCCGTCTTCCTGGGGCTGGGCTGCCAGTCGGCCCAGGGGATGGGCCTGGAGAAAGAAGATTTGCCGGGGGTATTGCGCGGCATCGATTTTTTACGCAGTGTCGCCGAAGGGCGCCCGCCGCAGCTGGGCCGGCGCGTGGCCGTAGTGGGGGGCGGCAACACGGCCATGGATGCCGCCCGCACCGCCCTGCGCCTCGGCGCGGCGGAGGTATATGTCCTTTACCGCCGCAGCCGCAGCGAGATGCCCGCCAACCCCGTGGAGATAGCTGAAGCCGAAGAGGAAGGGGTCAGGTTCCACTTTCTGACCAACCCTGTTTCCATTCTCGGCGAAGATTGCGTCAGCGGCGTTGAATGCGTGCGCATGGAACTGGGCGAGCCCGATGCCAGCGGCCGGCGCCGCCCCATTGTGATCGAAGGTTCCGAGTTTAAGCTGGAGCTGGACAATGTGATCATGGCCATCGGCCAGACCCTGGACCGGGAGAACGCCTGCGCCTGCAACCTGGAGCTATCCGGGTACACCCTGGCCGCCTGCGGCGAGACCGGCAGCACCCCAATGGAAGGTGTCTTCGCCGCCGGGGATGCCGTAACCGGGCCGGCCACAGTGGTTGAAGCGGTGGGCGGCGCCCGCAAAGCAGCCCTGGCCATAGATCTGTATCTTAAAGGAGCGGATATCTGCGCGGAGCCGGAGCCCTTCAACTGCTCCATGGGCTCGCTGAACGAGCTGGACCCCGCCCTCTTCGCTGACAGGGAGAAGCTGGAACGTATAGAGGGGCGGCATCTACCGGCAGAAGAGCGGAAAAGGGATTTCCGTGAATATAATCCGGGCTTGACCGAGGCCGAGGCGCGGCAAGAAAGCAGGCGCTGCCTTTCCTGCGGCTGCCAGGAAGTATTCGACTGCAAGCTGCGCCGCTATGCTACCGCTTTTGGCCTGGACACCAGGCGCCTGGGCGTGGAGAAAAGGCGTTATGCGTTGGACGACGATCATCCTTTGATCAGGCGCGATCCGAACAAGTGCATTCTCTGCGCCAACTGCGTCCGCATCTGCCAGGAGGTCCAGGAGGCCAACGCCATCTGCCTGGTTAACCGCGGCTACGACACCGTGGTGCAGCCCTACCTGGGCCTGCCGCTCCAGGAGACCACGTGCGAATCGTGCGGGCAGTGCGTCTCCACCTGCCCCACGGGGGCGCTGTCGGCGAAAGGCCCCTTTGCTAAACCCGGCCCGTGGAAAGACGACCGGGTGGTGCGCACCACCTGCATTATGTGCGGCATCGGCTGCGTCTTGGATTTACACGTGACAGCAGAGCAGGTTGGCCGCATTACCTCGCCCCTGCGCCAGGAGATCAACGACGGCAACCTCTGTGTGAAAGGTGCCTTTGCCTACCAGTATATTCACCATGAATCCCGCCTGAAAACACCCCTGGTGCGCCGGGGGGGAGCGCTGCAGGAGGCCGGCTGGGAAGAGGCGCTGGCTGCGGCGGCGCAGGGCCTTCGGGAAATATTGGAAAACTGGGGCGCGGAAAGCCTCGCTGTTCTTATTTCACCGCGGCTTAGCTGCGAGGAGGCGATCCTGGTCCGGCAGCTAACGCGGGAGGCCCTGGGAGCGGCGCACCTGGACAGCACTGCGCCGGTGTTCGGCGTAGGAGCCGCCCCATTATCCCGCCCCCCTGTTTATGAAGCCCTGGTTGAAAGCGACCTGGTCGTGGTGGTGGAGGCAGACCTGCCTGAAGATTATCCGATCATCGCCCAAAAGGTGCGGAGGGGCCTGGAGCGCGTCGGAGAGCTGGCGCTGATCGGCCAAAAATCGACCCGCCTGGAGCGGCACGCCGCGGTGGCGGTACCGCTAAATCCCGGCAAAACCGCGGCAGCGCTGCGCGGCTTTCTGGCCTACCTGGCCGAACCGGGGCAGGAAACATCCCTCTCCGCTGCAGAGCTAACTGCAGCGTTACGGGCGCTGCCGCAGGCTTTACGCGTCAATCCCGCCGTGCTGGCGGACCTGGCGCTGCGTTTCAAGGCGGCCCGGAAACCCGTGTTCGTTGTGGACGGCCAGCAGGTGGGCGCGCCGGAAGCGGCTTTGCTGGAAGAGGCGCTGCGCCTGGCCGGAAAAGAAGATCAAGGCGCCATTTTGCCTCTCTTCCGCGGCGGCAACGCCCGGGGGCTCCTGGAGTTAGGCGTGGGGGCGCCAGCGGGATGTCAAGAAGCGCCCGCAACGGGAAAAACACTGCCGCAAATCCTTAAAGATATCGCTGCTGGAGAGATCAGGGGACTGCTGCTTATCGGCGACGATCCCGATCTGGAGGCTGAAATTTCCGGACCGGGGCTCTTTGCCGTGGCCGTGGCTTCAGCGCGCCGCCCCGGCCTGGAGAAGTTTGCACAGGTTATCCTGCCTGCAGCCACCTTTGCTGAAACTGCAGGAACGGTGATCAACTGCGAGGGCAGGGTGCGGAAACTTAAGCCCGCTTTGGCTCCGCCGGCAGGCAAGGACAACCGGACCGTGATCATGGAGCTGGCTGCAGCCCTGGGCGCGCCGCTTCAAGGGGTGTCTCCGGAAGCTTTAACCGCGCTGGTGAACGAGCTCACCGGGCGCAGCCGGGCAGTGCCGGAAGTATGAAAGAAAAAAAATGACGCAAGATGAAGCAAGAGACAGAGGCAAACCATCCTCCCTAACCTTTCTTTTAAGGCGGGAAACAGGGATGGATTGAAAAGTCCCCTTTTTCAAAGGGGATTTAGGGGGATACAAAGTGCTGCCTGGAATAGCATCAGCTTTTTTCTGCCTCTTGCTCTTGAAGAAGGTGGCTTATGCAGGTAAACGGTCCCGTTTTACAGGTATCGGAAATAAATCGTTACGTCAAAGGCCTAATCCAGGGCGATCCCCGCTTGCGCGACCTTTGGGTGACGGGGGAAATCTCCAATTTCAAGCACCACCGCTCAGGGCACATGTATTTTACGGTTAAAGACAGCACCTCCGCCCTGCGCTGCGTCTTTTTCCGCCGCGAGAACATGCGCTGCCGGTTTAAACCCGCCAACGGCATGGAAGTAATTTTGCACGGCAGCCTCTCCGTTTACGAGCCCGACGGGATCTACCAGCTCTACGTCAGCGAGATGGAGCCGGCGGGCATGGGTTCACTTTTCCTGGCCTTTGAACAGCTTAAGGCAAAGCTGGAGCAGGAAGGCCTTTTTAGGGCGGAAGCTAAAAAGAAGCTTCCTTTTCTGCCTCGCACCATCGGGGTGGTGACCTCGCCGACGGGGGCGGCGCTGCAGGATATAGTGGCCACGGTAAAAAGGCGCTTTCCCCATGTCCGCCTGGTGGTGGCGGAAAGCCTGGTCCAGGGGGCAGGCGCACCGGCGGATATTGTGAGGGCCTTGGAGGCCCTTAACCGGCGCGAGGATATTGAACTGATTATTATCGCCCGGGGCGGAGGCTCCCTGGAAGACCTGTGGCCATTTAATGACGAGGCCGTAGCCCGGGCCATTCACCGTTCCCGCTTGCCGGTAATCTCGGCGGTAGGGCATGAAACCGATTTTACCATCGCCGATTTTGTAGCCGATGTCCGGGCAGCCACGCCCACAGCTGCGGTGGCGGCGGCGCTGCCCGACCTGGAGGAGCTGCTATTTCAGCTCAAACAGCTGCAAAGGCGGGCCGGGGCAGCCCTGCAGCGCCGCTTGCAGCAGGAAAAGCAGCTGCTGGACTACACGGTAAGCAGCCGCTTTTACCAGCGCCCGCTGCAGCGTTTGCAGCGCGCGCAAGAAACGCTGCAGCGCCTGGAAACGGCCCTGCGCCAGGAGGCGGTGCGGGGGCTAAAGTTAAAAGGGATGAAATTGGCTTCCCTGGATGACAGGCTGGAAGCGTTCAGCCCGCTGAAAGTGATGAACCGGGGATATTGTTACTGCCGGGACGAGGCGGGCCAGATTGTTCGCTCCATCAGAGAAGTGCGGGTGGGCGGGGCACTCAGGCTGACCTTTAAAGACGGGCAGGCCCGCTGCCGGACAGAAGCAGTGGAGGAGGGGACTGGACTTGAGCGATAAAAAAGAAAAGGAGCCGACCTATGAAGAGGCGATCAAGCGCCTGGAAGAGATCGTGCGCCGCCTGGAAGACGAGAATATTCCGCTGGAGGAATCGCTAGCCTGCTTTCAGGAGGGCATCCGCCTCTCCCGCTACTGCCGGGAGAAGCTGGCGGAAATTGAATTTAAAGTGGAGCACCTGCTTAAGGAAGAGCAGCTGCTGGAGGACCACTTTTACCTGGAGGAGGGCGAGGAAGAAATTAACGCATGACAGACTATGATGATTATCTCAAGCAGGAGCGCGAGCGGGTCAACCGCGCCCTGGAGCAGTTTCTGCCGCCGCGGACCGATCCCGGCATAATCTATGAGGCCATGCACTACAGCATTGCCGCGGGAGGTAAACGGCTGCGGCCCCTGCTTACCCTGGCTGCAGCGGAAGCCCTGGGTACAAGCGGCGAACCGGTGCTCCCGGTGGCCTGCGCTGTAGAATATATCCATACCTATTCCCTAATTCACGACGATCTGCCGGCCATGGACGACAGCGACCTGCGCCGGGGCAAGCCTTCCTGCCACCTGGTTTACGGTGAAGCGGTGGCCATCCTGGCCGGGGACGCCCTGCTAACCCTGGCTTTTGAACTGCTGGCCCGCTTTGGCCTGGAGCGGGGACGGGAAAGGACAGCCCTGCTGATCAGCGCCGAGCTGGCCGCAGCGGCCGGAGTGGCCGGTATGATTGGCGGGCAGGTCCTTGACCTGCAGTCCGAAGGGAAGACGCTTACCCTGGCAGAGCTCGAGCGGTTGGATCGCTTAAAAACAGGGGCCCTGCTTAAAGCGGCCGTACGCTGCGGCGCTCTGGCGGCGGGAGCCTCTGACGCCGAACTGGCGGCGCTGTCCGGCTATGCCTCCTGCCTGGGGCTGGCCTTCCAGATCGTGGACGACCTGCTGAACCGGGAAAGCACCGCTGCGGAGTTGGGAAAACCTGCCGGATCCGACCAGACCCGGGCCAAGGCCACTTACCCGGCCCTGCTGGGCCACAGCGCCGCCAGAGAGCGCGTCGCCTCTCTCTACCGGGAAGCGCTGAATCACCTGCAAACCCTGGAATTCATGAACCGCCCCACCGGCCTGCTGCGCCATCTCGCCCACACCATTGTCCACCGCCAGAATTGACCCCATGAAATTAACCGCACGGGGCCAGGAACCGGGAGTGATTTCCCCGGTTTTGGTTGAAGGAAACTGGCAGAAAAGAGGGAAATATATAAACACAAGTTTACCAATTACAGAAAAAAGGAGGTTATGGTTTATGGCGATGGCAGAAAAAAGCTGCGCTCAATTTCTGGACGCCCTGGCTTCCAAGGCCCCTGTCCCGGGCGGCGGCGGAGCGGCGGCCATGGGCGGGGCCATCGGTATGGCTTTGTCCAACATGGTCGGCAACCTCACCGTGGGGAAAAAGAAATATGCCGACGTGGAAGATGAAGTGAAAGAGCTGTTGGAGCAAGGCTACCGCATTATTGAAGAGCTGAAAGCCCTGGTCGACAAGGATGCCGAAGTATTCGAGCCGCTGTCCAAGGCTTACGGCCTGCCTAAGGACACCCCGGAGCAGGCGGAGCATAAGGCCAAGGTTCTGGAAGAATGCTCCATTACCGCCTGTTCGGTGCCGCTGGAAATCATGCGCAAAGCCTATGCCGGGATCAAGATTCATGAACGGATGGAGCAAATTGGCACTAAACTGGCCATATCCGATGTGGGCTGCGGCGTGGTATTTTTAAAGGCCGCCCTGATTAGCGGTCAGCTCAATGTGCTGATCAACCTGAGTGCCATTAAAGATGAGAAATTTGTCCGGGAAACAAAGGAGGAGATGAACCGCCTTTTGGAAGACGGCTGCAGAATTGCCGACGCAACGCTGCAGCGGGTTGTTGAAAAAATTAGCTAGCCTTTC
The DNA here is from genome assembly GCA_029782095.1 of Bacillota bacterium. Taxonomy (GTDB): domain Bacteria; phylum Bacillota; class Dethiobacteria; order DTU022; family DTU022; genus JAKPEE01. The sequence continues at coordinate 27,064 of JAKOVL010000223.1, read as the reverse complement.
GGATCCGGCGGTGGAAGTTGACTTAAAGTTAAATTGACCTGTATTTTTCCTTTTACTTAATTACACAGGATTAAATAACTAAGAAAAGAAAGGGGTATCTGTATATGGCGCTGGTAATTGATTGTGTGGCAATCGGTGACGAAATCATGAAAGAGATTGTTCAGGAGACCGAGGCTTTAAAAGCGAAGGGTATAACCCCGGGGATCGCCACCCTGCTGGTTGGCGACGATTTCGGCGCGAGAATGTATCGCGGCCAGGTGGAAAAATTCTGTCAGGAGGCCGGCTTCAACTACATCAATGAAAATCCCCCTGCCGATGTAACCGAGGAAGAAGTTATCAACATTGTCAAGAAGCTCAATGAAGACCCTGCCGTTAGCGGCATCCTGCCCCTGCGTCCCTTCCCCAGCCATATTTCAGACAGCGCGGTGATCAACTCCATCGACGTAAACAAGGATATTGACTGCTTCCATCCCTTTAACATGGGCAAACTGGCCCTGGGTGAGCCCACTTTTCCGCCGGCAACACCATCCGCGGTGATTGAGATCCTTGAGCGCTACGCCCGGGAAGTGGAAAAAGTAGATCCCAAGGATTTCTTTGAAGGAGCCGAGATTGTGGTCGTGGGACACTCCAACATCGTCGGCAAACCCACCGCTTTCCTGGCCTTGAATCGCAATGCCACCACCACTGTCACCCATGTATTCACCAGTATGAAGGGCAACCTGGTCAAGCATACTGCCGGCGCGGATATCCTCATTGTGGCCGCTGGCAAACCGGACCTGATTGGGCCTGACCATGTGAAAGAAGGGGCAATTGTGGTAGATGTGGGCATCAACCGGGTCAAAGTGCTTGACGCCGACGGCAACCCGGTCCTTAACGAAAAAGGTAAACCGAAGACCAAGACCGTGGGCGACGTCTCCTTCGATGCCGTCAAGGATAAGACCAAGGCGATTACACCTGTTCCCGGCGGAGTCGGCTCGGTCACCAACCGTATGCTGATGAAAAATGCTTTGAAAGCCTGCAAGATTCAGCACGGCCTACTTTAAATTTAAATTAACAACCATAACTGCACGTGCCTGGCACGTGCAGTTATGGTAAATCATGTCATACATTAATGGGGTGATTTTTATCGGCAGGGATCCGCGAGTACAATATTCCGGGGCCTGCTATCACATCATTCAACGCGGAAACAATCAGGAAAAGATTTTTAAGCGGGATAAGGAAAAGCTATTCTTTCTAGAGCTATTGCGCGCCGTCCGGATAAAGTTTAATTGCCTGATTTTTGCTTATACAATCATGGATAACCACTACCATCTTCTGATTCAGATACAGACAGAAAATCTTAGTCAGATCATGCACCGGTTAAACAGTCGCTATGCCCAATATTACAACTGGCGTCACAACAGAAAAGGCCATGTCTTTCAAGGCCGTTTTTTGTCTTATCTGATTACCGATGACCTGTATCTGGTCACAGTTCTGCGTTATATCCACCAGAATGCGGTGCGGGCAAGGATTGTAGAGAATATCTCTGAGTACCGATGGTGCAGTGATCGGGACTACCGCAATCAGCTTAATGACTTGGTGGAAACCAGTTTTGTATTAGATATTTTTTCCAAAGATCGCCAGAAGGCTTTGCAAATATACAGTGAATTAATGGGTGAACCACTTACCGATAAGGAAAAGAAAATGGCCTATGAAAAATTTTATCACGATCCGTTTCAAACAAAAACGGAAGCAGATATTAAAAGTAACGGTATAATACCCTCTATTCAAATACGGGACCGTTCAGGATTTTTGGATGAAATCCTTAAGTCTTGCTGTAGTAATAATATTGAATTCAGTATCATTAAAAGTGGAGGCCGCTCCAGGGATTTTCGGGAAAAAAAGATGGAATATATAAAACGCGCCCGGGAAGCGGGCTACACATATGAGGAAATTGGTAACAATATATCGCTAACCAAATCGGCCATTGCCTACATGTTAAAAAATAACAATATTTGACGTGCCTGGCACGTGCAGTTAATGGTGAGTTGTGAAAGTGAGGTCGGTGTGCTATAATACCTTGTAACTGGGACATAAGTGGTGCAGTATTCTAGTTGTCGCCGCCTCTCTGAAAACGGGCCTAAAAATCCGTTGCGGGCACATCGATGAAGTTCCTGGTGCTGGCTGCCGACGCCCAGTCGGGAGCTGGTGCTGGGAGTTAAGAAGGACGGGGCGATCTACAAAGGCATGTAGGCGTTGACCCTGCCTTCGCGGAGACCCAGTGCCGGTGGTGCATTGTCATAAAGACAAACGACTACTGCCTGGGAAGAACCTGTATGCGGTGACAAGCTGTGTACAGTGTAGCCTGCCTTGAGTGGAGCGGGTGGAGGAAAGTCATTTCTTAAACCCCCTCTGCAAAAGAGGCTAGGAGAAGGATCGGCGGCAGTGAGGAAATCTCCTAGACTGCTCTCTTTCCGAGAGGCACGCCAGGGATTAAAGTGCGAGCTAAGTGGCAATCCAGCTTCGCCAGTGGCGACACGGCGAGGATAGTCTTAAAAGGGAACTGCCTGGACGGCAACGTCAGGTGACTATCCGGGAAATCCTGCTGGACCTAAGCCGCAACGTTTACCTGGCCTGCTACCACTTATGTTTTTCTGTACAGACGGCAATGATAACGATAATAAAAAATAGTACCTGTTTCCTGTATATTGGCTCCTCTATACTACATACCAAGTGGTGAAATCCTGTTGGCCAGAAATAAAAAAAATCAACGGGTGGGGCGCTGGGTCGCCGTTATCACTTTCTGGACCTTCATTTTGGCGATAATCCTCGGTTTTGTGGCCCAATTCCTCGTCAATACCGTCCATTCTATTTTTCTTTCTTTTTTAATATTGCTGGCGGTCATTTTTTTGGGAATTATTTTTGATATAATCGGTACCGCGGCGGCTGCGGCCAATATGGCGCCCTTGAACGCCAAGGCGGCCCGCAAAGAGTACGGGGCGCGCCGTTCGGTGCACCTGGTGCAGCATGCCGAGCAGGTAGCCAATTTCTGCAACGATGTGGTCGGCGATATCAGCGGCGTTGTCAGCGGCACCCTGGCCGCGGTAATTGCGCTCCGCCTTGTCCTGCTTTTCCCCTACGAAAGGATGGAGCTGTACACCGGCATATTGTTAACCGCGGTGGTGGCGGCCTTGACAGTGGGCGGCAAAGCCTTGGGCAAGAGTGTGGCTATACATCGCTCCACGGAAGTGATCCTGTTAGTGGGCAAAATTCTCACTCGCCTCGAAGAGCCCCTTAACTGGATCATTCCGGCGAAGCGCAGCAGATCGAGGTGATATGAAAATATGGGCGAACTGGCACGGGGACTGAATTTCCCCGGCGACCTGAAAAAACTTTCACCAGACGAGCTCAAAAGACTTGCCGCCGAAATCCGGGATTATATGATCCGTACTGTGGCCGATAACGGCGGGCATCTGGCGGCAAACCTGGGAGTGGTGGAGCTGACCCTGGCCCTGCACAGCACCTTTGATAGTCCCAGGGACCGCATCATCTGGGACGTCGGCCACCAGAGCTATACACATAAACTTTTGACCGGGCGCTGGGATCGTTTTCCCACCCTGCGGTGCTATCAGGGTTTGAGCGGCTTTCCCAGAAGGGATGAAAGCGAACATGATCCTTTTGGCACCGGCCACAGCAGCACCTCCATCTCCGCCGCGGTAGGCCTGGCCCAGGCCCGCGATCTCAAGGGAGAACAATACAAGGTCGTGGCCGTAATCGGCGACGGGGCCCTCACCGGCGGCATGGCTTACGAGGCGTTGAATCATGCCGGCCATATCAAGGCAAACCTGCTGGTGGTGCTGAACGACAATAACATGTCCATCGCTTCCAATGTGGGCGGCATGGCCGAATACCTGGGGCGACTGCGCTCCGATCCCAAATATTTTCGCCTGAAAGCTGAATTTGAACATACGGTAGGCCGCATCCCCGTCTTTGGCAAAAAGGTGGTTAGCACTGCCGAGCGGCTCAAGGGCGGCTTGAAATACCTGGTGATGCCCGGAATGATTTTTGAAGAGCTGGGCTTCACTTATTTCGGACCGGTAGATGGACATAATATTACGGCCATGAAAAACATTTTTCAAAGGGCCTCGCGCATCAAAGGCCCGGTGCTGGTCCACGTGGTTACGGAGAAAGGCAAGGGCTACGGTTTTGCCGAAGCAGCACCGGAGCGTTTTCACGGCATCGGCCCTTTTGATCTGTCCAACGGGCGCCCCCGGGGCAAAAAACAGGGGCTCACTTATACGGAAGTTTTCGGGCGGACCATGGTCCGGCTGGGCGAGGAAAAACCGGATCTGGTGGCTATTACCGCCGCTATGACCAGCGGCACCGGACTGGATCAGTTTGCCGAAAAGTTCCCCGACCGTTTCTACGATGTAGGCATAGCCGAGCAGCACGCGGTGACCATGGCCGCGGCCCTGGCTGCAGGGGGCGTCCGCCCCGTCTTTGCCGTGTACAGTACTTTCCTGCAACGGGCGTACGACCAGATCATCCACGATGTCTGCATTCAGAATCTGCCGGTAATCTTTGCCGTAGACCGGGCCGGCATTACCGGCGAAGATGGTGAAACTCACCAGGGTCTCTTTGACCTGTCATTTCTGCGCTCCATACCGCGCATGTCCATCATGGCACCGCGCAATGAAGATGAACTGCAGCACATGCTTTATACCGCCGTTCACGCCGCTCCGGGGCCGGTGGCAGTGCGCTACCCGCGCGATAAGGGCGAAGGGGTGGAGCTGACGGCGCCTTCTCTGCTGCCCTGGGGCAAGGGCGAACTGCTCAAAGAGGGCGATGACCTGCTGATTATCGCCGCCGGCACCAGGGTTGGCGCAGCCCTGGAGGCGGCGGAGAAGCTGTTCTGGCAGGGTGTCCGCGCTGCACTGATCAATCCCCGCTTCATCAAACCGCTCGATGAAGAGTTGATCCTGACCTGGGCTCGCCGCTGCGGCCGAGTCCTTACCGTGGAAGACAATGTTTTGGCCGGAGGCTTCGGCAGCGCTATCATGGAGCTGCTGGAGCAAAAAGGGCTCCATCTCCCGGTCAAGCGACTGGGTATCGACGATATTTTCGTGCCGCACGGCCCCCGGGCGGCGCTCCTTTCCTACTACCACCTGGATGCGGCGGGAATCTACGAGGCCGCGGTCTCTTTCGCCGGCGCAAAGAAGGCGAAAGGTACACGGTGAAAAGGCATACGGAACCCCGTCGCCTGGATCTGCTCCTGGTGGAGCGCTACCCCGAGATGAGCCGCAGCCGCATCCGGAGCGAGATCATGGCCGGCCGCGTCAGGGTTAACGGCCGGGTCTGCGACAAGCCGGGCACCCTGGTCCCCCCGCAGGCAACTATCGAACTGGCCGCGCCGGACAACCCTTATGCCGGTCGTGGCGGCTTGAAGCTGGAAGGGGCCCTGGAAGATTTTGCCCTATCGGTGCGCGACCTGGTTGTGCTCGATGTGGGGGCATCTACCGGAGGCTTTACCGACTGCCTGCTCAAGAAAGGGGCGCGCCACGTTTATGCCCTGGATGTGGGCTATGGTCAGCTGGCCTGGACGCTCAGGCAGGATCCCCGGGTTACAGTAATGGAGCGCTTCAACGTCCGCAATCTGAAAGCGGAGCATTTACCGGTCATTCCGGATCTCGCTGTCATAGATGTATCTTTTATTTCATTGAAACTGGTCATCCCGGTACTGCACCGGATTGGGCTGCCGGCCCTGCTGGCCCTGATCAAACCCCAGTTCGAAGCGGGCCGCGCACAGGCCGACAGGGGGCGCGGCGTCATCCGCGACGCGGCGGTGCACCGGGCGGTGCTGCTGGATTTGTGCGAATTCGCCTGCCAGGAAGGTTACTGCTGCCGGGGGCTGGTCTGCTCCCGCCGTCCGGGGCCCCGGGGCAACCTGGAGTTCTTTGCTTTGTGGAAGTTGACGCCCCAGGGGCGGTGCATCTGTCTTCCGGACAGTGAACAGCTGGTACAGGCGGCAGTGGAGCAGGGGCACCGCCTGCTGCGGCAGCAAAAATAACCCCCGGTTCCGGTCCCTGCAGTTACTGGCAGATAGAGGAATTGAGCGCCGGCCGGCGAAATTAATGTACAGGCACGGGGGCAGCACCGGAGGTGAACAGATGGTCTGGCAGGATTATGTGCTGCTGCTGGTGGTGGGCGGGGCCGCTTTGTTTTATTATCTCAGGCAGAAAAGAAGGCCTAAGAAAAGCGCCAGAAGCCGCACCGGCAACCAGTTGACCCGCAGAGAGCTTTCAGCCTGGCGGCAGCTGCAGGCCCATGGATTTAAGCTGGAAGAGATCCACCCGCAGATACCGATCGTTATTGCCGCGGAGGCCAAAAAAAAAGAATTCAACTGGGAAGGCAATTTCAGTGTTTCTAAAAATGGCCGAACCTACCTGGTTAAGGTGGTCCGGGGAGATGCTTCCCTCGCTTCAGCGGGGCTGCGCCGGGAGCTGCTGCTGGACTACCTGGTTTTTCAGCCCCGCGGCATGTTTCTCTACAACGGCGAGAAAGAAGTGCTCCAAGAGCTAAATATTATATTCGAACCCGGTGCCGGCAGCGGCGGCCGCGAAGAGCTGCTGGTGCGGATTATCCTGATCCTGCTCATAGTTGCCGGACTGGCCTTGCTTTATCGCTTAGTATTCTGAGGAGGGCTCATGAAAGGGATAGGCCTGATCCCCAACTGGCAAAAAGAGAATACCCCCCTTGTGGTGGAAAAAATCAAGCAATTTTTTCACCGCCGCGATATACCGCTGCTCATCGCCAGCAGTGCGCAGAGCGATTTTTCTACGGACATTTCCCTGGCCGAACGGATGAAGGACTGGCCGGAGAGAATTGAGCTGATTATTGTGGTCGGGGGCGACGGGACAATTTTGCGCGCTGCCCGCGATCTGGTCGGCTGGCAAATTCCCCTGCTGGGGATAAATGTGGGGCATAAAGGTTTCCTGGCCGAAATTGAAGTGGAGCAGATGGACCGCTACCTGCAGTATATCGTCTCCGGCAGCTACGGCTACCGCGAGCGGATGATGCTGGAGGCGGTGGTGCGGCGGGGTCACAAGGAACTGGAGCGCTACCTCGCCCTTAATGATATCATTGTTTCCCGCGGACCCTTCTCCCGCATCATCAAGCTGGATGCCTACATAAACAATGAATACTTAGAGAGCTATTCAGGCGACGGTCTTATCGTGGCCTCACCTACCGGATCCACCGGTTATTCTCTTTCCGCCGGGGGTCCCGTGGTCAATCCTTACCTGGAGCTGCTGGTGATAACCCCCATCTGCCCGCACAGCTTTTACAACCGCTCGATTATTGTCACCGGTTCGGAAAAAATCCGCCTGCGGGTCGGCTCGGGCCAGACCCAGGTGGTGCTGACTGCCGATGGCCAGGTGGGTTTTGCCCTGGAAAAAGGAGACAGCGTGGAGGTTTACCGCGCGGCGCAAAAGGTGAAGCTGGTCCATTTTGCCGATAATTCGTTTTACCGGCTGCTGCATCAAAAGCTGAAGGGTTAGGGCTTTTAGAGCACCCTCCCCCCTGGTGGGGGAGGGTCGGGGAGGGGGGGAAGCAGGATTTAGGATACAGGAAACAGTAGACAGGATACAGGAGAAGATAGGAAAGCAGGCTTTAGGCGGTTTAAAGGAACCCAGAATTCAGAAGCCAGTATGCAACTCCAACATCTAATTTTCCAACATCCAATGTCTAATTTGGAGGGGGTGAGGTTGTGCTGCTGGAGCTGCGGGTATCCGACTTTGCATTAATCGAAGATCTTATTTTGACCCTGGCGCCCGGGCTGAATGTCTTAAGCGGAGAAACAGGGGCCGGCAAATCAATTATTATCGGCGCCATCAGCTTGCTTTTGGGCGAGCGCGCCGCGGTGGAGCAGGTCCGCCAGGGCCGGGAGGCGGCCAGGGTGGAAGGAATATTTAACGTTTCCTCTGTCCTGCCAGAAATCACACCCTTGCTGGAGCAGGCTGGAATCGCACCCGAGGAAGAGTTAATAATTGCCCGGGAAGTACAGGCCGGCGGGCGCAGCATCGGCCGGGTGCAGGGCCGGGCTGTCCCCATATCCTTTCTAAAGGAGTTGGGCCGGCTGCTGGTGGACATACATGGCCAGCACCAGCACCAGTCGCTCCTTAAGCCCGAACAGCACCTCGCCCTGTTAGACTCGTTTGGCGGGGACAAGCTCTCGGTGTGCCGCCGCCGGGTGGCCGATCTTTACCGCAAGCGCCAGGAGCTGCAGCGCCGGCTGTCGGATCTGGGCTTAGATGCCGCGGAGCGGGAGCGGCGTCTGGATATTCTCGCTTTTCAGATCCGGGAAATTGAAGGGGCCAACCTGGTCCCGGGAGAGGAAGAAGAGCTGCTTCACCGGGAAAAGATCCTGGCTCACGCGGAAAAGATAAGCGCCGCTGTTTCCCGGGCGTACACAGAAATTTATGCCGGCGATGAAAACCTGGGTGTTGCCGCAGCTGTAGACAGCGTTAACAATTGCCGCAGCGCCCTGGAGGAAGCCGCTGCCATCGACGAATCCCTAAGCCCTCTAATTAAGCTCCTGGAAAGCGCCGCTGCCCAGCTGGACGAGGTGGCCCTGGAGCTCAGGGATTACCTGTCCAGGATCGAATTTGACCCGTCTGAACTGGCTGCACTCCAGGAACGGCTCAACCAGATGCGTATGCTTAAGCGCAAATACGGTGGAACGGTGGAAGAAGTGCTGCAGTTTGCCGCGTCTGCCAGGGAGGAACTGGAGCGGCTGCAGAACAGCGAAACGCTGGCCCGGGAGCTGGAGCAGCAGCTCAACGCTCTGGAAGAGCAGCTTACCGCCGCCTCCGCGGAGCTGCGCCAGATTCGCCGGGAGACCGCGGCCGCATTGGAAAGCTTGCTGGAGCAGGGACTAAGGGAACTGGCCCTGGAAAATGCTCGCTTTGCGGTGAACTTAACACCCCGGGAAGTCTTTTCCGCCGCGGGCATGGACCAGGTTGAGTTTATGTTTTCCGCCAATCCCGGTGAGCCGTTAAAGCCGCTGGCCAAGGTTATCTCCGGCGGAGAAATGTCCCGGGTAATGCTCGCTTTAAAAACGGTCCTGGCCCGCCAGGATCGCATCCCCACCCTTATTTTTGACGAGGTGGATGCCGGCATAGGCGGCAGCACCATCCAGGCAGTGGCCGAAAAGCTGGCCCTACTGGGGCGGCACCACCAGGTCATCTGTGTCACCCACAGCCCGCAGATCGCCGCCATGGCCGACAGCCAAATTCTGTTGTACAAAGAGGTGTCCGGCGATCGCACCTTTACCCGCGCCTTGCCCCTGGATGAAATGGATCGCCGGGAGGAGCTGGCGCGCATGCTGGACGGTGCCAGCATCGACAAGGTAAGCCTGCGTCATGTGGACAGTATGCTGGAAAGGGCGAAGAAGTATAAAGAAAGCATACAGTAGAGAGGATGGGAGGGACTCACATGAATTTTGATTTAACTGAAGAACAACTGGCCATGCAAAAAGCAGCCCGGGAATTTGCTGAAAAAGAGATCGCTCCTGTGGCGGCGGAATATGATGAGAAAGAAGAGATGCCGGTGGATCTCATCCGCCGGGCGCAAATCCAGGGTTTTGCCTCCGTGAATATACCCGAAGAATACGGCGGTGCGGGCATGGACGAGGTCACCCTCTGCCTGGTCACGGAAGAACTGGGCCGCGCCTGCGCCGGGATCGCCACCAGTATCGGGGCCAGCTCCCTGGCATCGCTGCCAATCCTGCTGGCCGGGAGCGAAGAGCAGAAGAAACGCTATTTACGCGCAGTGGCCGAGGGTAAACTGGCTGCTTTCTGCCTCACAGAGCCCAACGCCGGGTCCGATGTGGGCTCCATTTCTACAACAGCCATCAAAGACGGCGACAGCTATGTGATTAACGGCTGCAAGTGTTTTATAACCAACGGCGGGTATGCGGATTTTTATGTAGTTTTCGCCGTGACAGACCCGGAAAGGGGCGCCCGTAGCTTGACGCCTTTTGTGGTGGAAAAAGGTACGCCCGGCCTTTCCCCGGGAAAGAAAGAGAAGAAAATGGGTATCCGGGCCAGCAATACCAGCGAAGTAATATTTGACCAGGTGAAAATCCCCGAAACAAACCGCCTCGGCAAGGAAGGCGGGGGCTTCCGCACCGCCATGGAGACCTTTGATCTTTCCCGCCCCATGATCGGCGCCCTGGCCGTGGGCCTGGCCCAGGCGGCATTTGAGCTGGCGGTCAAGCATGCCAAAGAGAGGGTGCAGTTCGGCAAGCCTATCGCTGCGCAGCAGGCGGTACAGTTCATGCTGGCCGATATGGCCATGCAGATTGAAGCGGCCCGCTCCCTGGTGCTGCGCATGGCTTACCACGTGGGCAAACGCCAGCAGCGGCTCTCCCATTACTCGGCCATGGCCAAGTGTTTTGCCGGTGATGTGGCCATGCGTGTGACCACCGACGCGGTGCAGATACTGGGCGGTTACGGTTATACCAGGGACTACGCCGCGGAGAAGTACATGCGGGATGCCAAGATCATGCAGATCTACGAAGGGACCAACCAGATCCAGCGCCTGGTTATCGCCAACGGAATCCTGTAGGATCAGGAGACAGGCGTAAATAAGAAGTGCTGGCCTCGCTTTGCAATCCGTAGGTTTCGGCATTGGGGTCGTCCCAAATGACTTTTGGGACGACCCCAAATTTCATAACCAATCTCCTACCCAAAAAAAAACGGCAACGTGAATGAAACGTCACCGTTTGCCCAGTTTTGTCTTGGCAGCGCGAGTTATGAATTAATGCTATAAGCTTTGTTGTTCAGGCGCAGGCGATCGGCCATCATGGCGATAAATTCCGAATTTGTCGGCTTGCCTTTTTCCGTACGAATAGTATAGCCAAAAAATTTCTTAATAATTTCAATATTGTTACGGGACCAGGCAACTTCAATGGCATGGCGAATAGCCCGCTCCACCCGGCTGGGGGTGGTGCCGAAGCGCTCGGCGATACCGGGGTATAAAACTTTGGTCACCGAGCCCAAAAGGTCTATATCTTCCACTACCATCATGATCGCTTCCCGCAGGTAGAGATAACCCTTGATATGGGCCGGGATGCCAATCTGGTGCAGAATCTCGGTGACCTCTTCTTCCAGCGGCAGGCGCCGCTGCGGCTTTTTCCCTGCTGCCGGAGCTACGTTAACCGGCGCTGTAGCCGCGCTTCCGTTAAGCTGCCTGATCCTTTCCGCCAGCGATTCCATGCTGAAAGGTTTAAGAATATAATAAGCTGCCCCCAGTTCCACCGCCCGGCGGGTTATATTTTCGTGGCCAAAGGCTGTCAGCATGATCACATGCGGGCGTTTTGCCATTTCCATTTGCGCCATCGCTTCCAGGACGCCTATCCCGTCAAGATGCGGCATGATAATATCCAGCAGGAGAACATCCGGTATTTCCTCTTTCATCATTTCCAGCACTTCTTTGCCGTTAAATGCCGAACCGATCACTTCAAAACCCTGCTCCATGGATAAATATGTAGTTAAAAGTGCGTTGAATTCTCTATTGTCGTCTGCAACTAATATTTTTAACATCAAAATAGTCCCCCTTTTTAGTTAACTTTTTCTAGCTCAAAAAATTCGACATCTGGATTAAAATTCCTTCTTGTATTTAAAAAAAAATTAATTATTTGTTAAAATTTCCGCTTCTTGGTACATCCATTCCATGAAGATTCCGTAGCCGCGGGTAGGATCGTTGACAAACACATGGGTAACTGCTCCGACCAGCCGCCCGTTTTGGATAATGGGGCTGCCGCTCATGCCCTGAATAATCCCGCCGGTGAGCTGCAACAGCTCTTCATCGACTACGCGGAGAACGATCCCCTTGTCAGAAGGTCTGGTTTGGTAGGTTATTTTTTCGATCTCCACGTCATAGCTGGCGATTTTGTCGCCTTCCACCACCGTTAGAATTTCGGCCGGCCCCGTTTCTACCTGTCCGGCCAAGGCCATGGGGATGGGCTCAGGATAAGGCGAATCTTCATACTGAAACTGCTCAATCCTGCCAAAAATCCCGAAAGGAGTATTTTTATCGATCTCACCCCTAAAATCGTCATGCTCCATGAAGATGCCGGTTTTCTCCCCTGGCTGCCCGCGCTGCGCCGCCTTGATGTCGACGATTTTGGCTTTTACTATGGTCCCGCCCTTAATGTTAATGGGCTTATTGGTATCTGCATCCAGGATCACATGTCCCAGGGCGCCAAAGCGCTTGGTTTCGGGGTTGTAGAAGGAAAGTGTGCCTACCCCGGCGGCGGAATCGCGGATATAGAGGCCGATGCGGTAGCTGCGGTCTATGGAAGAAAAAGCCGGGTAGAGGGTAAGCTCAATCATCTCACCGTCCCTGTTGAGCACCAGCTCAACAGGGCCGGCCCCGGCCTTTTCCAGCAGCTCTGCAGCACGATTCACATTGTTCGCTTCCTCGCCGTTAATGGCCACAATGGTGTCGCCGATGAGCACCCCTGCTTCCCGGGCGGGAGAAATATTGCGGCCATTTTCATCAAAGTAATAAAATCCCACAACAGTTACTCCCTTGGAATGAAGTTTAATCCCAATCGAATGACCGCCGGGAACCAGGTATACTTCAGGCAGGACATTAACCGTAATTTGCCGGAGAGGAATTCTGCCGAACAGAGAAAATTCGAGCTTAACTTCTCCCAGTTCCAGGGCTTCCATGCTGTAAGGGGGATGGACGCGACTTAATTCCGGGGATAGCTGGGAACCGTTTAAAAGGATAATATCATCACGGTCTCCTTTGACGTATAAAAAAGGAAGACGCATGTTAACATAATATGATTCACCTTTATAAATGCGCACCTGGTCCACTGAGAACATTTGGGCCTGCCATAAAGAGACAAATGTTAGAAGGCAAAAAAAGATAATAAAAAAAATGGATAAATACCTTAAAATCCTTGATTTCATTGATATTACCAACCTTTTCTGTGTGATTAAGGGCATTTCTTTCTCATGTTCAGGCTTTGGTTTAAATTGTCCTAGAGGCAAATGGATTATGCTTTTTAGTTGACATAACTGTGCAATAAGTTTTTGCCATGTTCACGATGGCGAAGGCAGCTTTGGTTACTTTTGTGTGATATGTTCACGGTCTGGTTGGGTAAGCTAACAAAGGGTGTGATAAGATGAGCGAGGCTTTAACCGGGAAGAAATTAAACTTTTACTATCGCGGCAGGGTGCGCAAGGGCCTAAAAACTAAGGAGTTAGTGAAGCGCTTGCGCCCCGGTGAAATCGCTTTCATTGCCCACCGCGATCTGGACTGGGTGGCCGCTGAAAGCCTCTGGCGCTGCGGGGTTAAAGCAGTATTAAACGTTCATCCGTTCAGCACGGGGTTGATCCCGCCGGAACCGCTGCAGTTTTTATTAAACAAAGGGGTTCACTTGGTAGAAATGCTGCCGCAGCATTTTTTTGAAAAAATTAAAGAAGAACAGGTTATTGCCATAGTCAATGATTCGGTTTTGATCAACCACAAAATAGAGGCCAGGGGCCAGGTTTTTACTCATGAGCGCTGCAGCCAAATGTCCCAAGAAGCCCGATCAAGCAGCACCGCCGTGGTGGACAGCTTTGTCAAAAATACTCTCGATTACGCCTACCGGGAGAGGCGCTTGATCACCGGGGAATTTGCTTTTCCCCCCCTCAAAACCAGGATCAGGGGCCGGGATGCGGTGGTGGTGATTCGCGGCAAAGGTTACCGTGAAGATCTACGGGCCATCCGCACCTTTATCCGCGAGAAAAAACCGGTTCTCATCGGAGTGGACGGAGGCGGCGACGCTCTGCTGGAATTTGGATATATTCCCGATCTGATCATCGGCGATATGGACAGCGCCAGCGACGCTGCTTTAAGTCGGGCGCGGGAATTGGTGGTCCATGCATACCAGGACGGGCGCGGTGTGCCCGGAGAGCAGCGTTTAAGCCGCCTCGGCATCCCATACCACGTTTTTGCCGCCCCGGGGACCAGTGAAGATATTGCGCTGCTTTTGGCTTACGAACTGGGTGCCGCCTTAATAGTGGCCATCGGCACCCATTTCTCGGTGTTTGAATTCCTGGAAAAAGGCCGCAAGGGTATGTCCAGCACTTTCCTGGTGCGTTTAAGGGTGGGCGATCGCCTCGTCGACGCCAAGGGGGTCAGCCGTCTTTATTCACCCCGCAAAGCGGCATTATTTTTACCGGTAATCCTCATGGCCGGACTGATGCCCGTGGTTGCGCTGGCCTGCTTTTCCCCGGTCGTGCAGCACCTGCTGCGGCTGCTGCTATTAAAGCTGAGGCTTTATTAGGAGGCAGTAGTCAGTAACCAGTAGCAAATGGCCAGATGCAGGTATTTAAAGGGTAGTCAGAATCCAGAAGAAGCCGGCAGCGTGTGGGGAATTCCTCTCCCTGGTTTTAGGAGAGGGCCGGTCTGGGGGAAGCAAAGTCCAATACATAACGCTTTTAAAAATCGGTAATCTATTGGTGGATTGTATCTTATATCCGGTTTTCTGTATGGTCATTCTCTAAGCCCTGGATCAAGATGCGAAAAGTTGGTGCCAATATGCTCGACTACCGTGAGTACTTCATTGCCATCGCCGCCATCTTTTTGGCCCTGGCCCTGGGCATCCTCGTTGGTGTCTCTTTCGGCGATAACTTTTTAGTTTCCAACCAGCGTGAAATAATTGAGCTTTTGGAGCAGGAACTGGGACGGCGCAAAATGATTATCGATGAAAAGAATGAAGTGCTGGAGCGCTGGGAGCAGCTTAAGCCCCTGCTCATGCGCAGCTATCTAAACAGCCTCAGCGGAAAAGTAGTTGCCGTGATCACCCCCGATGACGGGGAGACGTCAGAGCTGCAGGCGCTGCTGGAAAGCAGCGGTGTCCTGGTGCAGCCTTGGACAGCCGAAGCGATCCTCGCCCCGGCCGCGGAAGAAGAAAGAGGTGCAAGCATTGAGTTTGAAGAGATACCGCCCCCTCCGGATTGTTTCGTGGTGCTGATGCAGGGGATGCCTGATCCTGTGGGGGTGCAGGTATTGGAGCAGCTGCTGCTCATGGAAAATAAACAAGTTATTGCCGCCTACCCCTGGACGGGCAGGGAGGATTATTACTGGTGCTCCGGCGATGAACGTTGTGGTGTCATCGATAATATCGACACCTTTTGGGGGCAGATCGCCCTGCTGGAGATGATTGCTTCCGGGATCGGAGGTTATTACGGTTTTAGCTCCCGGGGGCAGGGACTGATCCCCCTGGGGGAGGTAGCACAGTAAGGAGGCCTGGCCCATGGAACTGGGAGTGCTGATTCCCGCCTATAATGAAGCAGGATATATCGGGAAAACGATTTTAGCGCTGAAGCGGGTGCCCGGAGTGCGGGAAATAGTGGTTGTTGATGATGGTTCAACGGACGGAACTGCCACCGAGGCAGAGCGGCACGGCGCCCGGGTATTCCGCCTGCCCCATAACCGGGGCAAAGCTTACGCCGTGTTATGGGGCGCCCGCTTAATCCGGCAGCCTTACCTGGCCCTGGTTGATGCGGACCTGGGCGATTCGGCAGAAGAACTTTTTCGTCTCCTGCAGCCGCTGGAGGAGGGCCGGGCGGAGATGGCTGTGGCCCTATTTCCCCGCAGCCGGGTGAAGGGCGGCCTGGGGCTGGTAAAAAGGCTGGCAGCCTGGTTTATTTACCACGGCACAGGCTGCAAGTTAAAGGAGCCCCTATCCGGGCAGCGGGTGCTGCGGCGGGATCTCCTGGCCTTGCTGCAGCATACGCCCCGGGGGTTCGGCCTAGAAGTGGCCCTTTCGCTGGATCTGCTGCGCCAGGGTTGCGCGGTGGTGGAGGTGGAGACAAGGATGAGCCACCGCGAAAGGGGAAGGGACGCCGCCTCCATTTTGCACCGGGGACGGCAGTTTGCCGCGGTGCTGCGGGAGCTGTGGCTGCGGCGGGAGCTTTTGCTAAGGGGGAGCAGCGGATGACAGAAGCGCTGCTACTGCTGCTGGCGCCCCTGGGGACATATTGGGCAGGGCGCCGCTTAATTATTTTTTATAAAGCGCGCCAGGCGGTAAAACCCAATTACCGGGGTAAAAGTGTCGCTCCGGCCCTGGGGCCGGCTTTGCTGCTAATCCACCTGATGGTTGCGGCGGCCAATCTTTGGCTGGGAAATGACATGGCTCCATGGATCCCTTTGACTTTACTGCTGCTTGGTTCTTCTTTTTACGGCTTATGGGACGATTTTATGGAAGAATCCGTTTCCGGTTTTGCCGGCCACCTGGGCGCGGGGCTAAAAGGCGACCTCTCGGCGGGCCTGTTGAAAGTGATCACGGCAGTGCCGGTGGCCTTTCTCTTCACCGGGACCCTGCCTCTGCCCCTGCCCCTGAGAGTCGTGGCTGTACTGGCCGTGCTGTTCAGCGCCAATGGGATAAACTTGCTGGATCGCAGGCCTGGACGGGCCTTGAAAATATTTTTTCTGGTTGGCCTGCTGTTGATCTTTGCCGCAAAATCCGCCCTGGAAGCGGCCCGAATGCTGCTGCCCTTGATGGCCGCAGCCGTAGCCCTGGCACCGCTTGATCTTTTGGCCGAGGGAATGCTGGGCGATTGCGGCGCCAACCTGCTCGGCGCCGCCTTGGGCGCTGCAGCGGCGCTGTCCCTGGAACCTCCGGCCCTGCTTTTATTTGCCGCCGCCTGGGGAGCCCTTAACATAGTTTCCGAGCGCGTTTCCCTAAGCGCTGTTATCGATAAAAACAGGCTGCTAAGTTTTCTGGATGCACTGGGCCGCAGTGAAGAAGAAAAGTTAACCTGAGCAGGGAATAGAAGGCTAACGGCGAAATTAGTGCAAGGAGAATTTCAGGCATGTTCCGCATGCGCATCGGGGTAGTCACGGCAGTGCGCCGCAGCAATGGCCATACCAGCGAGCTCACAGTTTTTTCTGAGGGCCGCCCTGCCGCAGCTATAAACTATGGCGACCTGACCGGCCCGGTCAACTGCGGGGATCTGGTGTTATTAAATAACACCGCCGTGCATCTGGGACTTGGTACCGGAGGAGCCGATTTTGTCTGCCATAATTTCTCCGCGCCCCTGCCGCCTTTCCGGGGTCAAGGCCATATCATGAAGCTGCGCTATACCCCCTGGCAGATCCGGGTTTTAAGCTGCGAAGAAGAAGCAGCCGGCTACCAGGATCGCCTGGCTGCTTTTCAAGGCCTAAAGCGGATGCCCGTGCTCATAGGCGAGCTGCACAGTATGCTTGCCCCGGCCGTGGCGGTGATTAAATATTTTCAACCCGGGTGTCGCCTAGTTTACCTGATGAGCGACGGCGGCGCTCTACCCGCATCTTTAAGTCGCTGCCTGGCCGAATTGAAAGCAAAGAAGCTGCTGGAGGGGGTTGTTACCTGCGGCCATGCTTTTGGCGGGGATCTCGAAGCGGTCAACATTTATTCAGCCCTGGCCGCAGCCCGGACCATCTTAAACGCCGACCTGGTGTTCATCTCCATGGGGCCGGGAAACGTGGGCACAGGAACGCGCTTTGGTTTCAGCGGAATGGAGCTGGGTGAACATGTCAACCGGGTCAATGCCCTGGGCGGCATACCCGTGGTCATCCCCCGCATCAGCTTTGCCGACGGGCGCTCCCGCCATCGCGGCATCAGCCATCATACCCTTACTTCTCTGGCCGTGGCGGCCTTCTCCCCGGCTCGCCTGGTGCTGCCGCTGGCACCGCAGCCGCAGCTGCGCTTTATGCTCGAACAGCTAGTCCGGCACGGGCTGCAGCGCCGCCACCGTATCATGGTGCGACCGGCCCCGGCGCTGCTTCCGATTATGAAGCATTTTTCTTTAAGCCCCCCCGTTAGCATGGGCCGCCGCTACCGGGAGGATCCCCACTTTTTTAACGCGGCCGCCGCGGCCGCCGCGGAAGCGTTGCGGGAGCTGAGGATTGAGTCAGGAGACAGAAAAATCGGGAAGCCGGCTTTGGACAGGTTAAAGGAAGCCAAAGATAAAGCCGGGGTTTAAAACCCCTCCCCCCTGGTGGGGGAGGGTCGGGATAGAAGGATTGAGCCAGGAGACATAATCCAGGTGTAAATGGTTTAAAGCTTGGGGGTCGAAAATCCCCTCCCCCCCTGAGTGGGGGAGGGCAGGGTGGGGGGGGCGAGGAAGCAGGATATTAGGATACAGGATCCAGTTGACAGGAGCGCCGGGCTGGTTTAAAGGAATAAGAAGAGATCTAGAGAAAAGGGGATTTTTCCTGGCCCCAAACTTCCGACCCATACGCCCCCTCTCCCTAACCCTCTCCCACCAGGGGAGAGGGAAGTGCCGTTGCCGCACTGGTATGGCTATTGGCTACTTTCTGCCGGTTCCTGTCTCCTGCTTCCTGTAACCTTTCCAAAGGAGGCGAGTAGCAATTGGATCAGCATTTGAAGGAGGAAACCTTGTCCACCAGCGTCCTTTATCGTGGGCGCATCGTTAATGTACGGCAGGACCGGGTAAAGCTGCCCTCCGGTAAAACAGCCTTCCGCGAAGTGGTGGAGCACCCGGGGGCAGTGGCTATCCTGGCCCTGGACGAGGAGGAGCGAGTTGTCCTGGTGCGCCAGTACCGGCAGCCTGCAGCCGCGGTACTGATGGAGATACCCGCAGGAAAATTGGATCCCGGTGAAGACCCTCTGCACTGCGCCCAAAGGGAGCTGGCGGAAGAAACAGGCTTGCAGGGGAACAGCTGGAGACCGCTGGGCTGGTTCTACCTTTCTCCGGGTTTCAGTGATGAAAAAATTTATCTTTACCTGGCACAGGGTTTAAGTAAAGTGCCTTCCCCGGTGCCTGCTGATGAAGAAGAAACGGTGGAGATGGTCAAACTCCCCCTCAGCGAAGCCCTGGACATGGTTGTCCGAAATGAATTAAAAGACGCGAAAACAGTGATTGCCCTGCAGCTGTACCGGCTGAGCGCACCATGAAGGCCAGGCCGGGAATTGACGGGCCAGGTTAAGTGCAGCGGCTCCCGCGAACAGGGTGAATTCTGGTCACATAAAGCCGCTCCCCGCTGCATAAAGATAAGCGAACTCTTCTGCCGGGGGGCGGTTAGTCCTTGGACGAGATCCTGCTGGAAATCAAGGAATATCTTCGGGAGAATATGGGGATATATATTTTTATCGCCGCTATGTTCGTGCTGGGGGTGCTGGCCGGCTCACTGGTTTTACGCGGGTTGGATGAAAGCCAGCGCCTGGCCCTGAACCATTATTTCAGCCTTTTTGTGGACAGCTTTGCAGATGATGCGGCCATGGAGCAGGGGTTAATCTTTCGCCAGTCCTTAAAGACAAATTTTCAATACTTGTTTTTAAGCTGGCTGCTGGGGATTTTCCTGTTCGGCTTTCCCTTTATCTGCGGCCTGACCGTGCTGCGCGGCTTTTCTGTAGGCTTCACCGTCGGCTTTCTGGTGGAACGGGCCTCTTTCCGCGGTATTTTATTTGCCCTCGGTTCCGTTTTGCCGCATAATCTGATTATTATACCGGCTTTCCTGGTTATCGCCGTCACCGGCTTTTCCTTTTCCTGGCTGCGTTTTCGCTGTTACCTGGAAAAGCGCCCCTGCTCCGTGCGCGAGCATATCGGGCCCTATACACTGATGATTTTTCTGGTGGGACTGATATTATTCCTGGGCATTTTAGTGGAAGCATATGTGACCCCGGTGTTTATGAAGCTGACGATCCCGCTGATGCACTAAAAATAAACATGTGCTGGAAAGCCGATGAAAAAAAGGGTTTTAATGAAGCGCTGTGGAATATATAGAAATATTTTCTGATCCCTGCCCTGCACGGGAAGAGATGACATCGCTTCCGTTATTCTAAGAGAATACTTAAGCATAGATACTATTAGTTTTCTAAGCGAGGGGCATCTCGATCCATGGATATATGGTTGGATAACTTTTCACATTACCTGTCGGTGGAAAAGGGCCTGGCCCAAAACACGGTGGAATCTTACCGCAGGGATTTAACCAAATTTGTGCTGTTTTTAAAAAAACATGAAGTTGGGGAGCCGGCGGACATTAGCCGGGACCTGATTGACGGCTACCTTAATTCGTTAAAGCAGGCAGGGAGGGCTCCTTCCACCATATCCCGCAATATCGCTTCAATTCGCTCATTTTTTAACTTTCTAGTCCTGGAAGGAATCGTTGAAGAAAGCCCGGCCCGGGACCTGGAGGCCCCAAAGCTGGAAAAAAAACTGCCCCGCGTTCTGACAGCCAAAGAAGTGGACAAACTGTTGGGACAGCCCAAGCTGGGTGAGCCCAACGGGTTGCGGGATAAAGCCATGCTGGAGCTGCTTTACGCCTCTGGCATCCGTGTCTCGGAGCTGGTCCTGTTAAATGTAAGCGATTTTAACCCGGATGTGGGCTTCCTGCGCTGTAAAGGCAAGGGCATGAAAGAGCGCATTGTCCCCATCGGCAGCGTGGCTATTAATTATGTGCAGGAGTACATACAGAACCATCGCTCCAAATTGGTCAAAAAAACCGACGAAAAAGCTCTATTCGTCAATCATCACGGCCGCCGCCTGACCCGCCAGGGTTTCTGGAAAATACTGAAAAAGTATGTGCAGAAATCGAGAATTTCCGGCGATATTACACCCCATACCCTGAGGCACTCCTTTGCCACGCATCTGCTGGAGAACGGCGCGGATCTCCGTTCCGTCCAGGAAATGCTTGGCCATTCAGATATCTCTACCACCCAGATTTATACCCAGATTACCAGGCGAAAGATACGTGAAGTATATGACAAAACTCATCCAAGAGCCTGATCTTCCCGCCGCGGGCCGCCGCGTGGTCGTGGTGGTGCTGGATGGCGCCGGGGTGGGGGCGCTGCCTGACGCCGCGGCGTACGGGGATGCTGGCGCCAATACCCTCTACCACGTGCTGCAAAAAGAAGGCCCCCTCAGGCTGCCTAACCTTAACCGGCTGGGCCTGGGAAGGATTTTACAGCTTTCTTCTCCCGGCGCGCTTCCTCCCGGGCTTACCGATGCCGCCCCGCTGGGCTATTACGGGCGCATGGCCCTGCGCGCGCCGGGCAAAGACACCACCAGCGGCCATTGGGAACTGGCCGGAGTGATCCTGACCCAGCCGTTTCCGGTTTATCCCCGCGGTTTCCCCGATGAAGTGATCAGGCCTTTTGAGCAGGCCCTGGGGCGCAAAGTGCTCGGCAACAAGCCGGCTTCCGGGACCGCAATTATTGAGGAACTGGGCGAAAAGCACCTTCAAACAGGATACCCCATTGTCTATACTTCGGCGGACAGTGTTTTCCAAATTGCCGCCCACGAAGCGGTGGTGCCGCTTGAAGAACTGTACCGCTGGTGTGCTGTGGCTCGAGAAATCTTAAAAGGCAAGCACGCCGTGGGCCGGGTTATCGCCCGACCCTTTACCGGCCGCCCCGGTGCTTTTGTGCGCACCGGCGGGCGGCGCGATTATTCCCTGGATCCGCCCGGCGAGACCCTGCTCGATCTGGCCGCCGGGGCCGGGTATCCCGTGGCTGTTATCGGCAAGGTTTCGGATATTTTCAATCATCGCGGGATTACACTGAAGCGGCCCGGAGGCAATAATGATGCTGTAGCCGCTGACCTGTGCTATCTCCTGGAGAATGTGCGCTGCGGAGTGCTCTGGGCCACTTTCGGCGACTTTGATACTCTTTACGGCCACCGCAATGACAGCGCCGGTTATGCTGCGGCCCTGGAGAAGTTTGACCTTCAGCTAGGCCAGTTCATGCAGGCCTTAATGCCGGCAGATCTTCTGCTCATCACCGCCGACCACGGCTGCGACCCGACCCATCCCGGCAGCGATCATACCCGGGAATACGTGCCCCTCATGGCCTGGAGCCCTTCGTTCAGCGGCAGTGTCAACTGTGGCACCCGGAAGACCCTGGCCGACCTGGGGGCCGGAGCTGCAGAATGGTTAAAGCTGCCTGCGCCGCGCCACGGGCTAAGCTTTTTAACTCCCGGCCGGGAGCCAGGCCCCAGCGCAGAGGTGCCATCCGAAGAATGAGTATTTGTCTTCCCATGCATATTTCTCCTAAAATGCCCTAGGCCCCGCCGAAGATGGCTGCAGCCATAATCCCTAATTACAGCTTTCAAGGACCCTCTCCCCTCTGTCACGGAGACAGGTAAAACCGTATTTTTTTTTTTCCCTTGGATAAAATAGCAAAAAAATGAAAGGGGACGATGAGGTGGTGAAAGCGCTACGCTTCGCAATCGTGGCGGGTTTTTTAATCTGCCTGCTCTGTTCGTCTCTGGCCGGTACCGGACTGGCGGAAGAGCCTGATTTTGATCTTAAGGCTGAAGCGGCTCTGCTGATGGAAGTGAACAGCGGTAAAATCATCTGGGAAAAAAACAGCCGTGCACGGCTTTATCCGGCCAGCCTGACCAAAATCATGAGCCTGTTAGTGGTGCTGGAACAGCTGGAGCAGGGCAATTTTTCCCTTGACGACGAGGTATATGTCAGCGCCAGGGCTTCTTCCATGGGCGGTTCGGAGATTTTCTTAAGTGAAGGCGATGTAGTTTCTTTAGAGAACCTGCTTATCGGCATGGCGGTGGGCTCGGCCAATGACGCCGCGGTGGCGGTGGCAGAACATGTGGGTGGCTCCGTAGAAGGCTTCGTCGAGATGATGAATGAAAAGGCGCGGCAGCTGGGGATGGCTGACACCCATTTTTGCAACCCCCACGGGCTGCACCACCCCGACCATTACAGCAGCGCTTATGACATTATGCTCATGAGCCTGGCTCTTCTGGAATACCCGCGCATCCACCAGTGGGCCACCATCTGGATGGACGAGCATTTCCTCAAGGGGCAGATTAAATCCGGTGAAGTATTTTTAAGCAACACCAACCGCCTCGTTTATTACTACCCCGGTTGTGACGGCCTAAAGACCGGCTACACCCGCGAGGCCGGCAACGGCATCTCCGCAACGGCGCAGCGCGGCCAAACCCGTTTTCTGGCCGTGGTCCTCGGCTCTCCCACCGTGGATGATCGCTATGATGCAGCGGTGAAACTATTGGATTATGGCTTCAGCCATTTCAAGGGCATCCCTATTCTGGATGCGAATGAAGTGGTGACCACTATCACCGTGGACAAAGGTCAGCCGTCTACGGTAAACCTGGTGTCGCGGAACCGTTTCGGCCTGCTGCTGCCACGGGGAGCAGAGGAATCTTTCACCCGTGAAATAAAATTGCTTCCAGCCCAACCGCCCATTGTTCGGGGCGATAAGCTGGGCGAGTTAATCATCAGCTACAACGAAGGGGAGAAGGTGAGCGTAGACTTGGTGGCCGCCGCCGATGTGGCCCGCGCTTCCCAGCCGGTGATCTTCCTGCGCTTGCTTTATCGCTGGCTTCGCTTTGGACGCTAGTTTCGGCGCTATGGAGGGGCAAAAGGGCTGTCCCAAAAAGGCAGCCCTTTTAAAATGTACCAAATGGCCCCCTGAACCCTTCAAACAAGGTGCTGCCTGCCAGCCAATGGCCCCCTTTGTCGAAAAATTTTTCTAACTTTGCAGGGAATTTTTGATAGGCGCAGAATAATTTACCATGATCAGCATCCGAGTCAAGGAGGTAGCCATGGATCTGGAAAAAAAAATACGCGATCAGTGCCTTCTTATTCGCGTACGGGGAGAGTTGGATCATCATTGGTCCGCTGTGTTGCGGCAAAATATTGATCGTTCCCTGGACGAGCACGGCGCCAAAAATCTGCTGCTAAACTTGGAGGGGCTGTCTTTCATGGACAGCTCCGGCATCGGCGTGCTTCTGGGCCGTTACAGGCGCTTAACCGCCCGGGGCGGGCGCATGGCCCTATGCCGGGTCTCACCTGCTGTGATTAAAGTGCTGGAGATCTCCGGTATACAGAAAATTATTCCCTTTTATCAAAGCGAAGCAGAGGCGTTTCGGAACCTGGCCCTGCCGCCGCAAAGGAGGCCGCAATGATGGTGCAAGCGCAATCATTTATGAAGCTGGAAATTCCGAGCCTTTCGGAAAATGAATCTTTTGCCCGCGTGGTCGTGGCTGCTTTCGCTTCGCGCCTGGATCCAACCCTGGAGGAAATTAGTGACATTAAGACCGCCGTATCCGAAGCGGTTACCAATGCCATTATCCACGCTTACGAAGATCGGATCGGACTCATCACCATCACCGCCTGGCTGGATGAAAACCGGCTTACTGTGACCGTCTCCGACGAGGGTGTGGGCATAGCGGACCTGGAGCAAGCCCGCCAGCCGCTTTATACCAGCAAACCAGAGTTGGAGCGCTCGGGAATGGGCTTTACGATTATGGAAAATTTCATGGATTCCATGGAGGTGCAATCCGCTCCGGGCGAAGGAACAAAGGTAACGCTAACCAAGATTATCCGTTCCAAGAGTAAACTGGAGGAGAACTAGTCGGATGGAAGAAGAGCTGCGGGCGCTGGTTCAGCGCTACCAGAGCGGCGAGAGTGAAGCCGCGCCGGAGCTGATATCCCGCTTAAGCCCCCTGGTTAAAGGGCTGGCCCGGCGCTATGCCGGCTCATCCTCCGAGATCGATGATTACTACCAGGTGGGAATGCTGGGTCTGCTTAAAGCAGCCGTCCGCTTCAAAGCAGGGATCCCCGTTAAATTTACCACTTTTGCTGTCCCCTGGATCAGGGGAGAAATGCTCTGCTACCGCCGCAAAAACGCCTCGTCGGTAAAAGTGAGCCGCTCCCTGTGGGAGCAGGCCCGTGCCCTCAACCGTTGCCGTGAACAGCTGCTGCAGGAACTGCAGCGTGAGCCTACACTGTCCGAGCTTTCCCAGGCCTGCGGCATTTCCGTGGAAGAGATCTCCCTCATAACCGAATCAGCCCTGCCGCTGTCCGCCCTGGAAGAAGAAACCGCCGCCACCCTGGAAGGAATCAGCCAGGAGGAGCAGCTCATCGACCACATCAGCCTGCGGGAAGGGATGATGCAGTTGACCCCCATGGAGCGAAAAATCATTGTCCTGCGTTTTTTCCAGGAGCAAACGCAGGCCCAAATCGGCCGCGCTTTGACCCTTTCCCAGCGCCAGGTTTCGCGCCTGGAGAAAAGAATTTTAAGCCGGCTGCGCCGCTACCTTCAGTCCTGACCGTATAAGAAGCAATAATTGAAACATACTAAAACCGCTGTCAAAATCATTGACCCGGGGGAGGCCGACCATGTTTTTGCAGGGACATTCTCTCAGGGTAGCAGCGGTTCTTTTTTTGTTAATCCTGTTTGTGCTGTTAGCCGGCTTGCTGGCCTACATCATCTGGTATATGCCGCCGCGGGAGCCGCCCCGTCGTTCGCGGCCGGTGGCGGTTTCTCTCAACATCAATCCTGCAACCATATTAATTTCAAAAGGAGGTTCAATTGCCGGTGACTACGGTAGCTAAAGTCATTGAACTGGTCGGGGAGTCCGAGGTAAGCTGGGACGACGCCATGCGCAACGCGGTAGCGGAGGCGTCAAAAACTCTGGATAATATCACCGGAGTAGAGGTGGTTAACTTTACCGCGGCCCTGGATAATGGGAAAATCGTCGAGTATAAAGTCAATCTGAAACTGGCCTTCGGCGTGCATGAAAACAGGTAGCAGAATGCGAGGTGGTTGACAAAGTGGCCAGCATCCCTCCCGAACTAAACATTACTGAAGAAGATTATAAGGCCATGGTTCAGCGGGAAATGCCCAGGCCGCCGGTATGGCGCAACTGCATTATCGCTTTCTTAAGCGGCGGCGCCATTTGCGTGCTGGGGCAGTTTATCCAGAACATTTATATAGCCATGGGCTTCTCAAGCACTGACGCGGCCAATCCCACCGTGGCGACAATGATCTTCCTGGCCGCGCTGCTGACGGGGCTTGGCGTATTCGATAATATTGCCCGCTATACGGGCGCAGGAACGGCCGTCCCGGTGACCGGTTTCGCCAATTCGATGACAGCGGCGGCCCTGGAATTTAAAAAAGAGGGCCTGGTATTGGGAATCGGATCGAAAATGTTTGCCCTGGCCGGCTCGGTAATTGTTTTTGGGGTGGTAACCGCCTTTGTGGCCGGTTTAATCTCGGCGATTCTGTAAGCGGAAGGTGCACGATGAGCCCAAAGGCAGGAAAGCATAGCATCTTATTTGATACCCCCCCTTACTTAGCTTCAACGGCGACGGTGGCCGGCCCCAAGGAAGGGAAGGGCCCCCTCGGGTCGGATTTCGACTTAATCTATGAAGATTTATTTATGGGGCAGAAAAGTTTTGAAGCGGCGGAAAGGAAAATGCTGGCCGATGCCTGCGCCCTGGCCCTGGAAAAAGGGAACTATCGCCTCGAGCAGATGGATTACTTCCTGGCCGGTGACCTATTGAACCAGATTACCGCTTCCAGCTATAGCGCCGCCAAACTGGCCCTTCCATTTTTAGGCTTATATGGCGCCTGCTCTACCCTTACCCTATCCCTCTCCTTGGGTGCCATCCTGGTTGCAGCCGGCTTTGCGACAAACGTTCTGGCTGCAACTTCCAGCCATAACTGCAGCTCGGAGAGGCAGTTTCGCTATCCCACGGAGTATGGTTTTCAGCGGCCATCCCAGGCCCAGTGGACTGTAACCGGAGCCGGAGCGGCAGTAATCGGCGCGGAGGGGCAGCCACCCCGCATTACCGCCGTGACCCTGGGAAAAGTGGTCGATTTAAGTCAGAACGATCCCCTGGGGCTGGGCGTGGCCATGGCCCCTGCAGCGGCATCAACCCTGCTGCTCCATTTCCAGGAGCTGCAGCGGAATCCGTCAGATTATGATTTGATCGTGACCGGAGATCTGGGCAAAATCGGGATGACTTTAAACAGGCAGATCCTGGCGCGCAGCGGCTACCATCTGGAAAACAACTATAACGACTGCGGGGTCATGATCTATAATCCCGACCTGCAGCAGGTCGGGGCGGGGGGCAGCGGCTGCGCCTGTTCAGCCCTGGTGGGGCTGGGCCATATCTGGCGGCGTATGAAAGAAGGGGAGCTAAAGCGGGTGCTGCTGGTTTCCACCGGGGCTTTGCACAGCCCCACCACCCTGGCCCAGGGCGAAAACATCCCCACCATCGCCCATGCCGTAGCCTTGGAAATGTA